>VKGY01000065.1:0-9363 GCA_008080685.1 Spirochaetota bacterium
CATAGGCCGAAGGGTGCGCGAACTCGGTGTTTATTCGGAGATCCTACCCGGGGAAAGTGCCCTTGACGCGCAGTGTCTTAAGGATTGCGTGGGCATCATACTCTCCGGTTCTCCCTACTCTGCCTACGAAGCCGGATCTCCCCAGCCCCATCCTTCGGTCTTCGCTTCAGGGCTTCCTCTTTTAGGCATCTGCTACGGCATCCAGAGAATGACCTTCGACCAGGGGGGCAAGGTCCAAAGGCTGGCGGAGCGGGAGTACGGCCGGAAGAAAGTATGCCTTGAAGCCTCCAATCCTCTCTTTGCCGACGTGGCCGAGAAATTCACCTCGTGGATGAGCCACGGGGACTCGATTCTTACACCCGCGCCGGGATGGAAGGCGATAGCCCGGTCGGATGGGGGCATCATTGCCGCCCTTGCCCATGTGGAGCATCCCCATTGGGGAGTCCAATTCCATCCCGAGGTAAGTCACTGCGAATACGGACTCAAGATTTTGGAAAACTATGTCCTTGGTGTTTGCAAAGCTGAGAAGTCCTGGTCCATGGAGGCGTACTTGGCCAGGGAGGCCCAGCTCATCCGAAGCAAGGTAGGGAAGGACCCCGTTCTCCTCCTCATTTCCGGCGGTGTGGATTCCACGGTCGCGGGAGCCTTTCTCCTTGAAACCCTGGATCCATCCCAGGTGTATCTCCTGTATATCGATACTGGCCTCATGCGCAAAGCGGAAAGTCAGGAGGTGATGAATAACCTCTCGTCCCTCGGCGCCACCCACCTGCGCATGGTGGACGCGGAGAATGAATTCCTCTCCGCCTTGGCCGGCGTGGATGACCCGGAAAAGAAAAGGAAAATCATCGGGGATCTCTTCATAACCATCCAGGAAAGGGAAGTGGGGGCTTTGGGCATACCCGATGCATTCCTGGTCCAAGGAACCCTGTACACGGACCTCATAGAGTCCGGAAAGGGAGTGGGCGCCAAGGCCCAAGTCATAAAAAGCCACCATAATGTGCGAAGTCCTCTGGTGGAGAAGAAGCGGGCCGCGGGCCGGGTCATAGAGCCCCTGGATAGGCTGTACAAGGATGAGGTGCGGAGCTTTGGCAAGATCCTGGGACTTCCTCCCCACGTGGTAGGACGGCATCCTTTCCCCGGACCTGGGCTTGGAGTGAGGATCCTTGGCGAAGTGACCAGAGAAAAATGCGACATCCTGCGCGCCGCCGATGCCATTTTCATCGACGAACTGAGGTCCCGAGGACTCTACGACAAGATTTGGCAGGCCTTCTGCGTCCTCTTGCCGGTGCGTTCCGTGGGGGTGGCGGGAGACGAGAGAAGATACGGCTTTGTGGTGGCCTTGCGCGCTGTGACCAGCGAAGACGGCATGACAGCCGGGGTCTACCCCTTCGAGGCCAAGGATTTGATCGAAATATCTTCCGTGATCACCAATCGCGTCCCTGCGGTGGGAAGGGTGGCTTACGACATCTCGTCCAAGCCTCCCGCGACGATCGAGTGGGAATGATCAAGGGGGGCTGCCCGAAGGCAAGCCCTGGCTTAGGTTTCCTCAGGGTATCTGTGCCTTCGGCCGTCCGGTCCTTCGAGTATCCAGGTCTTGCCCTCCAGGCCAATCACCGATTCAGGCAGGTAGAGCTTCCCTCCTCCTTCGGGCGCATCCAGGGCATACCGGGGGAGTTCAAGCCCTGAGAGGCGCTGGCGCAGCTGGCGGTAGAGCTCCAACCCCTTGGACAGCGGAACCCTGAAGTGCGAGGTTCCCGCCGCCAGGTCCCCTTGGAAAAGGTAATAGGGCTCCACGCCCAGCCTGGAGAGGGATGAGAACAATTCAGCCAAGGTTTCCGCCCTATCGTTGATGCCCTTGAGGAGGACCGATTGGCTTCGGATGGGAAGGCCTGCGTTCTGCATGGCCTCCAGGCCAAGGATAAATTCCTGGGAAATTTCTCTAGGATGGTTGATATGGAGGATGAGCTTGAGGGGCTTGGATCGGTGCAACAAATCCACCAGGCCCGGGGTTACCCGGGAGGGCAGGCAGACCGGGGTCCTTGTGCACAGCCGGATCACGATGGCCGAACCCGCTCGGCGGATGGCGGTGAAGAGCTCCTCGAGCCTATCGTCCGAGACAGTGAGAGGGTCTCCTCCCGATACCAGGACTTCCCGGATTTCGGGATGGGCGGAGATGTAGCTTGAGATTGAGGAAATGCTTTTCCTGTCCAGCCACGACCTCTGATCCTTCAAAAGGGACCTTCTAAAACAATAGCGGCAAAAAAGAGGACATTCGCCGGTGGCCCTCACGAGGAGCCTGGAAGGATACTGGTGGACTACGCGGGGTAGTATGCGATGCCGCGATTCCCCCAGGGGGTCGACCGCCTCATCCTTTGTGGCAAGGCTTTCCTGTGGCGATGGAAGGGCTTGAGCCAGGAGAGGATCCAAAGGCACCCCGTCTTTATTCCTTTGGCACATCAGATAATCTTCCTGGGAAAGGGAAAGCCAGTGCCGGGGAATTCCTACCGGAAGCGAGGTCTCCACATCCCATCCCGGAACAGTCTTGATCCTTTGACGCATGGCCTTTTGCCAATCTTCGCTCATAGGGATACGCTACCCCCATTGGCCTCGGATATTCAACACCCGGCATGGACTGACAGAATCGGTCGGGTTTATACTTGCCATCCGTATGGCAACATTCAGGAATATGGTTTTCAAGGGCGGCGGCGTGCGGGGCATCGCCTATCTGGGCGCGCTCAAATATTGCTTCGAACAGGATTGGGTCCGGAACGTAAAAAGGGTCGCGGGCACCTCAGCCGGCGCCATCACCGCGGCGATCCTGGCCTTGAATCTCGACGGCTTCCAGGAACTGAAAGCCATCGCGGACAGCTTGGATTATCGCCGCCTGCCCTCGGAGGGCGATGAGTCGGAGGAATTGAGGCAAGGCTCGGAGGGCAATAGGCTGGCATCGAGGCTGCAATCCCTGGGGTTTGTCAAGAATATCCAATGCACTTCCAGGCTCATCCAAGACAAAGGCTGGTATTCCAGCGAATACTTTTACGAATGGCTTAAGGCCGTCATCAAGAGCCGCTTCTCCGTCCAAAAGGAAGCCTATACCTTCAGGGATTTCGCCGATTCTTCGATCCACAAGGATGGCAAGGCCTTTTTGGATCTCTATGTCACCGGCACAGATCTGAGCAATCGGAAATCCCGAGTCTTCTCCCTTCAGACGACTCCGGACCTGGAAGTCGCCCTGGCGGTACGGATGTCCATGTCCATTCCCCTTTTCTTCGAGGCCGTACCCTACCGTTTTCCGGGCACCGAGGATGAACAGCTGTACGTGGACGGCGGCATCATGTGGAATTACCCCATCAACCTATTCGACGATCCAAAATACGGCAGGAAATTTTCCCAGGGCGTGAACCAGGAAACGCTGGGATTTTTCGTCTACGCCTCTCCTGAGAAGGAAAGCCATAGGCCGATCAAGGGCTTGGTGGACCATATCGGAGCTCTGTTTGAGACCCTGCTGTTCGCCCAGGAAAAATTGGTTTTCCAAGGAGAATCGGCCAAGGGCAGGACGATTTTTATCGACGACATGGGGGTAGAGCAAACCGAGTTCGACATAGTGACGGGAGACCCCACCTACGCCAAGCTTTTTGATTCGGGTTATAAGGCGGCCCTCGATTTCGCCCGGGACAAGATGAACGAAGTCTCCCTCTTCAAGCGGCTTCAGCGCCGCCTTGGGTGGAATTAAGCTTGAGGATTTTGCAAGAATATGTAATACTACGCGGACGCGTTAAATGATTTCCACGGAGAGACTGCGCCCATGAAAGAAAGACTGGAACGACTCAAGACGGTAAAGACCCTGATCAAAGTCCATAGGATAGATTCTCAAGAAACCTTGCTGCAGCTTCTCTCGGAATCGGGATACAATGTTACCCAGGCCACCTTGTCCCGGGACCTCAAGTACCTAAAGGTCGGCAAGGTCGCCGACGGGCATTCAGGGTATTATTATACAGTTCCTTCCGACGAGGAAAGGAAAGAGTCCGAAAGGCACTACATCCAGGACTTTCTTAGAGGCTACGTGGCGATCGATTGGAACGAATCGGTGGCCGTGGTCCGGACTTTTTCCGGCCATTCCGACTCCGTCGCCCTCGCCATAGACAACATGGGGCTTGAAGACGTGCTCGGCACGGTTTCCGGAAGGGACAACGTGGTCTTCATCGCCTTGAAGAAGGGGAGCAAGGGCGAAGACCTTGCCAAGGCCCTCAAGGAAAAGATTCCGGAATTCGACGCCGAATAAGAGCCGCCGACAAGGGCTCCTAATTTCTGTTTCTCGCTCCCATTGCCTCATGCTCCTGGGCCAGGTGCTCAAGGAGGTCTTCCACCTTCCACCCAAGGCTTGTGGGCGTGGTGGTGGCGAAGGCTGTGTTTTCCGCTTCCAATCCCAGGGCTTTGATCGCCCGCATGACGGCGAAGGCTTCCTCGTTCGTGTATCCGTGCATGATGACTGCTTTCATTGTTCCTTCCATGGCATCGAATATACCCTCCTTCGCCGCCTAGGCGCCATGCCTTGCCAAGCCTGGGTCCTCTTCGTATTTTTATCCCATGAATTATGAACGATTCACCTTGAAAGCCCAGGAAGCGGTGCGCGACGCCTCCGCCCTTGCCCAAAGGCACGACAATCCGAGCGTCGAGACCGAGCATCTGCTGTACGCCCTCCTCACCCAGGAAGATGGGGTGGTTCCCTCCCTCGTGGAGCGCATCGGAGCGGACCGCTCCCTCCTAGAGAGAAACACAGAAACCGCCATCTCAAAGCTGCCCAAGGCGTACGGCAACGCCTCCCAGCTCTATCTTTCCGGCTCCTCCTCGAAGGCCCTCTCCAAGGCCGAGGCTGAGGCGGCGGCCCTCAGGGACGAGTATGTCGCCTCGGAGCATATTCTCCTAGGCATCATAGCCGGAGAATCCAACGCCCAGGCCCTTCTCAAGGCGGCGGGCCTTAGCCGGGAGTCTGTGCTTTCTTCCCTTGTAGCCGTGCGCGGAACGCGGCGGGTGACAGACCAGCAGGCGGATGAAAAATATCGAGTCTTGGAGAAGTATTGCCGCGACCTCACCGCCCTGGCCCGGGCGGACAAGCTCGATCCGGTGATAGGAAGGGACGAGGAAATCCGAAGGGTCATGCAGGTGCTTTCCCGAAGGACAAAAAACAACCCTGTGATTATTGGCGAGCCTGGGGTTGGCAAAACCGCCATAGTGGAGGGGCTTGCCCGGCGCATCATTTCCAAAGATGTGCCGGACAGCCTGAGCGGCAAGCGCCTCCTCGCCCTCGACTTGGGCTCCCTCATCGCAGGGGCCAAATTCCGTGGCGAGTTCGAGGAAAGGCTCAAGGCGGTAATCGAGGAAATACAGAAATCAAACGGCGCCATCATCCTTTTCATAGACGAACTCCATACCCTAGTAGGCGCGGGAGCCTCGGAAGGTGCCATGGATGCCTCCAACCTCCTCAAGCCCGCCCTGGCCAGGGGCGAGCTGCGGGCTATAGGCGCTACCACCTTGGACGAGTACAGGAAGCATATAGAAAAGGACGCAGCCCTGGAACGCCGGTTTCAGCCTGTGTACTGCCCCGCTCCGAGTGTGGAATCCACCATCGCCATCTTGCGGGGTCTCAGGGAACGCTATGAAGTGCATCATGGGGTTCGAATCCGGGACGAAGCCATCATAGCCGCAGCAACCCTTTCCGACCGCTATATCACCAACCGCTTCCTCCCGGACAAGGCGATCGACTTGGTGGACGAGGCGGCTAGCCGGCTCAAGATGGAGATAGAAAGCCAGCCCACGGAATTGGATGTCATCGAACGAAAACTACTCCAACTCCGCATGGAAGCCCAGGCACTTGGCCGTGAGGCGGACCTTGGCTCAAGGGAGCGGCTTGTGAAGTTGGAGCGGGAGATCGCCGAGCTTTCTTCCAGCCGGGATGGGATGAAGCTACGTTGGGAGGGAGAAAAGGCAAAAATCGAGGCGATCAGGGAGCTCAAGCAGAGGATTGAAGAGCTGAAGAGCGAGGCGGATAGGAAATTGCGTGATGGAGACCTCGCCACCGCCTCGGAAATCAAATACGGCAGGCTCCTTGCCGCCCAGAAAGAACTGGATGCCTTGGGCGCCCAAATGACGTCCAAGGATCAAGAATCGCGGCTCTTGCGGGAAGAAGTATCGGAGGAAGATATCGCTCGGGTGGTCTCTGCCTGGACCGGGATACCGGTGTCGAAGATGCTGTCCGCCGAATCCAAGAAATATGTGGATCTGGAATCCCGCCTAGGATGCAGGGTGATAGGCCAGGACGCGGCCTTGAAAGCCGTGGCAGATGCGATTCGCCGCAACCGGGCCGGCCTCTCGGACCCTAAAAGGCCTCTCGGTTCCTTTCTTTTCCTTGGGCCCACAGGTGTAGGCAAGACTGAGTTGGCGAAGGCCTTGGCGGAATTCCTATTCAACGACGAGAAAGCGCTGACCCGGATCGACATGAGCGAATATATGGAAAAGCATGCCGTTTCCAGGCTCATCGGAGCCCCCCCGGGGTATGTAGGCTATGAGGAAGGGGGGCAGCTCACCGAGGCGGTGCGGCGTAGACCCTATTCCGTAGTGCTTTTCGACGAAGTTGAAAAAGCCCACCCCGAGATCTTCAATGTGCTTTTGCAGACCTTGGACGACGGAAGGCTGACCGACGGCCAGGGCAGGGTGGTGGACTTCCGCAACTCCATCATCATCATGACTTCCAACTTAGGTTCGGAATTGATTCTGGAAGCCAAGGACATGGCAGCGGTTCGCAAGGACATAGACGGCCTCTTGAAGCTCCAATTCAAGCCCGAGTTCCTAAACCGCATCGATGAGATCGTCCTCTTCGAGCGCCTTTCCCAATCCATGATAGAAAGCATCGCCGGCCTGCGCCTTTCGGAGCTGGGTTTGACCAGAGGTTCGGGGCAAGGCCTTTGAAGCGGGCTATCCAGGCTCTATTGGAAAATCCCTTGGCTTTGAAACTATTGTCGGGCGAGATAGGGGAGGGCAGCCTGGTACGGGTTTCCCGTGGGGAAGAAGGGCTTAGTTATAAAACTTACCCAGCTCCAGCGGTGAGCGATGCCTGACATCATCACCGATCCCCACGCCCATCTTGGGCATATCGCGCAGCGCTTGGGAATTGCGGCGGTAAAGACAGTCCTCGACCTTTATGAGGAATCGAGCGAAGCCTTCATACTCGACATCGGGACCAAGCCGGGGGATCTAAAAGAAAGGAGGCTCAGCTTCGGAGGCTACAGGTGCGTAAAGTTTTCTGCAGGCCTCTGGCCTGGCAGGGAGTCATTCGCCAAACCTCGAGCCTCCTTGGCCTATCTTGAGGAGGATCTGCAAAGCGGAGATTGCGTCGCCCTGGGTGAGTGCGGGCTGGACTATCACCACATGGAAGCCCTTCCAGACCAGCAGAAGGCTATCTTTCGTTCCCAAGCCCTCCTGGCCATTGAATACAGGCTTCCCCTCATTGTCCATTCGCGGGACGCATACATGGACACCTTGGAAATCGTTGCCGAGACCGCTTTGTACACGCCTGTGGTCATCCATTGTTTTGGTTATGGGCCTAAGGAAGGGGAGAAATTCCTTTCCGCAGGCTGCCATCTCTCCTTCGCGGGCAACATCAGTTATAAAAACGCCGGTCCCCTGCGCGAAGCTTTCCGCCTCTGCCCCATGGACCGAGTTCTTTGCGAGACCGATGCTCCGTACATGAATTCAATGCCGCATCGAGGAAAGGCCTCGACCTCCTTGGATCTTTCTCGTACCGTGGATGTTGGCGCGGAATTAAAGGGGATTCGGTCTGAGGACTTGTCCAGGCAGACATCCTTAAACGCTCAGAGACTCTTTGGGCTTAAAACGCCTCGTGCTTCAGTGTAAGAGGCGCAAAGGTACTTTTGTCGTCTTAGGAACCTTTCGGCCGGTTTCGAGGGAACGAAGCACACCTTGGGCAGCCCGGGCCAATCTTTTTTGATCCGCCTCTATGCGAAACGAAAAGGGCGCCTCTCCTGGGCCCTCACCTCGAGGAAAAGTCTCCCTAGATCCTATCCCCGCTAGAGTCCAGGATGTCTGATCCGCATACAGCGCCTTGATCCCCGTTCCCAGTTTTGCCCTTGCCTCCCTGGCCAGAAGCCAGGCGGCCCAAGCGTCGTCCACGGCCAAGACAAGGACGTGGGGTTTGGCTGCGGCCAACTTATCCAAGGCTTGTTCAGCACGTCCTGACATATCAATCTGGGTGGGATCGGCTTCCATGATCGCTACCTCCACAGCTCCAGGCCCGCGCGCCGCCTCCACCGCCCTTTCAAACGCCTTGAGGGCGTCAGACCCGCGCATGAAGTTTTCTTGGAATAAAATGCCGATCTTGGCCCCCGGGTCGCTTTCCCCGACTGCCTTTTCTCCCATGGATGCATAGGCGCCTTCGAAATCGTACTCCACGTTCCAAATCCAAGGATGGAGGTCCAGCAAGGAACCGGAAAAAAAGACCACCGCGGGAGGCATGGCCTCCTCAGACGCCAATCCGAGGATAGCGGCTTCCTCCGCTATGCGCCGTGCCGCCAGAGGGCTTGCGAGAAGCGGCTGGGGCTGCGTCCTCGATCGCCCTCTTGAAGAGGAAAGGCTCTTCTTGATCGCGGGACTCAGGTCTTGCGCCTTTATCGAGGCTGCCCCAATTTGGGATGCAAGGCCGGGGAGGAGGGCGCTGAAGGCTTCGTCAAGGAAAAATGTCCTGCCGTCTCGGCCATCCCCTGCAGGGCAGCCAATGAGGGCAAGGGGAAGGAGGATCGAGAGCAAGGCTCTGCGGAAGGATGGGCCGGCGCAGGAAGGCGTTTGTCTGATCATGTGCCTCAAGGCTCTCCTAGTTGACCATAAATACGTCAGGACATAAGATTAACAGGAAACGTCGCGTCAGAGAAGCGTCTCTTTTTATCGGAGGTATCATGACAAGTTATAAGGAATTGGGGCTGGCCAATACGGTGGAGTTGTTTAAAAGAGCAGTCGCGGGCGGCTACGCCATTCCGGCGTACAACTTCAACAACCTGGAACAGCTTCAGGCGATAATCCTAGCCTGCGTGGAGACTAAAAGCCCAGTCATCCTCCAGGTATCCTCAGGTGCCCGCAAGTATGGCAATTCCACCTTGTTACGGAATATGGCCCGCGGGGCGGTGGAATACGCCAAGGAACTCGGCTACGCCATTCCCATTGTCCTCCACCTTGACCATGGGGACAGCTTTGAACTCTGCGTGGACTGCATCGAAAGCGGATTCTCCTCCGTCATGATAGACGGCTCCCACCTTCCCTACGACGATAACGTGGCGCTTACCAAGAAAGTCTGTG
>VKGY01000065.1:9389-14074 GCA_008080685.1 Spirochaetota bacterium
GCGGAGCACAGCCACTATACCCGCCCCGAGGAAGTGGAAGATTTTGTGAAGAAGACCGGCGTGGACAGCCTGGCCATTTCCATCGGCACCAGTCATGGAAGGGCTAAGTTCAAGCCCGAGCAGTGCACCAAAACCGCCGACGGCGTTCTTGTGCCTCCTCCCCTGCGCTTCGATATTCTGGAAGAAATCGAAAAAAGAATCCCCGGCTTCCCCATCGTCCTCCACGGCTCCTCGTCGGTACCCATGGAGTATGTCCGGATGATCGAGCAGCACGGCGGCAAGCTCAAGGATTCGGTGGGCATTCCGGAAGAGCAGCTCAGGAAGGCAGCCCGCAGCGCGGTGTGCAAGATCAACATTGATTCGGATGGAAGGCTGGCCATGACCGCCTTGGTGCGCAAGGTCTTGGCGGAAAAACCTGAAGAATTCGATCCACGCAAGTTCCTCGGCCCAGCCCGGGACGAACTTAAGAAGCTCTACGCTCGTAAGAACATCGAGGTCTTGGGGTCGGCTGGAAAAGCTTGAGCCATATCGACGTTTTTCCCATCCCAGGTATTTACCCGATTTGGATTTATGTGCTAATATACGCGCCGCGCCTATACGCGTGACCAACCGCGCGCGTATTACGGCGCGTCGGTCCGTCGTCCGTCCCCCCGTTACGGCGAACGGATCAGCGCAAGAGGAGGTCAGTTGGCAGACAAGGATTTGCGGATCAATGAACAGATCCGCGTTCGCGAGGTGCGGCTCATAGATGAAAAGGGCGAGCAGCGAGGCATCATACCTACCCTGGAGGCAATCAGGATTGCCCGGGAAGTGGGACTGGACCTCGTGGAGGTCGCTCCCCAGTCCGTTCCCCCGGTGTGCAAGCTGCTGAACTATGGCAAATACAAGTTCGAGCAGGAAAAGAAGATCAAGGACGCCAAGAAGCATACGAAGGCCACGGAACTCAAAGAGATCCGCATGCAGCCCAAGATTGCGGAACACGATCTTGATTTCAAGTCCAACCACATCAGGGAGTTCCTCGAGCAGGGCAACAAGGTCAAGGTAACCATCAGGTTCCGGGGCCGGGAGCTCGCGCACACCGAGATCGGAGAGGAGATCCTCAAGAAAATCCTTGGAAAGCTGGAAGGTTTTTATATCATGGAGAAGCTTCCCCTCATGGAGGGCAGATTCATGTCCATGGTATTGCAGCCCAAGGCCTCCATTATCAAGCGACAAGCGGCATCGGAAGCCCAAGCAACCGATCCGGCTTCCGTATAGCCAGAATTCGACAAGGACGGTACATCATGCCCAAGATGAAGACGAAGAAGGCCGCGGCCAAGAGGTTCACCCTCACCGCCTCCGGCAAGGTCAAATATAAGAAGATGAACCTTCGCCATATCCTGACCAAGAAAACGACGAAGCGCAAGAGAAACCTAAGGAAGGCGGGATTCGTGTCCGGCGGCGCCGTGCACCAGATCAAGAAGAAGCTTCTGCCCAACGGCTGAGCGGCCGCATTAGAAGAGGAGATATAGCATATGTCGAGAGCAGTTGACGGTACCAGAAGAAAGGATCACCGTAAGAAAATACTTAAGATTGCAAAGGGATACTGGGGACGCCGCCATTCCAACTACAAGGTCGCCAAGGATGCGGTGGCCAAGGCCCTGTCTGACGCGTACAAGGACAGGAGGGACAGGAAGGGCGTGTTCAGAACCCTCTGGATAGCCAGGATCAACGCCGCCTGCCGCGCCCAGGACATCACCTACAGCCGGTTCATAGAAGGCCTGGCCAAGGCCAAGGTGGTCATCGACCGCAAGCTCCTGGCCGATCTCGCAGTGCGCGACCCCGCGGCTTTCACCTCTGTGGTGGATACCGCCAAGGCCGCCCTAAAGGTTTAATCCATGGTAAAGCTCGAGCAAATACGCGCCCTTGAGGCGCGGGTGGAGAAGGCGGTCGTGCTTATCGACAAGCTCCGTAAGGAAAACGCGGAATTGGAGCAGCGCCTTCTGGAAGCCGCTGGCTCACAGGAAAGCCTTGCCGCCGAAAATGTCGAGCTTCGAAGAAAGATAGATACCCTGCCTGCGGTAGATCTCTCCGGGAAACTGGCTCAGGCAGAAGCCATGTACGAGGCGGAGTCCATCAAGTCCGCCTCTTTGGCCGAACGATGCGCCGAACTGGAAGGCCGGCTCGCCGCCGCCGAAGCCAAGGCTTCGGAGCTTGAAGCCAGCGCAGAAGAGTTTCGGACAGAGCAGCTCAGGATTGAGGAAGGCCTCTCCCATGCCCTGAGCAAACTCGACGCTTTTGAGGACATGGTAATGGGGATTTCCACCCCAGTCGCCGAGGCCGAAGGCCAAAAAGCCTCCGGTTCCGCCCCCGCATCAATGGAAGACGATTCTCCGGAAGCGGCGGCGGAAACCCAGAAGGATGCTCTCCCCGAAAATGAGCTCGACATATTCTGACGGCAAGGACAGGCGCAATTCCCAAGTCCTGCCCATTGAAATCCTCGGCGTCACCTTTACGATTCGAACCGACGAGGATCCGGAGTACATAGAAGGATTGGTGGAAGAGCTCAAGCAAAGGCTTTCCGCCATTTCCAGCCAGATGAAAATAGTCGACCCCCTAAAATTGGCATTGGTTGGGAACCTCCTAGTCCTGGACGAATTGCGGCGCGGGAACCCCCGAGGCACGGCGGAATCCAGGGATTTCGAGGCGGAAAACCTGATCAGGGATATAGACAGAAAATTGGGGGAATTGGGCTTATGACCAGCGGGGGCTTCGGCCTTACGCAAAACCCGGCCGCAAGGTTCTTTATTACCGGGAATTCTTACAGGAGCTTCGAATGATTATGCCTCTCGAGGATTTGATCGATTACAATGCCAATTCATACGAACTTGCAGTGGCGGTCAATCGCCGCGCCTTCCAGCTTGCGGTGCTGAAAACTCCGGAAGTGGAGAAAAGCAATGGCAAGGTGGTATCCCTTTCTGCCCAGCAGGTTTTCCTGAAGCAGGTGGATTATCGTTTCATCGTCGGCTAAGATCCTTGTGGTGACAGGCCCGACCGCGTCGGGCAAGACAGAGCTCCTTGTGTCCGTGTTCGGATCGGGAGCTTCTTTTTTTTCCAACCCCCGCCTGGGGTTCACCGGAGCCCAGGTGATATCAGCCGATTCCATGCAAGCCTACCAGGGCATGGACATAGGCACGGCCAAGCCAGACTCTGGGCTTGTGACCCGCTTGCCCCATCATCTTAATCGACATCCTCGACCCGGACGAGCAGTATACCGCGGGCGACTTTGTCCGTATGGCCGACGAAACCTGCGACCGCCTCTCCCAAAAAGGTGTATTGCCCATCCTCTCCGGCGGCACGGGCTTTTACCTGCGATCCTTTGTCTGCGGTCCTTCCTCCGCTCCCCAGGCTAACCCCGCGCTGCGCGCGGAGGTGGCAGCTGACCTGGCAGCCAAAGGACCTGAAGCCTTGCGCGAAGAGCTGTCCCGTATTGATCCTTGGCTAAGCCAAAAGATTAAGCCCAAGGATCACTACCGGCTCACCAGGGCGGTGGAGATTGCCAGGGCCACTAGGCGGCCTCCTTCGGAATTCACCCCCGCTGAGACACCGCGACCGCGCTACGATTTCCTGATCCTCGGCATAGAGCGCCCGAAGGAGGCGCTGAAAGAGAGGATTTACGCCAGAGTGGAATCCATGATGCGCCGGGGCCTTGCGGAGGAAGCGGCGCGTTTGGCGGAAAAAGGCTACGGACCGGAATGTCCTGGAATGAAGGCCATCGGGTATAGGGAGTTTTTTGAATTGTCGGGTGAATCGGAATCCGCGATCGCCCAGGCCATAGCCATGAATACCCTGCACTACGCCAAGCGCCAGATGACCTTCCTCAAAGCCTTGCCTGGAATCCAGTGGATCGAGCCCGATGCCGACCTCCTCGCCACCCGGGCGGCGGACTTCCTTTCTCGACCTTAACCGCTTTCCCAAGGGCGCGAAACCTAATATACTCCGGTTTCATGGATACCACGACCATTCTTGCAGCTGTCTTTTTTTCACTTCTGCCCATATCGGAATTGCGCGGGGCGATACCCTTCGCGGTTATCCGAGGAATGGATCTATTTACCGCCGCATTGCTCTGTACGGCGGTCAATGCCATGGTTCCAATATTAGCCTTCGTTTTTCTCTCCACCTTTCATAGATTCCTTTATCGTTTTGCTTGGTATAAGAAATTTTTTGATCGTTTTGTTGAAAAAACTCGGCGCAAGGTGCACAAGCAGGTGGAAAAATTCGGATATTGGGGATTGCTGTTCTTTGTCGCAATTCCCTTTCCAGTCACCGGCGCGTGGACAGGAGCCTTGGGAGCGTGGATCCTGGGCATGGAGAAGAAAAAAGCAATATTAGCCATCGCGGGGGGCGTCATTGTAGCGGGAATCATAGTGACTGTCTTGGTTGGCTTATGGGGCACCGGAACCAAGAATATTTTCTTTAAGACTTTCTGAAATGATGCAAGGAGTGGAAACCAGTTTCTCATCCTTCATAGCGGAGCTCCTTGGGTATCTTTTTCAGGCCGTGGAAACTCCCTAGCCGGAAAAGGCCAAGGCTGAGATCAAAGCCCAGATTATCGCTAAAATGAAGGCCCGCTTTCAGTCTTGATCCAGGTCAATTCATGGCGGTTATGCCAGAGGTGAATGATCCTCGATCCGGAATTCGAGGCG
>VKGY01000066.1 GCA_008080685.1 Spirochaetota bacterium
AAAGGTTCAAGCACCTAGTGGACAAATATTTCCACGGGAAAGGGTAGACGAGGATATAATAAAGAATGAGAACAAAGGGAGAAGGAACTCCTGGATAGGTTCTTCGCCGGCTTTCTGTCTTATCCCCCCTGGCAAGGGTAGGGGGGATGCCGTATCCTCCATGGTAGAGCGCTTCAAAACCCAGAGGTTCCATGAATCCCTTTTTATTCGCGTTCCTTGTCGCCTTTGCGGTGAACGGCATTTTTTTCATCTACGCCGCGGCCAAGAAAACGGACGTCGTCACGGATATTTCGTACAGCCTTTCCTTTAGCCTGGTGGCGGCTGCCCTGCTGGTTCGCTACGCACGCTCGCCTAGCGCTGCTTTGATCCCTTCGTGGCTCACCATCCTGTGGGCCTTACGGCTGGGCGCCTACCTCTTCACGAGGATCATAAAGACCAAGGTTGACCATCGCTTCGACGGGATGAGAGACAAGCCGCTCAAGTTCGCCAAGTTTTGGATCCTTCAAGCTGTCGCGGTGGCGGTTATCCTTCTTCCTGTGGTCGCCTCGGCTTCATCAACCGCGGGGAATCGCGGCATCGGGTTTTGGGAGGCCTTGGGGATGGGGCTTTGGATCGTGGGGTTTCTGGTAGAAGCAGTGGCTGATGCCCAAAAATCGGCGTTCAAGAACGCCGGCAAGCATGGACTGATCATGAGCGGATTGTGGAAACATTCCCGCCACCCCAACTATTTTGGCGAGACCCTTCTCTGGTGGGGGCTTTTTGCCTACACGATTCCCATTTTAGAGGGGTATCTTTACCTTAGCGTTTTGGGGCCTATTTTCATTACCTTCCTTCTGCTCTTTGTGAGCGGAATTCCGCTTTTGGAAAAGAGCGCGGATCAAAAATACGGCTCCGATCCAGCCTACCGGGAATACAAGCGAAAAACTAGCGTCTTCGTGCCCTTGCCAAGGAGACGCTGACCCTTCATTCGGCCATGGTGACTACGGAAACGGCCCCGGGGCTGGAGTTGAGCGCGACTACCGAGGAAATCTCGGTGATGTAAAGGGGTGGAAAACCAAGCCGGGAGGCGAGGGTATTTCCAAGGGCTTCGGCCTTTTCTTTTGCGGCCGCATGTCCTATGGCATACCATTTCAAGGGTCGCCTGGCATGGTCCTCCAAGGTCATTGCAAGGATCTTCCTTATATTCGCCTGCTCTGAAAAAGCTTTTCCGTAGAGAATCGACTTTCCGTTTCCATCGCATCGGCCAAATTGGCCATGGTGCTCGCTGCGGAGGTGCCCGGCACCGTAGCGGCCAGGGCTCCCGAGAGGGTAGAGGATAGATTCGTACCAGTATCCCCGTCGGGAACAGGGAATACATTGATCGTATCGATGTAATGGCGCGCAGCATGAACCCTGCGGGATCCAGCCCGGAAAAAGGCATAGAGCTGAAAGCCATCGAGTGTCTTCATCGAGACTCCTTACGTAGATAAAAGTTAATATACTCGAGTAGATGCGGGCTGTAAATCGACGACAAACTGGGTCGCAAATCCCTTTCAGGCTTGACAATACTCAGCGTGATTCTGTCTAATATCACACTAAACATATTCAGAAGGGAGCATCGTGTGACCATCGCCCGCAAGATTTATGGCGACCTCAGGCAGGAGATCATCGAAGGCCGGATGCAGCCCGGATACATGCTTGGCGAGCAAGTGCTGGCGAACCAGTATTCAGCGAGTAAAATGCCGGTGCGGGAGGCCTTGCACCAGCTCTGCCAGGAGGGGTATCTGGTCTCCTATCCCCGGCGAGGCTATGTTGTGTCAAATATCACCGAGGAAGATTTCTTTGAAGTCCAGCAAGTGCGGGTGGTGCTGGAAATCCTCGCCTTGGATCTCATCGTAAAAAAGGCGAAAGAGACAGAAATCTCCGACTTGCGGGCCATATTGGACGACTACCGGGAGATCGAAGATCCCCGGGCGGAGATGGCCCAGCTCCATGCCATCAATACGAAATTCCACCTTGGGCTGGCCAAGTTGTCGGGCAACAAGCGGCTCTATGACGCGCTCAACCACCTCATTGGAGAAGTCTCCAGGGCTGGATACCGATTCTACTCCCTCGCTAAACTGAAGGAACGGCATTTCCACGAAAGGATTATCGATTCCCTCCTCGCCCGGGACGCGGAAAAGGCCAAGCAGGTGTTGCGCGAGGACTTGGACCTGCCCTCCTAGTTTTTTTCCTCGAATTGGCGATCAAGATGCCCGGCACGATGCAGCCAAGGCTCGCCAGATGGGGAGGGCCTATGGCCTCGCCGAGGAATAGAAAAGACCAGAGCCCGGAAAACAACGGCATGGTGTAGTAAAGCACCCCCGCCTTGGACGGTCCTATGGATTCAACCGACTTTCCCCACATGAAAAAGGCTAGGAGTGAGGCGAGGAGGCTCACATAGAGGATGGCGAAGCCCAGGGTTGGAGTGAGGGCAAGGGGGGCCGCGGTCTTCAGGTCAAAAAGATACAACGGGAAAAGGAAAAGTGTTCCGATCGAAAAGGTGGCGGACTGGAAGGCAGCGCTTTCCAGGTCCTTCGGTTTGCGACGCAGCAAGATTGAATAGGATGCGAAGGTGAGGGCGGCCAGTAGCATGAGAAGATCCCCAAGGGCAAAGTCGATGTGGAGAAGCTTTTCAAGCCTGCCTTTTGTGATGAGCACCGCCACGCCCACGGCGACCAGGAAAATACCGGCGCATTTCCGCAGGGTCAGGGGATCTTTGAAGAAAATCCTGGACATGAGGACTATGAATATGGGGAAGGTGATGGAAATCAGGGATAGATTGATAGCGCTTGTCGATCGTCCGGCATAATAGATGAGGGTATTGAACAGCGTGACTCCCAAAAAGGATGTGAGTGATAAATAGGAAAAGTTGCGTTTTATGATCGGCCACCCAGCCTTTAGGCGGGGGAGGGCGAAGGGAAGGATGGCCAGGGAGGCGATGCACCAACGCCAGAAGGCCAGCCCCAGGGGAGAGATGCTCTGATTCAGCCCTCGGGCGATGATGAAATTTCCCGACCATATGGCCGTTGAGCAGAGGGCGAAAAAATACCCCGACGTGCCGGGCTTGTTTTGAATATCGAGTCCCATGGGCCTACCATACCGTGCATTTTTTCGTTGACAAAGGGGGGGAGTGGAAAATATACTGAACATATCAGTGACAATATCAGATTTGATACCACTGGGGGGGGCGCATGACCATACTCGTGATAAATCCAGGGGCTACCTCGACAAAGGTATCCGTATTCGAGGATGAAACCGAGGTATTCAAGCGGACGATCGAGCATGACGAAGCCGCTCTGGGTGGATTTGAACATGTGGCAGATCAGAAAGCATGGCGCCAGAAGGAGATCGAGGAGTGCCTGGACTCTGGAGGATGGACTCATGCCCGCTTCGACGCGGTGGCGGGCCGCGGAGGCCTTTTGCGGCACATCCCCTCGGGCACCTATCGGATCAACGACCTCGCCATTGAGGACCTCTCCGCTGGCCGATTCGGCGAGCACGCCTCCAATCTTGGCCCATTGATTTCAAAATCCTTTGCGGACAGGGCGGGAATCCCGTCGTTTTTTGTGGATCCCGTCTCTGTGGACGAGCTCGAGGAGGTGGCGAGGGTTTCTGGCTTCAAGGGGATGGAGCGTCAGAGTTTTTTCCACGCCCTGAACCAAAAAAGCGTCGCCCGCGTCGCGGCTGTCCGGCTCGGAAAGCCCTATGAAGCGCTCAACCTGGTGGTGGTCCACATGGGCGGCGGGGTATCGGTGGCGGCCCATCGGAAGGGCCGGGTGGTGGATGTCTTCAATGTCAAGGACGAAGGGAGCTTTTCCATGGATAGGGGAGGGGGGTTGCCGGTCAACGCCCTCATCGATTTCTGTTTTTCAGGGAAATCCAAGGCTGAGGTCAAGCGTACCCTGGGATCTCAGGCTGGAGTCCTATCCTACCTGGGTACAAGGGATTTTAGAGAAGTCCTGCGCCGCGCCGACTCAGGGGATGCCCAGGCCAAGCTCATCTACGACGCCATGGTGTATCAGCATTGCAAGGATATTGGGGCCATGGCCGCAGTCCTGAAATTCCAACTGGACGCAATCGTGCTCACAGGCGGCATCGCGAACAGCCGCAGGCTCTGCGACGACATCGCAGGCTATGTGGGGAGGATCGCGCCAATCCTGGAGCTTCCCGGGGAAGAAGAGATGTCCGCCTTGGCCCAGGGTGCCTTGAGGGCGCTCAGGACGGGCGAGGCAATGGAATACCGATGATATACCGACGTATTGAAGAACTCCTCGAGGCTGCCAAGGGCAGACAGGCAGGCCGGATCGCCATTGCGGCGGCCCACGATGAAGATGCCCTGAAGGCTGCCGCCGCCGCGGCCGATGCGGGCATCGCCGCGCCTATCCTTGTCGGGGATGAAAACAAAATCTCCGAAATTTTACGCGGCATCGGCCGAGATCCGGAAGAGTTCCCCATTGTCGCGGCCGCAGGCCCCGAGGCCTGCGCCGCGGCGGCGGTCCACCTGGTCAGGGAGGGGAGAGCGGATTTCCTCATGAAGGGGCTTCTCGGCACCGCCGACCTCCTCAGGGCCGTGCTGGACAAGGATTCCACCCTCCGCACCGGACGCCTTTTAAGCCATGTGATGCTGTATGAAAACCCCACCTACCCTAAAATCCTCGCCCTCACCGATGGGGGCATGAACACCTTCCCCGACCTTGCCAGGAAGGCGGACATCCTGGAGAACGCCGCCATCCTCCTGCGCGGCCTCGGCTACGATTCCATGATCGCCGCCTGCGTCTGTGGGGCTGAAATCGTAGATCCGAAAATCCAGGCTACCCTGGACGCCGCGGCCCTGCGGGACATGAAAGAGCGATGGGCTCCCTATGCCATGAAAGTCCTGGGACCTGTCGGCCTTGATCTAGCGATCAGCGCCGAAGCCTGCAGGCATAAGAACTTCAAGGAAGAGGGGGGAGGCAGGGCGGACATCCTCCTCGCGCCAACCTATGAGGTCGGCAACGGCATCGGCAAGGCCATGAGCTATTTTGGGGGAGCGAAATCAGCAGGGATAGTGGTGGGCGCCAGGGTTCCAATAGTCCTTGTGTCCAGGTCCGACGACGCCCACACCAAACTCGCCTCCATAGCGCTAGGGGCTTTGGCTGCGAGAAAAGGAGCTGAGGAATGAAACAGTTGCTCACTGGCAACGAGGCGATAGCCCGGGGAGCCTGGGAGGCGGGGGTTCGCTTCGGTAGCGCCTATCCCGGCACCCCCAGCACGGAAATCTTCGAAAACCTAGTCCAATATAAAGAAGACCTCTACGCCGAATGGGCGCCCAATGAAAAAGTGGCTTTGGAGGTCGCCTATGGAGCGAGCGTGGCTGGCCTTCGGTCGATCTGCGCCATGAAGCACGTGGGGCTCAATGTGGCGGCAGATCCGATTTTTACCGCCACCTATCTTGGGGTCAACGGCGGATTCGTAGTGGTTTCAGCCGACGACCCGGACATGCATTCATCCCAAAACGAGCAGGACAACCGATACTATGCCAAATTCGCCAAAATGGCCCTGGTTGAGCCCTCGGACAGCCAGGAGTGCGTCGATTACCTTAAGCAAGCCTTCGAAATTTCTGAAAACTTTGACATTCCTGTCCTGTTTCGCGTGACAACCCGCATCTCCCACTCCAAAAGCGTGGTGGAGCCGGGGGAGCGAAAAGCGGTTGAACCCAAGGTCTACGTCAAGGACGTATGCAAATACGTGTCCACTCCCGAACACGCCAAGCTCAACCATGTACGCCTTGAAAAGACACTGAAAGCCTTGGAGCGGTATTCCAATTCCAGCCCCCTGAATAGAATGGAAATGAGCGGCGCAAAGACAGGCGTCATCGCCGCCTCAGTCGCCTACCACTATGCGAAGGAAGTCTTTCCCGAGGATACCTCCTTCCTCAAGCTGGGATTCACCTATCCTATGCCCATGGACCTCATACGTGAATTCGCCTCAAAGGTGGAAAAGCTCTACGTGGTGGAAGAACTTGAGCCCTTCATGGAAGAGCAGATCAAAGCCGCAGGTATACCCTGCGTGGGAAAGGAACTCATTCCCTCCATCCGCGAACTCAATCCCTCCATCTTGACCGAGGCCTTGTTCGGCGAAAAACCTGCATCCGTGGACCTGGGCATACCTTTGGCAAATCGTCCCCCCGCCCTCTGCCCGGGCTGCCCCCACAGGGGATTCTTCTACGCCCTCTCAAAGGGCAAGAACTACGTCATCACAGGCGACATCGGATGTTACACCCTCGGCTACAACCCTCCCTTGAGCGCCATGGACATATGCCTCTGCATGGGCGGCGGCTTTTCGGTAGGTATGGGGATGGCCAAGGCCTTTGAACTGACCGGAGACCCTAGGAAGGTATTCGGCGTGGTAGGGGACTCGACCTTCTTCCATTCCGGCATGACTGGCGCCGCGGAGATCATCTACAACAAAGGCAGGGTTGTTCCCTGTGTCCTGGACAACAGGATCACGGGGATGACAGGCCACCAAGACAACCCGGGCACCGGAGAGACCTTGATGGGCGAACCCGCAGCCGAGCTTTCCATTGAAAAGGTGCTCTTGTCCTTGGGCTTCGAGCCAGTGCTTGTGGTTGATCCCACGAACCTTGACCAAACCCAAAAAGCCATAACAGCGGCCAGCGAGGCGGAAACCCAGGCGGCCATCGTAGCCCGGAGCCCCTGCGTATTGGTAAAAAAATACATTTTGGAAAAAAAGACCTACTCAGTGGATCCGGAACACTGCAAGGCATGCAAGCGCTGCCTCAAGATAGGGTGCCCGGCCAAACGCTTCGACGGTAAGGCTAGGATCGATCCCGTCTTGTGCACCGGCTGCTCCATCTGCGCCCAAGTTTGTCCTTTCGGCGCAATTT
>VKGY01000067.1 GCA_008080685.1 Spirochaetota bacterium
CGCCGGGCGGTCGATGGCGTAAAGCATGGCCTGGCGGACTTTGGGATTGGCGATGATGGGATCGTCGCAGCCAAAGCGGAAGAGCCTGGAGCCGACCGACGGGGTCTGGACTACCTGGGTCCTGGGGCCTTTGGCCAATCTGATCTGGTCCTCCGCAGGGAACTGCTTGAGGAAGTCAACTTCGCCATTCTCAAGGGCTATCACCCTAGAGGTGGCTTCGGGAATGACGCGGAAAATTAGTCGCTGGGTTTTGGCGGGGGTTCCAAAGTAATCGGCGAACCTTTCAAGGACGATTTCCTCGTCTTTTTTCCAGGAAACGATCCTGTAGGGGCCGGTTCCGACGGTGGATTCAACAAAGGCGCCGGTGTTGATGCCGTGCTTGTTGAAGACTGCGGGATCCATGATCGCCAGGGAGCGGTTGCTCAACAGGGACATCATGGGGCCGTAGGGGTCTTTGGTGGTGAGGGAGACGGTATATTTGTCGAGCACCTCGACCTTGACGATCATCTTGGCCTTCTGCTTCACCACAAGGCGCTTTCCGTCGGCGGTATCGGCCATGAACCTTTCATAGGTTGCCTTGACATCCGAAGCGGTGACTTCCTTGCCGTTGTGGAACTTTACGCCCTTCTTGAGCACAAAGGTCCAGGTTTTCTTGTCCGGGCTCACCCTCCAGCTCTCGGCCAGATCGGCAACGATCTTTCCGTCTGCGGTAAACTTAAGCAGGGTCGAATAGAGCATGGCCACGACCTGCTCTGACTGTCCATCGTTTTGGACGTGAGGGTCGAGGCTTGACGCGTCGGTGCTGTCTGCGAGAATGAGCTGCCTGGCCTGAGCGAAAGCCGAGGGGACGACCAGCGTCACCGAAAGAAGGAGCGCCGCGAGAATCAACGCGATTCGCTTCATGTATGCCTCCTAGCATAGAGAAATTGGGTAATTGAAACATACCCGTTGTCACAAGTCAACCATGCATAAATATGCATAAAACAACCTAGGGTCTGTACGACCGGCCTTAGGCGCCCAATCCGGGCTTCCATGTCGCGTCGAACACCCGCAGGAGGTTCAAGCCGAGGAGCTTCCGAATATTCTCCTCCGTGTATCCTCGCTTCATCATCTCTTCGGTGATGCGGGGATAATCCTCTATCCCGTTCAAGTCGGTGGGCTGGCGATTGTTGTTGTCAGGGGGGCAGGCGATCTTGTCGAAATCTCCGGTCACACGGTCGTAGGGCAGGTCGTCGGGAGTAAAATCGTGCTTAGGATAGGCGCCCATCGTGCCCATGGAGTCGGTGGAGGTAGCCACGTGGTCTACGCCTACAAGGTCGATCGCATACTCGAGGCAGTCGAAATAATCCTTGAGTGTCGGCATTCCCGGCCTTCCCTTCCACACCAGGGGAGCCCAGGTACATACACAGATTACGCCGCCAGAGTCGGCCACGGCCTTGATCTGGTCGTCTGAAACATTTCTTGGGTTCTTAACCACCGCGCTCGGATTGGCATGGGAGATGATCATCGGCGCCCTAGACACCTTGCACACGTCGAAGAATGTCCGCTCGCCCACATGGGTGAGGTCGATGGTGATTCCGATTTTCTGAGCCTCTCGCACGAGTACCTTGCCGTAATTCGAAAGCCCCGAATCATGAGGCTCGAGGAGTCCGCAACCGGCCATATTCTGCTCGTTGTAGGTAGGCTGCATGATCCGCAGGCCTAATTGATACCAGAGTAGAAGGTTCCGCGCCTTGTTTCCCACGAAGCTGGAATCCTGGGAAAGAAAAATATGGGCCATCCTTCCCTGGGCGTGGGCCTTCCGGATAGAATCAGGAGTCTCCGCCAGCAGAAAACTCTCGTCCTGTGCGATCACGGAATAAAAATCCACCACATGGGGAATGGTCTGGGTCCCGTCCTCATTGGGATTTGGTATGGTGAGCCCCACGGCGCTCAAGCCCGAGCGGTCCGACCGTTCCGTCCTTTTGGTGAGGTATTGGACCGAGGGGTCGATCACGATGCAATCCCGATGCAGAGCAAAAGCTTCTTTCGATACGTCTATCATGGGAACATAAAATCATGAGTAATTTGATAAAGCAACAAACCTCTCTCCATTTTTAAGAAAAAAAATCATTGTGACAGGCTTTGTCACGATAGCATATTTGACAAATATGACAAAGCAAGGTATGTAAGGACACGGAGGCTCTATTGAGGAAAGGTGTGAGGATAGGAATCGCAAAGGATATTTTCCTCACCTCGACTATACTTTTTGCGGTATGGATCGTCTTTACTTCCGACATATCCCTATTTTCTCTTTCCGCGGGTATCGTTTCATCTCTCTGTCTGGGTTTTTTAGGACATACGATATTCATTTCTCATCGGGATACCAGTTTTAAGCATATCCTCCCCCACCCGGTTCGGCTCATCTTGTATCTCCTCCGCCTAATTGTGGAAATGTACCATTCCAGCGGCAAAGTTTTTCAGGCGGTATGGAAAAGGGAAGACCGCAGCAGGATTATTTCCTTTCGTACCAGCCTTGAATCGGATATTGGTAGGTTGATACTAGCCAACTCCATAACCTTTACCCCCGGGACCATCACTTTGGAACTTAAGGATGACCAATGTATCGTCCACTGGTTTATCGCCCTCCCCATTTCCGACCAAGAGGCGGAAAAGAAAGTAAAAGGCATCTTGGAATCTTCTCTCGGGAAGGCTGTCCTATGAGAGACCTAATCTTGCAAATAGTGCAATGGAGCTTGCTGGTGCTAGGTTTGGGCACGCTCCCCGCATTGCTCCTCGGACCGACTTCTTCGTGCAGGCTCATCGCCCTCAATACTCTGGGCGGGATAGTATTAGCCTTTTTGGTAGTGTATAGCCTCGCTCAGGCAAAAACTCTCTACCTTGATGTAGCTTTAGTATACGATATTTTCGGATTTCTGGGCATCCTCGCCATCACCAGGCTTTCCCGCTTTGGGAAGAGGATCCGATGACCCAAATCATAGAAACTGCGAGGATAGGGCTCGCTCTATTTTGCTTCGCCGCCTCATTGGTGTTTGGAGTGACAGGCATTGTCGGGCTCAATCGTTACAAATCACCCTTGCCCCGACTCCAGGCATCGTCGCTTTGCGGTACTACGGCAGTGTTTTCCATTATCTTAGGCTGCCTCGCCATAGCGCCGACCTGGGCCTTCTTTTTTCGCCTTCTCGCCATCGGCGGGTTCTTCCTCGTCTCCAATCCTTTGGGGACTCATTTTATCGCCACGTATGCCAGGAAAAAAAAGTTGACAGAGAATCCCCGAGGCCTCGATGACTGAGCTTATCCTTGCCGGTATCCTCGTGCTCGCGATAGCCTGCTTGATGCTGAAGGATCTTATCGCTGCCGTTGTAAGCCTATCGGCTGTAAGCCTACTTTCGGTGGTTCTTTTCCTAAAGGTTGGCGCTCCGGATGTTGCCATCACAGAAGCGGCGGTCGGCGCTGGAGTCTCCACCCTGATCTACATTTGGGCAATCAGGGTGATGGGGAAAAGGAAGATCCGATGAAAAACGCACTTGGCAAAAGCGAGGGCCTACCTTGAAACCGGCGCAATAAATGTAGTGAGCGCCATCTACTTGGGCTATCGTGCTTTCGACACCCTGGGAGAGACGATCGTTCTCTTGATAGCCGTGTCCGGCACTCTTACCATGATTGGCGACGGCTATCTAGGCTCTAAACGCTTTGCTACAGAATTCCGCAGACTTCACTCTCCTGCGGAAGACCCTTTGGAACTCATCGCTGGAAAATTGGGCTTGATAGTCCTGGTTTTTGGCGCCTATGTGATGGCCTTTGGCCATCTCTCCCCAGGCGGGGGGTTTCAAGGAGGGGTTGTGGTTGCTTCGGGGCTTCTGTTCTTAGCCTTAGGAGAAAAAGGCTTCAAGACCTCCCGTCTAACCGACCCTACGTCGCTTCAGAAGCTGGAAGCCGCCGCTTTCCTTATCCTTTTATTGGCGATGGCCGCGGGAATGATGCGTCCTAAGGCCGGAGGTCCCTCCGGGAACCCCGCCGAATACATCGTGTTCCTCAATGTTATCTTAGGCCTTAAGGTCGGCGCCGGGATTGGTTTGATGTGCGTGGCAATGATAGGAGACCTGTACCGATGACAGCCCGAATCCTTATGGCAGGCATATTCCTCGTAGGCATGTGGGGCGTCGTGGCGGATAAGAACATGATGCGCAAGGTCTTTGGCCTCACAATCATCACTTCTGCAGTGGTGCTACTTTTTGTCGTCGAAGGCGGTAGCGTGGGCACCGCAGCCCCCATCATGGAAGCAGGGGTTTACAACATCGTGGATCCTGTTCCCCAAGCCCTCATGCTAACCGCCATTGTGATCGGCGTATGTGTCACAGCCTTGGCTCTCGCATTAGTTTGCAGGATTTATGCGGCGACGGGGACGTTGGATATCGAAGAGGCGGCAAAAAGGATGGGCGATGGACATTAAGATGGACATTTCTATCCTAGCCCTGCTCCCCACCCTGCTTCCCTTGTTCGCAGGAGCGCTCATCCTCATCGCCAAAGCGTTTCTCAATGAAAAAGCTCAGGACAGGACAACAGAGCTGGCGGGAATAATTGGATTACTGCTTCCCTGGATACCCATGATGCTCCTCTTGCCCCGGATATTGGCAGGCGAATCCCCTACCCTAGTCATAGGCGGATGGAGTTACGGGACAGGTATTTTTTTCAAATTCGACGGGCTTGCCTGGGCATTGAACGCGCTCACCCTTCTGCTTTGCGCCGGCGCTTGGGTTTATTCCCGTTCCTCGGGGCCACGAGGGCCGGTTTTCACCATTATGTTTCTCATCCAAGTGGCTTCATGCTGCGCCGCCATGTCGACCCTTGATGTATTCAACCTATTTGTGTGTATGGAAGTTATGGGAATGACGTCCTACGTGCTCATAGCCCAGGCAAAAACACCCGGGTCTTACGTTGCGTCTTTCACCTATCTGATGTCCAGCGCAGCCACCATGCTCCTCTTCCTCATTGGGGTATATGGATTGTACCGCCTCACAGGAGCCCTCGATTACAACGCCATCCAACAATTCCTCTCCCAATGTTCCGTTGAGGAATCCCGATTTGCATCCCTCTGCGCCATTTGCATGATCATCCCTATTGTGCTCAGGGCGGCTATCATGCCGCTCTCGGGATGGCTTCTCCTGGCGCATTCGCAGGCACCGCATTCGATCTCCGCCGTCCTTTCGGGGGTCCTGCTTAAGGTTCCTCTTTTCGCTCTTGTCCGGCTTCTGTTGATTTTCCCCTCGGGAGGAACACTAGGTTTGGCCATATCGTTCGCTGGCGCCTTGGGGGCTTTGCTGGCTGTGCTTCTGGCTCTCGTTCAGAGCGATGCTAAGCGCCTATTGGCATATCATTCCATCAGCCAAACCGGGTATGTGGCAGCGGCCCTCGGCGCAGCCATCGCTCCATTGCAGGGATCGAATCCTGGCCTCGGCCTTGTCCTTCTCGTCGCCGCATATCTTCACGCCTTGGGCCATGGCATTTTCAAGGGGCTATTGTTCCTTTCCGTTGGCAATCTTATGGATGTAGCGAAGCAACGAAACGTATATCTGATTCAAGGGGGGGTATCTGTATTGAAAAGGAGCGGTGACTCTCTCGGACTTACTGGATTCAGCTTTGCCGTGGGTGCCCTTTCAATAGCCGCCATGCCTCCTTTCATCGGGTTTGCAACCAAGGGCTATATCTCGAAATTCCTGGCGGAAAATCACCTTTATGGACTTCTCGCCGCTGCCTCGGTGCTTACAGTGGCTTCTTTCATCAAATTGAGCCGGATTTTCGTCTCTTTTCCGTCAAGCTCTTCAGCCCAAAAGACAGAGTCCAATCAGGAAGCGCCGATGAGAAAGACAAGCCTTGACGATGATCATCCGCACCTCGGCTCGGGAAGGCTAAGCTCCGTAGTCGGCTTAGCCCTCCTTTGTATCGCAGGAGGTTTGTTGGCACCACAGCTTTTCCGTTTCGGGATTCTCCTATTCGACTCCCTCCTCCAGGGCTCGCCATCGCTATATCCACTCTCGGTCAGGCCGCCGGAACTCTTCGTTCTCAACGATCTCACCCAAACTGCTCTGACAATACCCGCAGGCCTCATTATTTCCCTTTTAATTTCCTCAAAAACGGGACAGCGCCTTACCCATGGGATTAGTGGCCATATCGCTTCCTTTGAGACAATTTTCCTAGGGATGGGCGTCGCCCTCATTGCCTTGGCTATCCAAATTTGATTATTGCCAAATACTCTCCCCTTGATTTCTACCTTAGATCCATGCTATAGGTTTTTGGCTTTCCTCGGGGAATTAGCTCAGTTGGTAGAGCGATAGGTTCGCAATCTATAGGTCGGGGGTTCGAATCCCCCATTCTCCATCAATTAAGTTGTTATTTTATAATGACTTACAGAAAAACCGGAAGACCGGATTTCGTTTCAATTTCTTCACTGTTACCCATTTGTTACCCAAATGGGAAAGGACAGGGGAATGGCACGAAAGCCGGTTTCTTTTTTAAGGCGACCCACCACAAAGAAGGGTCAGTACAAGTACTATCTCAAGGTATGGGACGAGAACCTCGGAAAGTACGCCACACCACGATCAGCACAGTCGATTGTCGTTGAACTCGGCCTCGACGAAAAGCAATTCTCTTACACTTCTAAGACCGGAGTCCTTCTCATTGGTCAAGAACTCTTGAGGAAGATGGAAACGGTAAGTTGAATTCCCCAGTGGTTGGCAATTAGAATTCCCCACCCTGGGGCCATACGGTACGCTAAAGGGCGGGACCAGCCTCATGGGTGGCCGTGGCGCCATCTGGGGCACCTTTGTGGGCGCCTTCATCATTGGCATCCTCAATAACGGCTTCAACCTCATGGCCTTGGACTCCCATTTCCAGCTTGTCGCCAAGGGCGTGATCATCCTCCTCGCTGTCCTCCTCGACCGTTACATAAAGCGCAACAAGGCCTGATTCCTGTAAGAAATAGGACAGGATTTCAGGATTTCCAGGATTCCCAGGAACGCAGAACGCTTACAATTTCAAAATTCCAATTACGCCGCGGCAAGTGTTCATAGGACATGATAACAGGATCGCTGGATCGACGGGATGGGAAAAATTCTCCTAAAAACGATGATAAAAAGTTGCGTGTTTCCAAAATGAAAGTTTCAGAAAATAGAGGGAAGTATGAAGACTCTTTCGACTTTCAAGTCTGGACATGATAACCTCTCAGTCAAATCCTCCAATGTCGCGTTTGAGCTTGTCCAGGTAAAACCGAACAATGAGCGGTGAACCTGTAGCGCATGTGAAGAGAAACACCGACGATAGTTGGGCGGAACCGCAATCATTAGATGATCATCTTAGAGGCGTTGCAAGACTTGCCGAGAGGTTTGCTAGTGTTTTTAGTTCAGGGGAGTGGGGACTGGCGGGAGGTATTGGTCACGACTGTGGCAAAGGACGAGAGGAGTGGCAGCGCTACCTCAAGGCGAAGAGTGGCTATGATGAAGAAGCAGCTCTAGAAACCAAAAAAGGCAAAGTGGATCACTCAACGCCCAGCGCGAAGATTTCAGAAGAAGTTCTCGGAAAGGGCATTGGCCGCATTCTCGCTTACTGCATAGCTGGGCATCATGCCGGTCTTCCCGACTGGACAGGCTCGCAAAGCTCACTCTCCTACAGACTGGCGCACGCCACTACCGATGGAATTCCAATTAAATATAGAGAATTTCTCTCATCCAATAAACCAATAAGCCCTCCATGGAAATTCGATTCCAAAAGCCTCGACATGTCGCTTTGGATTCGCATGCTTTTTTCCTGCCTTGTTGATGCGGATTTTCTGGATACTGAAGCCTATATGGAGGAGAGAAAAACCCAATTACGGAATCACTACCTCTCGATTCCCGAGTTGCTCGAGCGCTTTGATACGCACATGAGGCGGATGACCAAGGCTGTACTCGACGGCTTACCTTCAGTAGTCATGCGCGCGCGTCAGACAGTACTTGCTGACTGTCGTAGGGCGGCGACTCTATGTCCTGGTTTTTTCTCGCTTACGGTACCCACAGGCGGTGGCAAGACGCTTTCAAGTATGGCTTTCGCGCTCGAGCATGCCGCTCGGTATAATAAAGATCGGATAATTTATGTAATTCCCTATACGAGCATCATCGAACAAAATGCTAACGTATTTCGTAAGGTTTTTGGCGATCCTCAGGTAGTGGAACATCACTCCAACCTCGACGACAATGATTCGACTCCAATGGCACGCCTCGCTGCGGAAAACTGGGATGCGCCCCTCATTGTTACAACCTCGGTACAATTCTTTGAATCTCTTTTTGCTGCCAAGACTAGCCGCTGCCGAAAGTTACATAACATAGCCAATAGTGTTGTTGTCCTTGACGAGGCTCAACTCCTCCCAACTGAGTTCCTCGAACCTATAATGTCAGCGATGAAACTTTTGGCAGACCATTATAAAACGAGCTTTGTAATCTGCACAGCAACGCAGCCCTTACTTGAAAAGCAGGAAGGCTTCTGTTCCATCTCTTTATCGCGATTTGAAACGCGTGGAGGTTCTCCCTCCTGATGACTTCCGTAAACCGAAAACCTGGGAAGAAGTCGCTGCTGAACTCAAGGAGGAGGACTGCGTTCTATGTGTCGTCTCGGATAGAAAAAGTTGCCGCGAAATCTACGCCCTCATGCCTGAGGACACATACCATCTCTCAGCCCTTATGTGCGCTCAGCATCGCAGCGACTGCATCGCTGAGATTAAGCTACGCCTAAAAGAGAACGGCCCAGTTCGCGTAGTGAGCACTCAATTGGTGGAAGCTGGCGTCGATTTTTCTTTCCCCACGGTTTATCGCGCCATGGCGGGACTAGATTCGATAGCCCAGGCTGCAGGCAGATGTAATAGAGAGGGCGAGTTAGCCTCCCAAGGAAGATTGGGTAAAGTTGTGATCTTCGTGCCGCCCCGTAAATCACCTGCAGGTATTTTAAAAAAGGCCACCGACACGGCATCGATCATGCTCGAAGGGGGCCTTAAAGATCCCATACATTCTAGCGCTTTCGCGCCTTATTTCTCCGAGCTTTATTGGAAGGTAAATTCCCTTGATTCCAAAAGGATCATGGAATTGTTAAGGCCGGATGCGACAGATCTCGGTATCCAGTTCCGCGCTGCTGCGGAGGCTTTTCAAATCATCGATGAAAAAGATCAAAAGGCCATTATTGTACCCTACGGGGAAGGCGAAAAACTGATTGCAGAGCTCAAAGCGATAGGTCCGGATCGCTGGATCCTTAGAAAGCTTCAGCGCTACACGGTCAATATCTATAGCAATCAGTTCAGAATGTTGCAGGACCGAGGCTCTATCGAGGAAGTGAGTCCCGGAATATTCGCTCTCATATGTACAATTGAATACCGCGATGATATTGGGCTCATGGTAGATGAAATACCGATGGATCCAGGATCATTCATGATTTAAAGAAAGGAGGTAGCATGAGAGACTGGTGTCTCGAAGTCTGGGGAGATTACGCCTGCTTCACAAGGCCGGAGATGAAGGTAGAACGCGTGAGCTACGATGTAATAACTCCATCAGCAGCTCGCGCTATATTTGAGGCTATCTTATGGAAACCTGCCATAAAATGGCACATAACGCGAATAGAGATCCTTAATCCCATACGATGGATATCCGTGAGGCGAAACGAGGTGAGTAGAATCGCGGGGAGCCCTACACAAGCTCAATTTGAGGGAAAGGAGGGGAGCCCCATAGGCCTCTATATAGAAGACTACCGTCAACAAAGAGCTGGGCTATTCCTGCGCGATGTGCGTTATCGCATCCACGCTTGGTTTGAGTTTATTCCTCCTGAAAAACGGTCGAAAAACCGACCCATCTCCGATGAGATATGGGCGGACAAAAAGGAAAGTGCTTTGGCTTCTCAAGTTGATGAAAAGGAAGCCAAGTACGCAGCAATGTTCGAACGACGAGCCAAGAAGGGACAATGTTTCCACAGGCCTTATCTCGGTTGCAGAGAGTTCGCATGCGATTTTAAGCTCGTAACCGACGTAGATGCTCAGCTTGAAGCCATTGATAAAACAGAGGAACTCGGCTGGATGCTCTATGACATGGACTACAACGACCTCACAAATCCAAAGCCTCTCTTCTTCCGAGCTAAACTTGAACATGGGTCTATCAACGCTGATAGACGTGACGCGAGCGTGGAGGTTCGAGGATGATACTTCAGGCTTTGAAAGAATACTACGACCGCCTCGCCGTCGATCCTGACAGCGGGATTGCACCTGAGGGGTGGGAATGGAAAGAAATACCTTATATCTTCGTGCTCGATGAAGTGGGTAGCCTGGTCCGCATTGAAGACACCCGAGAGATAATTGGCAAAAAGCCGAAGGGGAAATTATTCCTAGTACCCATGGGAGTGAAACGAGCCGTTGATATTTCTGCCAACCTCCTCTGGGATAATCCGACCTATGCATTTGGAATTGTCAACACAGAGGGACTGGATGTCAAAAAGAAAAACAATGCGCTTTCGCGTGCCCCTTTACAAAAAGCATCTTTCGTAGAGCGTATAGAAAATGAACTCCCCGCTATCCCCAAGACGAATGCTCTTTTACATTTTTTGGCAACTATTGATCAAGCTCGGTTATTCCAAGAGGCTGCATGGAACGATCTTTATGAAACCAATGCAAATTTAAGTTTCCGTTTTGATGGCACTATGGAGCTTTTTTGTCAATCGCAGGAAATACGAGAGCATCTCGACCGCATCAGATCTGAAAAGGTGAAGGACTCGATTTGTTCAGTCACAGGGGAAAATGATCAGATCGCAATCCTCCATTCGTCCATCAAAGGAGTTTATGGTACGCAGACTACTGGCGGGAGCATCGTTTCATTCAATTTTGATTCAGCTCTTTCCTACAACCTGGGGAGTCCTCAGCAACGCACACAGGGTAAAAATGCACCGATTGGAGAAAGCGCGATGTTCGCCTATACAACGGCGCTCAATAGACTCCTTGCAAGAGAATCACCACAGCATCTATTGATAGGTGATGCTACGGTTGTTTTCTGGTCCGAGAAAAAAACACACTTTGAAGTGGACTTTGCATCCTTCTTCTCCGAACCACCCAAAGACGACCCCAATGCTGGAACGCGGAGCCTCAGGAACCTCTTCGAATCTCCTAAAACCGGTGGTTACTTGGAGGATAATGGAGATACCAAGTTCTATATCCTCGGTCTCTCTCCAAACGCAGCACGTATCTCTGTACGATTTTGGGAAGTCGGGACGATTTCAAGCTACGCCGAGAGAATAAGACAGCATTTCTATGACCTCGCCATCGTGAAGCCACCTTCAGATCCCGAATTTTATTCTCTATGGCGCATTCTCGTAAATGTGGCAATTCAAGACAAGTCCGAAAATATTCCACCTAATCTGGCAGGAGAGTTCATACGTTCGATTATGGAGGGAAAACCTTATCCCGCCACAATCTTGCAGCAAGTTCTAAGGCGCATCCGGAGCGATACGGAATACCGGGTGAAGCCGGTACGGGCCGCCCTGGTCAAAGCTTACCTCAATAGATACCAACGGACTCATCCAAATAATCAAGAGAAGGAGATAACGATGGCACTTGACACGGGACAGACATCGACCGGCTATCGGCTTGGACGGCTCTTCGCCGTTCTCGAGAAGATTCAGGAAGAGGCGAATCCAGGCTTGAATGCGACAATAAAGGAAAAGTATTACGGAGCAGCTTGTAGCTCACCGGTCACTGTGTTCGGTACTCTGATGCGCTTAAAAAATCACCATCTCGCAAAAATGAGCAACAAAGGCAGAGTGATTAATCTCGAAAGACTTGTTGGCGAAATTGTGAGCCGAGTTGACGACTTCCCGGCTCATCTTGATCTCCATGAGCAGGGATTGTTTGCAATTGGTTACTACCATCAAATGCAAGATTTTTTCACAAAGAAAGAAAACAAGAACGACTAAATAAAGGAGAAAATTATGGATCTGAGCAAGCGTTATGATTTCGTGTATTTTTTTGATGTCAAAGACGGAAACCCGAATGGAGATCCGGACGCAGGCAATCTGCCTCGCATTGACGCCGAGACAGGAAACGGACTCGTCACAGATGTGTGCCTAAAACGAAAGGTCAGGAATTACATTGGCCTTCTAAAGAATGAGCAACCACCCTATGAAATATATGTGAAGGAAAAGGCAATCCTCAACAACCAAAATGCAAGAGCATATCAGGCACTTGGCATCGACTTAAGCAAAGACGATGGGAAAAGAAAGGGTGGAGACAAGGTAGATGAAGCACGTGTTTGGATGTGCAAGAACTTTTATGATATCCGCGCCTTCGGAGCTGTTATGTCAATTGCCATTAATTGTGGACAGGTTCGAGGCCCAATTCAGATAACCTTCGCCCGCTCTGTTGATCAGGTGATCGCATCCGAGCACAGCATCACTCGCATGGCCGTGGCTACAGAGGCAGAAGCGGAGAAGCAGGGTGGTGATAACCGCACCATGGGCCGTAAGTTCACGGTGCCTTATGGGCTCTATCGTGCCCATGGTTTCGTGTCAGCGCCGCTCGCAAAGCAGACTGGCTTCTCTCAGGAGGATCTTGAACTCTTTTGGGAAGCCCTCCAAAACATGTTTGATAATGACCGTTCAGCAGCACGAGGCCTCATGAGTGCCCGACGCCTTGTAATCTTCGAACACTATTCTCTCATGGGGAACGCTAGCGCCCAGGACCTTTTCGAAAGGGTTAGGGCTCAACGCATCACGGATTTGGGCAAGGCAGCGAGAGACTTCTCCGACTATCGAATCACGTTGGATGATAGTGAGCTTAAGAAATTTAAAACTTTTGTGATAGTAGAGTGATTGAAAGTGCTTTCGGAATCGCAGCTAAGTCAAGAACTTCTTCTTGACCAGGTTTTTATATGAAGGGTGAAATCTATTATCGATTTTGGCAGACGTTTCAATGTCAGGAGACTGATGCACTTGTATTCTGAAGATGATCTTGTTCCGATCTCAGCGCTCCAGCACATTCTATTCTGTGAGCGTCAATTTGCTCTTATCCATATCGAGCAGTTTTGGGAGGAAAACTGTTTCACCGCTGAAGGAAGAGTCCTGCACGAAAGAGTTGACGTGGAACATCATGAGTCGCGAAGGCTCTTTCGTCAGGAATACGGCATGGCAGTGAGATCCCTGGAGCGAGGATTGATTGGTAAATGTGACTTAGTGGAGCTTTACCTGACTTCAGAGAAAAAAATCGCGGAGGCGGTGCCAGTAGAGTTCAAACGTGGGAGAAACAAGGAAGAGGATTTCGACCGAGTCCAACTATGCGCACAAGCAGTCTGTTTGGAAGAGATGTTCAACGTACCCGTGGCTGCTGGCCAACTGTACTATCTCCAAGAGCACCGAAGGACAACTGTAAATATTGATGGTCCACTAAGGGCGAAAACCATGGAGCTTATTGCAAGGATATGGCAGATACAGGCTTCGGGGATAACTCCTCCTGCTCTTTACGAGAATAAGAAATGCGATCGCTGTTCATTGTTGGAGGGGTGTATGCCAAAGAGTGCAGGAGCGGGAGGAAAAAGAGTCGACCGATTCGTGCTGTCTCAGATCCGTGCGGCCAGAGAGGAGTGTGGGAGATGGGTAGATACCCTATGATGTGCTTTTGCAGGAGGAGCGGGTGAGAAAGCTCCTAAATACACTCTATGTCAGTTCCCAAGGATCCTATATTCACAAAGCAGGCGATACTATCGTTGTAGAACGCGAGCAACAAAAGCTGTTGCAACTCCCCGCCCACACAATAGGCGGCATAGTATGTTTTGGCAATGTGCTTTGCTCACCTTTTCTCCTTGGATTCTGCGCGGAACACGACATAGCAATCTCATTTCTCACTGAATATGGCAACTTCCTCGCCTCGGTGCGTGGTCCTATTTCGGGCAATGTTCTGCTTCGCCGCGAGCAATATCGCATGGCTGACAATGCTGAAATTACACGCTCGGTTGCTGCAAACATCGTGATGGGGAAATTAGCCAACTCACGTCTGGTGATAAACCGCGCAACGCGGGATCACCGTGAAAAATTAGATGTCGATACAATAAAGAGAGCCTCATCTTCTATAGATAGACTTATCGAAGAACTCCCTCGTACGATAAACGTCGATAAAGTTCGAGGTATCGAAGGCATGGCCGCAGCCGAGTATTTCGCCTTATTCAATCATTTGATAATAGATCAGAAAGAAGATTTTGTTTTCAAAGACCGCAACAGGCGGCCACCCCTTGATCCTGTCAATGCGCTTCTCTCTTTTGTATATACCCTTCTCGCACACGATGTGCGATCCTCTTTGGAGACTGTAGGGCTAGATCCGGCTGTTGGGTTTTTACACCGGGACCGCCCTGGAAGAGCTGGCCTCGCTTTGGATCTCATGGAAGAGTTCAGGCCGGTTATCGCCGATCGCCTTGTGCTTTCGCTGATAAATAGGCGTCAAGTGAACCTAAAAGGGTTTAAGAAAGCGGAGAACGGCGCTGTAGTGATGGATGATGCTACACGAAAAACAGTTCTCACCGAGTACCAGAATAAAAAACAATATGAGATATTTCATCCGTATATTGAGGAAAAAATTCCATTAGGACTACTGTTTTTTATACAAGCAAACCTCATGGCGCGATTTATTCGGGGTGACATCGACGGCTATCCACCGTTTTTCTGGAGGTAGTCCTTATGTTTGTTCTTGTGAGTTACGACGTAGCAATTAGCTCTCCAGGGGGTAAGAGAAGATTGAGGCGTGTGGCGAAAACCTGCCTCAACTTTGGCCAGCGCGTTCAATTCAGCATTTTTGAATGCGTTGTCGAACCCGCTCAATGGGTTGTCTTAAAGAACCAACTCGAATCCATCATTGATGTTGAGTACGATAGCCTTCGCTATTATTACCTTGGATCAAACTGGAAGCGTAAAGTTGAACATATTGGAACAAAACCAAGCCTGGACATGGATGATCCGATGATTGTATAAATTATGCAGACTTCATCAGTTACTTGCCTGTTTCTAAATTTCCCCGACATTACTTACCTTGGCACTGGTATATTTTTTCCGCGAAATCAAATGACTCAGAAAATTCCAGGACCTTCGCGGTATTTTTAATTCTTTAATATATCAATCTTTAAAAATTCAGGGATGGGAAAAATGCTGGTGTCAACTCCAAAATTTTACAGGATCGCGATCTTACATATATAACTATCTTTATGATAGAAGAATAAGAGTATTAACGTCGCGCCCCGCGCGGGCGCGTGGATTGAAACACCATATCTCCTCCTTTAATACCTTGCCTGCCTTGTCGCGCCCCGCGCGGGCGCGTGGATT
>VKGY01000068.1 GCA_008080685.1 Spirochaetota bacterium
GGAGCTTATTCTCCCTTCCCGTTCACAACATTCTTCGATGAACTAATTAACGTTTTCGCGTATCAAATTGAAGGTCGGTTGGAGATAGAGGGTTCCAGAATATTCGGAGTTGTCTTCGGCATATTCTCCCTGGGCCAGGGTTTTTTAATAATCCCATGCCAGGGTTCGACATATTTCCCTGGGAAAAAGAGGTCCTAGGGTCGCATCTCCGCGGCGATTTTGATTCCGCGCTCATGCAGGAAGTAGTCGCTCAAGCTTTTATTGAAGGGGAGGAGGCCGAAGTCCTGGCAGTTGACGCGCCAAAGTCTGGTCTAGCCAGTGCCGGGAATCAAGATCCGAGGCGCCTCCGGAACCGCTGCCCTCGAGAAGGCTGCGTTAGAGGGCTGACGAGGCAGTCCATGACTTTTTTTGGTAAATCGTCCATATCCATCGAACTTCCTCATTTAACAAACTTCTGGCCATGCAGATCGAGGAAATCGCAGGAAGAGTCCGTCTTATTGTACTTGTCGTGTCACTAATTGCAAGGAATGTCGAGCCAAGGATGCCGGAGCTTCCCAGGGCGCCAGACACTGTTGGCGCTTGAGGGGACATTTCTACTTTGCGTTGACACTGTTGGCGCTTGAGGTTGACAGGCTGTGATTTCGCTTTTATAGTTGTCCCGTCGCGGCGCCGAAAGGCTTAATCGGGAAGTCGGTGGAATGCCGACGCGCCCCCAGGCACTGTAAAGAGGCGGAATACCCGTCCATGGCCACTGCATAAGCGGGAAGGCCTTTGGACCTAGCATGGGATGCCTCTGAGTCAGGAGACCGACCGCGCGGCCGCGCCTTGAGCGCGGACATCGTCCCCTTATTCACTGGGTGTTGAATAATGAAGCGCGGAACCTACTTCATACTCCCTAAAGATCCAGTGTCCTCGCAAATCCAGTGACCGCCCGGTCGGTCATGGTGCAGGGCACCGCCTCGTCGGTCGGCAAAAGCCTCGTCGCCGCGGCGTTGTGCAGGATATTTTCACGGGAAGGGCTGCGCGTGGCGCCCTTCAAATCCCAAAACATGTCGAACAACGCCGCGGCCCTGCCCGACGGGCGGGAAATCGGCCGCGCCCAGCACCTCCAGGCCTTGGCTGCCCGGGTGGCTCCCGAGGCGGCGATGAACCCCATCCTCCTCAAGCCGGAGAGCGACCGAAGGTCCCAGGTGGTAGTCATGGGGAAGCCCTGGGCGAGCCTTGAAGGCAGGGACTACTATTCCCGCAGGGCTGAGCTCTGGAGCTGCGTCCAGGCGGCCTACCGGGATCTGGAATCTCGTTTCGACCTTATCGTCATCGAGGGGGCGGGCAGCCCGGCGGAGATCAACCTTCAGGCGACGGACATGGCCAACATGGCGGTGGCGCGGCTTGCCCGGGCTCCGGTGATCCTTGTGGCCGACATCGACCCGGGTGGGGTCTTCGCCCAGGTGGTGGGAACGATTGCCCTCCTGCCCCTGGAAGACCGAAATCGTGTGAAGGGTATTGTGATCAACAAATTCCGGGGAGACATGGACTTGCTCAAGCCTGGGTTGGAGGAGTTGGAGGAACTGACGGGCGTTCCCGTCCTGGGCGTCATTCCCATGCTTCCTCGCCTCGGCCTTCCCGACGAAGATGGTGCCACCATCGCTGCGGCGACCCAGGCGGTGGTTCAAGGTGCGGCGGCCCAAGGCAAGGATCGGCTCGACATCGCGGTGATCAAGCTTCCCCATATCTCAAACTTCGACGACTTCGATCCCCTAGCCGCCGAGCCGGGGGTAAGGCTCCGCTATGTAGACGACCCCCTGGCCCTGGGCCTTCCCCTGGCGTGGCTCTGGGAAAAGGGTTTCGGGGATGGCATCCGCTGGCTTTCCAGGCTGGGAACCCATGTGGTCGGGCTATGCGGGGGATTCCAGATGCTGGGAGAGCGGGTGACGGACTTGGGCGGGGTGGAGGGAAAGCCCGGGATTTCGCGGGGGCTTGGCCTTCTCGCCCTGGAGACTTCCCTGGAGGATGAAAAGACTGTGCGCCCTGTGTCGGGCTGGGTTTCCGAGTCTGCGGGAGGCGTGTTGAAGCCCTTGGCGGGGGTGGGGGTGAAGGGTTACGAAATCCATTGCGGACGGACAAGTCCTTCTCCGCCTCGCCAAGTCCGCCAAAGCAGCCATGGGCGGGAAGCCTTCCCATTCACGATTTTGGAAACCACTCAAGAGCCTTGGCCTTTAGCGGAGCCTTGTCCTTTAGCGGGAAAGGCCTGCTTCGACGGCGCCCAGTCAGAGGGCGGCGGGGTGTGGGGAACCTATGTGCACGGGATTTTCGCTTCCGACGAGTTCAGGTCAGCATGGCTTCGGGGCTTGGGCGTCGAGGCGAAGTTGTTCAACGCCGCCGCCGAGGTGGACAAAGCTTTGGATTGGCTGGCGGACGCGGGGTTTGCTTCCCTCGATATGGAAGCCCTCAACGGTATTGTCCAGATATCGCCTTGATAGACGAAAAAAGGAAAAGAAAATCATGATGGAAATTATCGATAGAGTTATCTCGCGGATCGAGGCGCCGGATGATAGGGCGCGCAAGGCCGCCCAAGAGCGGCAGGATAGGCTTACAAAACCGAGGGGCAGCCTGGGGTATTTGGAAACCTTATCGGTTCGTATAGCCGGGATTTGCGGGAGGCCGAATCCCCGGATAGGGAAGGGTGCGGTGTTCGTGATGGCCGCCGACCACGGGGTCTGCGCCGAGGGAATCAGCGCCTATCCGCAGGAAGTCACTCCCCAGATGGTGATGAGTTTTGTATCCGGCGGGGCGGCCATCAACGCCATCGCCGCGGCGTCGGCGTGCAGGGTGGTGGTGGCGGACGTGGGCGTGGCTTCGGAACTGCCGGCCGGGGCGTCGATCCATCGCCGAAAAGTCGCCCTGGGCACCCAAAACCTAGCCCGGGGTCCGGCCATGACCTTGGCTCAGGCCGAAGAGAGCGTGGCGGCGGGAATGGAAATATTCGAAGCTGAATTGGCGCGGGAGGGCTTCGACATCGCCGCCACTGGCGACATGGGCATCGGCAACACCACCTCGGCCTGCGCGGTGGCTTCGGTATTGCTCCGCAAGGATCCTTCGGAATTGGCGGGACGGGGAACCGGCATCGACGACGAAACCCTGTCCAGGAAGGTCGGCCTCATCCGCAGGGCTATCGCATTGCACGCTCCCCGGGCTGACGATCCCTGGGGCACCCTTACGGCCCTGGGCGGATTTGAGATAGGGGCGCTGGCGGGGGTGATCCTCGCCTCCGCGGCGCGGCGCATCCCCCTTGTGGTGGATGGCTATATTTCGGGCGCCGCGGCCCTTCTGGCCAAGGCGCTATGTCCGGCCTCGGCGGAATATATGATCGCCGGCCACCTCTCCGCCGATTCCGGCCACGGGGCGATGCTGGCCGACCTGGGGCTTGAGCCCCTTTTAAACTTGGGTATGCGCTTGGGCGAGGGCACCGGCGCTGCCTTGGCCATCCCCCTTTGCCGGACAGCCTGCCGTGTCCTCAACGACATGGCAACATTCGAGTCCGCCGGAGTAAGCGAAAAATAAGGAGCAGAGTATGAATATAAAGATTGCATCGTCGAAGGCGCCCTTCCTCGCCCTCGGCCTTGCCCTTGTGGCACTCAATTCATGGGGTCAGACCCTGCGAGTGGACTCAGTGATCGACTCGCTCGGCACGACGAAGCGGCTGGAAAAGCCGGCGGCGAGGGTGGTTTCCCTTTCTCCCTCCGCCACGGAGGCCTTGTTCGCCGTGGGGGCGACGGTTGTGGGCAACACTACCTATTGCAACTTTCCGCCGGAAGCGAAGCAGGTCGCGAAGATCGGGGGCTTTTCCGCAAGGTCCATGTCGGTTGAGAAGATACTTTCCCTCAGGCCAGACTTGATAGTCAGTTCGGGGAGGATACACGCCGCAGTGGTGGATCAGCTTGCGCGGTACGGCATCCCGGTATACGCGTATTCGCCTGCGAGCTTCGTCGAAATTGGCGAGGGGCTTAGGAACCTTGGGACACTGACGGGAAATCCCGCCCGGGGCAAGGACGAGGCCGACCGCCTGGCGGCGGAGCTGGCAAAAATCGCTGCCATCGTAGCGACAATTCCCGAGAATGAAAGGCTCAAGGTATTCTGGGAGGTCTACGACGAACCCCTGATGACCTGCGGTTCCTCGACTTTCCAGCACGCCATCGTCGCCGCCGCGGGAGGAAAGGATATCTTTACCGACCTGTCCGCCGCCTGGCCAACGGTCAGCGGCGAAGAGGTGATCGCCCGAGCTCCCCAGGTCATCATGGGAGCCGACGACCACGGGGAAAAAATGACCTATTCCTCCATCGCCTCCCGGCCAGGATGGAGTCAAATTCCCGCGGTCAAGGACAAGCGGATTGTCCTGCTTCCCACTGAATTGGTTTCCGGCCCAGGGCCGCGGATAGCCAAGGGTGTCTACCTGGCCGCCAAAGCCCTCTATCCGAGGCTTTTCCCTTGAAAAAAATCCTCTTGGGCGTAGGTGCGGCGGTCATCTTCCTCGCCGCCCTTTTGGCGAGCCTCGCCATGGGGTCCGTGCCCCTGTACCCTCGTGAAATCTTCGCGGTTCTCGCGGAACGCATCCTGGGTCTCCATGCCGGCTTGGCTGACCCCTATGCCATGGGCGTTTCCTCCGGTGCCTCCCTCGGAGCTGTCGTCTCCATTGTCCTGGGTGCGAAATGGGGGTTCAGCCTTTTAGGCTCCACCGAAATATTCGCTTTTGTAGGGGCTATCCTCGCCTCCCTCTTTGTCTACGCCATGGCCAAGATCAACCGCCGCATCGCGCCCACCGCCGCCCTCCTGCTTTCGGGCGTCGCGGTTGGTTCCTTTATCTCCGCCATCGTGTCCCTCATCGTCACCCTGAACGACCGGGACCTCCACACGGTATTTTTTTGGATGCTAGGAGGCTTCGGCGGAAAGGGCTGGGGGGATGTGGCGACCATTTTGCCTGTGGCGATCGTGGCGTTCTCAGGCGCCCTCGCCATTGCAAGGCCCTTGGATATTCTCGGCGCGGGTGAAGAAGCCGCCGGAACCTTGGGCTTGGACATGAAGGTGCTCCGAAGGGCGGCGGTCGGCGTGGCCGCTCTGGCCGCCGCCGCGGCGGTGTCGGCGGGCGGAGTGATAGGATTTGTGGGGCTCCTTGGCCCCCATATCGCCCGACTGGCCGGAGGATCTTTGCACCGGCGCCTCATTCCCCTCTCCGCCGCCGCGGGAGCCATCCTCCTCATGCTCGCCGACGCCTTGGCCCGTACGGTGATCGCCCCCGTGGAGTTGCCCGTGGGCATAGTCACAGCCCTCCTTGGCGCCCCAGTGTTCCTGCGCCTCCTCGCCTCGCCTAAGGAAGGGAGGGTCCTATGATCGGGGCACACGAAAGCTGGCCCCTCAAACCCTTGCTGGAAGCGAGGAACCTTAAGGTCGGATATCGCCGCAGGTGGGAGGGCGGGAGGGACGGCGCCAGGGTTGTGCTTGAGAACATCAGTTTCGGACTCTATCCAGGTCGGGTCTTGGCGGTGATAGGGCCGAACGGCGCCGGAAAAACCACCCTCTTCAAAACTCTCTCGGGCGAACTTGAACCCCTCGCCGGGGCGGTATTCCTCGATGGGGAGTTGGATATCCGCCGCCTCACGGCGAGGCAAAAAGCCCTGCGCCTCTCCCGGGTCCTGCAGAACGAGCGGGCCGCATGGCCGATTTCAGCGCGGGACTATGTGGAGACAGGTCTCTTCGCCGCGGATGGATGGTTCGGCTCTGTTTCTTTCGCATCCCGCATTCGAGTGGAGGAAAGTTTGGCGACCATGGATCTGGCTGCGCTTTCCGATCGTTCAGTGACTGAACTGTCGGGAGGAGAATTCCGTCGTGTGGTCATAGCCAGGGCGCTGGTCCAGGATACAGATATCCTCATTTTGGACGAACCCACCGCCGATCTCGATTTGGCCAACCAACTCGACACCCTGGCCCTCTTGCGAGGCTTGGCCAGGCGAGGCAAGGCGATCGCTTTTTCGGTGCATGACCTGAACCTTGCAGCCTTGGCGGCGGATGAAATGATTCTGGTGGACAAGGGAGGAATCGTCGCCCACGGCAGGCCGGCGGAAGTCCTCACACCCGAAGTCATACAGCAAGCCTACGGCATCCGCGCGATCGTCCAATCCAGGCCGGATTGCGACCTGCCCTATGTTGTCCCCGCGCCGCCATGGCTCAAGGAGAGATAATGGAAAAAGCCTATGTCCAGGTGTATACGGGGGACGGAAAAGGAAAGACCACCGCCGCCATCGGCCTCTGCGTCCGAGCCCTCGGGGCGGGGCTCTCGGTCTACATAGGACAATTTATCAAAGGCATGCGGTACTCGGAGATACAAGCCCTGGAGAAATTTCAATCAATGGGGTCAGACCCCGTGTTGAAAATTGAGCAGTACGGCCGAGGCTGCTTCATATACCGCGATCCTGGACCGGAAGACCAGGCTGCCGCCACCCTTGGAGTGGGAAAGGCCCTCTTGGCGGTGAAATCAGGGAAATACGACCTAGTCATCCTCGACGAGATCAACGTAGCCCATAAAATCGGCCTTGTGACCGACGCCGACCTGGACATCCTCCTTGCCGCCCGACCCGAAACCGTGGAACTGGTGCTTACGGGCCGCTACGCGCCCCCCCTCCTCCTTGCACGCGCCGACCTAGTCACCGAGATGCGGCCAATCCGCCACTATTACGAAATAGGCGTCCAGGCCAGGGACGGCATCGAGCGCTGAGGATTCCCTGAACCTTCCTTGACACGACGATTCTCTGAATATATATTTCAGCAACTTAAGCAGTATTGCAGGCCGGAGCGTCGGGATGAAGTATTGGTTCGGCGATAAAATCCGCGCGGTGCGGGAAAGAAAATCCGCAACCCTGCGCGAAGTCGCCCAGAAAGCGGGAGTAAGCGAAAGCCTCGTTTCCCAGATCGAGCGCAATCGGGTTTCCCCTGCGATCGACACCCTCCTTGCCATCGCCGACGCCCTGGACATCGATTTGGAGTACCTCTTCTCAAATTACAAGAAGGAAAGGTCGGTCAAGATCGTCCGTTCGGGAGAAAGGGCCCTGACATCCCGCCCGGGAGTGGTATATGGCAGGCTTGCCATGCTGGAGCCCAGCCCCTCAGGCGGAGAGGGCATCGAGGCCTACCAAATCGAAATAGACCCCGGCGCATCCACGGGAAACGACGAGTACGGCCATGAAGGGGCGGAACTCGGCCTGGTGGTGGACGGACAGGCTGACCTTGTGGTGGGCACGGCATGCTATCGGCTGGAACCCGGAGACTCGGTCAGCTTCGCCTCGAGCTTTCCCCATCGGCTGATCAACATATCGGATAAAACCTTGAGGGTATTCTGGGTTGTCACACCTCCCAAAGGCGCGGCTCCCGGCAGGACCCCCTGAGATGCGACGCTGAAAGCGCGCGAAATGGAGGAATCATGGGAAAGACCTTAGCCGAGAAAGTATTCGAAACCCACGTGGTGGACAAACCCTTCGAGGACCTTTGGGTCCTTAAGCTCGATACAGTTTTCTGCCATGAGATAACAACCCCCATCGCCATCGCCGACCTCCAGGCGAAGGGCATGGACAAGGTTTTCGATCCGAAAAAAATCAAGGCGGTGATCGACCATGTCTCGCCGGCCAAGGATTCCAAAACTGCCGAGCAAGGCAAAGCCTTGCGGCAGTGGGCGCGGCGCCAGGGGATAGAGGACTTTTTTGATATCGGACGCAACGGCGTATGCCATGCCCTATTCCCGGAAAAAGGCTTTGTTCGCCCCGGCTACGCCCTTGTGATGGGCGACAGCCACACCTGCACCCATGGGGCCTTCGGCGCCTTCGCCGCCGGAGTGGGCACCACCGACCTGGAGATTGCGGTGCTCAAAGGCGTCTGCGCCTTCAAGAAACCCAAGACCTTGAAAATCGAACTCAAAGGCGCCCTTCCCGCCGGCGTCTACCCCAAGGACGCCATGCTAGCTGTCATTTCAGCCCTGGGCATGGGAGGCGGTACGGATAGGGTCTTGGAATTCTCAGGCCCTGTGGTGGATTCCATGTCCATGGAAGGCAGGATGACCCTCTGCAACATGGCCGTCGAGGCCGGCGGCACCAGCGGCATCTGCATGCCCGACACCACCACCGCGGACTATCTCTGGCCCTTTATCGGCCCGGAGGGAGAAGGCCTCTTTGCCACGAAAGATGAAGCCCTGGCGGAATACTCAAAGTGGTCCAGCGATGAGGACGCCGAGTACGACCGCATCCTTGGGATAGACTGCTCAACCCTGGAACCCTTGGCCACCTACGGCTATTCCCCCGACAAGGTGAAGCCGGTCAGGGAGATGGGAGAGGTAAAAGTGGATCAGGTCTACATTGGGTCCTGCACCAACGGCAGGATTGAGGACCTGAGGGCGGCCGCGGCTGTCCTGGCGCCGGAAGTGCGTAAAGGAAGAAAAGTCCACAAGGAACTGAGGGCCATCCTGGCGCCCGCCACCACGGAAGTGTACGCCGCGGCCTTGCGCGAGGGCCTGATCGAAATATTCGTCCAGGCGGGATTCTGTGTTTCCAATCCCACCTGCGGGGCCTGCCTGGGGATGTCCAGCGGGGTCCTGGCCTCGGGAGAAATCTGCGCATCCACGACGAACAGGAATTTTTCCGGCCGCATGGGCAAGGGCGGCATGATCCACCTCATGAGCCCGGCCAGCGCGGCAGCCACTGCCTTGGAAGGCAGGATCAGCGTGGCCAGGATCAGCGCAGCCAAGAAGGGAGGCGAGGTATGAAAAAACTCGGAGGCAAAGTCCTTTTTCTCGACAAAGATGACATCAATACTGATGAGCTCATCCCAGCCAAGTACCTCAACGAGGATTCCAAGAAAGCGCTTGGACCCTACTGCTTGGAAGACCTTTCCGCCCCTGGCTTCGATCGGGCAAGGGATTTGCCCGGCAAGGGCGCCATAGTGTCGAGGGCCAACTTTGGCTGCGGGAGCTCCCGGGAGCACGCTCCCTGGGCCTTGGAAGCCAATGGCATCAACGTTGTGGTAGCCGAAAGCTTCGCCCGGATTTTCCGAAGGAACATGTACAACTGCGGCATGGTGGCCGCCGAGCTGCCCAAGGCGGTTATAGAAGAACTGTTTTCGCGATTTTCTGGCCAAGAAACCGTGATGGAGCTGGATGCGGAAAAGGGAGAGATCCTCTTCTCCTCCACCCGCGCAGGGATCCTCAAACTCCCCCTTAGTATCGGCGAGTTTGAACTCGCCATGGTCAGGTCGGGAGGATGGGTGGAATTCGCGGCAAAACGATACTGAAACAAAGAGGAGAGATGAAAATGGCACGAAGGATTTATTTTTTCGATACTACCTTGCGGGATGGAGAACAGGCGCCCCGGTGCAGCATGAACTTGGGCGAGAAGGTCGAGGTAGCTCGCCAGCTGGAAAGGCTGGGCGTGGATGTGATGGAGGCGGGCTTCTCCGCGGCAAGCCCCGGAGATGCCGCGGCAGTCAAGGCCGTTGCCCAGGCGGTCAGGGGCTGCACGGTGGCCACCCTTTGCCGGGCGGTGAAAAGCGACATCGACATAGGCTGGGAATCCCTCTCACAGGCCGCCAGCCCCAGGATCCACACCTTCATCGCAACCTCGCCGGTCCACATGGAATATAAGCTCAAGATGAAGCCCGGGGATGTGCTCGAACGTGCTATTTCCTCCGTGGCCTACGCCAAGAAATATTGCCAGGATGTGGAATTTTCCGCCGAGGACGCTTCCCGGAGCGATCCGGATTTCCTTTGCAAGGTCTTCGGCGCCGTCATCAAGGCCGGGGCGACGGTGCTCAACATTCCCGATACGGTGGGATATTCCCTTCCCGAAGAATTCGGCAGGCTCGTAGCCTATGTGAAGGCCCATACGCCGGGCATCGAAAAGGCAATCCTGGCCGTCCATTGCCACAACGACCTAGGACTCGCGGTGGCCAATAGCCTCTCCGCCCTCCTTGCGGGTGCCGATCAGCTGGAATGCACCGTGAACGGCCTGGGCGAAAGGGCGGGCAACGCTTCCCTGGAGGAACTCGCCATGGCCCTCAAGACGAGGCGCGACCTCCTGGACTTCGAGTGCGGCATCCAAACCTCCCAGATTTACGCCGCAAGCAGGCTTGTCTCCCAGGTGACGGGCGTGAAAGTCCAACCCAACAAGGCTGTTGTGGGCGAGAATGCCTTCGCCCATGAGGCGGGAATCCACCAGCATGGCGTGATGGCCAAGCGCGAGACCTATGAAATTATGACTCCCGAATCCATCGGAATTCCGAAAAATAGAATGGTCCTGGGCAAGCATTCGGGGCGCCATGCCTTCGAGGATCGGCTCAAGGATCTTGGATTCGAGACCCAGGGCTTGGACGTGGACGGCCTATTCGCCTCTTTCAAGGCCCTGGCTGACAAGAAGAAGACTGTGAGCGACAGGGACATCGAAGCCATTGTGACAGGCGCAAGAAAGTCCGTGCCTGAAACTTACTCACTGGACCGCTGGGTGGTGAACTCAGGCTCTTCCTTGAGCTCCACCTGCACCATCAGGTTGCGCCACGCAGGCGGGGATGACAAAGAGGAAGTCTCCGTGGGCGACGGTCCCATAGACGCCGCCTTCAAGGCCATCGACAGGATCGTAGGTAGGGACCTGGATCTGGAATCCTTCGAGCTGGACGCCGTCACGGGCGGGGAGGACGCACAGGGCGAGGCAATGGTGAAGGTTTCCTACGACGGGAAGGACTGGAACGGACGGGGAGTCTCCACGGATGTGATCGAAGCCTCGATCCTCGCATATATCGCGGCGATAAATTCCATGGAGTGGGAGCTTTCCGCCGCCGGAGAGGGGCGATGAAGAGCGTCATAGCGTTGTTGCCTGGCGATGGGATAGGGACCGATGTGGTCGAACAAGGAAGGATGGTGCTGGAGGCTGTAGCCAAGCGCTTCGGACATGAGTTTTCATTCCCTTCCTATCTTGTCGGAGGCTGCGCCATAGATGAGGCAGGCGATCCCCTTCCCCCTGCCACATTGCAGGGAGTCCAGGCAGCGGATGCCATCCTTATGGGAGCGGTGGGTGGTCCAGCCTGGGACAATCTTCCGGGGAACAAGAGGCCAGAGAAGGGTCTCTTGGCCTTGCGCTCCGGCTTGGAGGTCTTCGCCAATCTGCGCCCGGCGGTGCTCGCCCCTTCTCTGCGGGAAGCCTGCCCCCTTAAGGATTCTGTGCTCACGGCCAGTTCAGCCGACGGAAGCCCCTCCTTCGATCTTCTCATCGTGAGGGAGCTGACAGGCGGGATCTATTTC
>VKGY01000069.1 GCA_008080685.1 Spirochaetota bacterium
TGCGATGAGGTGCATCTCCTGCCCGCGCCGATCTTCCGGGTTGTTGCTGAACTCCAAGCGGTGCGAAGGCTGGGACTCACCGCCACCCTTGTGAGGGAGGATGGACGGGAGGAAGAAGTCTTCTGCCTGATAGGGCCCAAACGATACGATGTGCCCTGGAAGGATCTGGAAAAGAAGGGGTTCATTGCGGAGGCTTGGTGCAAAGAGCTCAGGATTTCCATGGGCGAAGAGCTTCGCCTTTTCTACGCTGTCGCGGAGCAAAGGGCCAGGATCAGGATCGCCGCGGAGAACCAAGCCAAGGAAGCTGTGGCGAAGCAGCTGGTGGAGCATCATGTGGGGGAAGGCATCTTGGTGATCGGCCAGTACATAGAACAACTCAAGCGGTATGCGACGCTTTTATCCGCCCCGCTGATCACGGGTAAAACGCCAGAAAAAGAAAGGGAGGCGCTCTACAACGCCTTTAGGCGCGGAGAAATCCGCCTCCTTGTGGTGTCCAAGGTCGCAAATTTCGCCATAGACCTGCCCGACGCGTCCGTGGCCATCCAGATATCCGGCACCTTTGGCTCCAGGCAAGAGGAAGCCCAAAGATTGGGCCGGGTATTGAGACCCAAGCACAAAAACAGTTTCTTTTATTCCCTAGTGTCCCGCTACACTGTGGAAGAGGATTTTGCCGACAACCGCAGGCGGTTTCTGATAGAACAGGGGTATCGTTATGCGATTGAAAGCTGGGAGTGAAGCGCTCCTCCGCGAATGGAAAGACTCGATCATCAGCGACAAGTCGTTGCGTTTCTCGCCTTGGGCCGAGAATTACCTCGGCACTCCCACCAAGGGCATGGACAAGGAAACGGTCCTTTCCCAATTGATATCGCGCATCGATACAGAATCGATGTGCGATTCTGCTGTCGCGATGATGGACGAATTCGACTGCCTGGTCGTTTCAAGCCTTTTGGTATCTGATGGGCTGGATATCGATGCCCTGCGGAGGGTCCTCGCCGGGGGATGGTCCTACAGTGAAATCGACTATCGCGTCGCGCAATTGGTGGACCGGTTGTTGGTGTACAAGAGGGGGGATGGCGTGATCAAAGTCAATCCTCTTCTGTCGGAAGGCCTGGAACGGCGCCTGCCCCTGGCGGAAATTCTTTTCGGTTCGGACATCCAGGTGGCAGCCCAAGGCCACAATGACGGATATGTCCACCGTTCCTCGGCGACGATCCAAGATGTGCTGCTCGCCGCCTATGCGACGCTCAAGGAAGAGGGGGACCCCACACTCAAGGCGGGAACCCTTTCTTCCAAGGCCCTCCGCGGTTTTTCCCGAATCTTCAAGGGAGATGCAAAGGCCATCGCGTGGATAGAGAATCTTTTCGAAGCGCTTTTCCTGGCGAAAATCCTCGACAAAGCTGACCACGGGCTGGAGGCTGACATCCCCGCCATCCAAGAACTGCTGGAAATCTCCCCGAAAGAACTACCCTTCGCCCTGGCTGAACTTTGGATCTCGGGCGCGAAGCCCAAGGCCTTCCGTTCCTTGGCGGAAGCCTTCGCGCCCTTCCTTGTGCGGCGATTTGTATTCTCGGAAGCGGGGATTGCGAGGTTCGCCCTTCTCTCAGGCGGCGCCAGCATGCGGGAAGAGTGGACCTGCGGCTTGGCCTCGGCGCTGGAAAAATTCGGCCTTCTGGAGAAGACAGCCGCCGGGTACCGGAGCCTACTAGAGAGCCTTAGGGGCCGTTGGTCGCTTCCTCTTCCCGAAGGCAGTCGCGCGGCGCCCGCAGTTGCGATAGACGGAACCGGGGCTATCCACGCCATGGAAGGAACCGGCATACGGGACATCATTACGCTCTGCGGGATATGTTCGCTTAAGTCAGCGGGAGAGACCTGGGAATTCGCCGTGACGAAAAATTCCGCGCGGAGGGCTTTTGAATCCGGCCTTTCTCCCGACGAGATCCAAGGCATCCTCGCGGGAATAACGGAGAGGCCTTTGCCGCAAACCATCGCCTACGATTTGATTTCCTGGAAGCGGCAATTCGACTCGGTTAGGCTGTTCAAGGGATATGTGATCGCGACGGACGCCGATACCTCGGCATTGATAGAAAAAAGCCTTGTGTCCCAGGCATCGGTCTTCGAGAGGATAGCCCTGGGCGTATATTTCATTCCATCTCCGCACTTCGAGCAGGCAAAGGCCAGCTTGGCGGGAATCGGGATCGCGCTGCCCAAGCCCCTGACTGCGAGGATGCCAGGAAACCCGCGGCATCGGGGAAGCCCGCTGGAAAGCCCGGGCATGCCTAAGCCCGTACTGGGGCCATCCTTCGTCGACTTTGAGGTTTCGCGCCCGGGGATTTTCGAACCCAGAACCCAGAGTGCTTCGCTCCATCCCATAAAAGGCCTCCTGGATGAGTTGGAGCGCGCGGGCTTGGATACGGAGGCGAAAAAGCCCATAGCGGAGAGAATCCTTCGAAGGCTCGTGTATACCCGGGAACAACTTCATGCTATCGTCGAACTGGAAAAAAACACTTTAGGAGCCGCCCAGGCGAGACCCTGCGCCAAGGGCTTGGATTTTCAAGGAAAAATCAGGGTTATCACCAGCGCGATGAAATCGAGATATCCTAGGCTCGAGGTCAAATGGATACGGCAGAAAGTCGCCGTCGTGGACATACTCAGGCCGACGAGTTTGAAAAAAACCGCCTCGGACTACGAATTGGAGGGAGAGCTTGTCGCCACCGGAAAGCCATTGACTATCCGTGTGGGCGCGATTCTTTCGGTGTGCCACGAAAATGGATTTCATTCAGGAGATGAACTTTGAAAAATGATCAGAATCAATCGAAATTGGCCGTCCTTGTGGATGCGGACAATACCCAGGCCACCATCATCGAAGGCCTCTTGGCGGAGATCGCGAAATACGGCGTGGCGAGCGTCAAGCGCATCTACGGCGATTGGACCAACACAAATCTCAGGTCCTGGAAGGACAAGCTCCTTGAGTACGCGATCCAGCCTGTACAGCAGTTTTCCTACACTTCCGGCAAGAATGCCACGGATAGCGCCATGATCATCGACGCCATGGATCTCCTCTATACCGAAAACCTGGACGGATTTTGCGTGGTATCCAGCGACTCGGATTTTACCCGCCTGGCGGCGAGATTGAGGGAGGACGGGAAACTCGTGCTTGGTTTCGGCCAAAGGAAGACGCCCAAGCCCTTCGTAGCCGCCTGTGACAAATTCATCTACACGGAAATATTGAGGGGCGAGGACGAGGAGAAGGAGAGCAGGGCGGAAAAGGATAGCCTTGGACGCGGGCAGGGCGACATAAAAACGGACAAGAAGATGAAGGCCTTGCTCCAAAGCGCCGTGGAAGATGCGGCGGACGAATTCGGCTGGGCTTACTTGGGCGCCGTGGGCACCTACATCGCCAACCGCCAGCCCGAGTTCGATCCCCGGAATTTCGGCTACCGGAAGCTCGGCGACCTAATCAAAGCCTGCGGATACTTCGAGATAGACGAGCGGGCCAGTCCCACCGACTCGGGCAAGCAGGTGTACTTGAGACTCAAGACAAAGACCAGATAAGGCAGGTTTGTGGCCGCGGCTTGGATCGACCTGGGGCGGGGAACATTTTCTCAAACCGATGAAATGCTGCCCTCCCCATGGGCAAACTTGGGCTTCCTCCCGGTTCGGAGACGGGGAATATCGAATTCCTGGGCAAGAAAATCCGCCTTTGGATTTCCGTGGAACCTGGAAAGAGAAAACTCAGGCTGGAGGTTCCGGAATTTAAGGCCTTCGGCGAGCTTGGATTGCAGGCGGACGTGGAATTGTCAGACGACCCCGGGCGCGACAGCATGAATATCGCCACCTCCTGGGCGAGAAAAAGAACGGCTTTCTATTACAACAGGAAAATCAATTGCATGCCGGCCTCCGGTCCGGCGCAACGGATCTGGGATTGTTAAAGTCCATCCAGCACCAGGTTTTCGGCTATTTTTCCGGCCGTGTCGTCCTGGACGGCGACCGCACCTTGGAGATACACAAATTCCAGGGCTTCGCCGAGGATGTGCTGAACTGGTGGTAGAACTATAAACCGAGGATCTCTGTCCTCCACGTGGAGCCTATGGCCTCGAGCCTGGCCAAGGCTTCTTCCCTGGAACCTTCCCGCAAGGCCAGGCCGTCGGCGCCGGTCACAGCGCCAATCGCGGCGCCTTTGCCCGGAACCTGGAATCGGTTGTATTCCATTGAAAACTGGTTCATGGAAAAGTGCTTGAAAACCCAAATCTTTTCTCTCATTCGGCGGGGCGCCGCTTGGTAGAGGGCGGCGGTTTCCTGGGCCCAGGGCCAGAAAAGCTTGCCTTTGCGCAGTTCCCCATAGCCGGAAACCCACACGAAGCAATCCAGGCAGGCATGGAGGCGATAGGCAAGGTTGGCCATCCCGCGCTGGCTTTCGTCCAAAAGATCCTCCAGGTCCTCAAGAAGGGTGGGGGACTTCTCCCGGGCTATGGCCTTGAGAAGCCGCAGCTCCGCGGTCTTCGGGGTGTGGAGGGGGGTTTTGTTCACGATCACTGCAGCAGAGCGGAAGTCCATGCCCAACACCTGGGAAAACCAGCCTTGGGCTAGCTTGCCGGACTGGCCGACCAAATACCGTTGGCTTGAAGCCTTTTGCTCATTTTTCCCGGGATTGTCGGCGACTACGAGAAAGATCGGCGCGCTTTCAGCCTTTACATCGTCCAAGGCTTTGTTGTAGACGATCGGCGTCTCAAGCTCATAGTCGCCGTAGCCCAGCCGGGATATCAGTTCGCGCTGGAGAGGGGCAAGCCATGTAGCCCGCCGGGACCAGGTTTTAACCTTGCGGCGAAAATCCTCCCTCAGGGTGTCGAACTCCTCGTATTGGGCTTTTGTCATCGTCCTTTTCCTTTTAACCCTTGCTCGGTATACTGGCCATGATGAAACGCGCGTTCCAGACTTCCTTCATGATAACCATAGTCCTCTTCGGCGTCTCCTGCGAGTCCGCCACGGAGAGCAAAATTCGGCATATCCAAGGAATCGCCCAGGGAGCGGGCCTTGGTGCCCAGGCCCTTGCGTCCTTCTCAGCCTCCCTCAAAGCGAAGCCGGAACGGTTTTTCGAGCTCCTGGACAAGATTCTTGCCCAGGCGGAGGCCGATCCATGGCTTCTTGTCCGGGCCGACAAAGCCAGGGCCATCCCTGCGGACTACGAACCTAAGGATCTTGTGTCTCTGGACGGCACGTCCGTAGTGGTTTCCCGGCCCGGCCACAGGGTGCGACTGCCAGCCTACCAGGCTTTGGCCGCCGCCGCGGCGGCGGCCAAAGCCGAGGGGGTGACGCTCCTGGTGTCCTCGGCCTATCGCAGCTATGCCTACCAGGAAAGCCTTTTCGCCCGCAATGTCGCCGAATTGGGCCGCCAAGAGGCAGAGCGCGTTTCCGCACGGCCGGGAACGAGCCAGCATCAGCTTGGAACAGCCGTTGACTTTGGCTCAATAACCGACGCCTTCGCGGGCACCGCCGCGGGAAGGTGGATGGGGGCCAACGCAGGCCGCTTTGGCTTTTCCCTCTCCTATCCCCAGGGCTACGAGGCCCTTACCGGCTATGTCTGGGAAAGCTGGCATTACCGCTACATCGGGATCGAAGCCTCGGCCATGCAAAACGAATACTTCGGCGGGCTGCAGTACAATCTTTTGCTCTTCCTGGACGCCTATCGCGCCACTATTGCCGTAACACCGAAAAAATAGATTTCCTTACCTATTCCCCAGGGCTATCGACTCGATCAAATCCGCCACTGCGTCCTCGTCGTTGGTCTTTCCGCTCACTACCCGGGCAACGGCTTTGATTGCCTCGAGGGCGTTGGCAGGCGCGCATCCCCAGCCAGCTGATTTAACCATGGTAAGGTCGTTCATGGCGTCCCCTATCGCCATGACCTCGGCCATGGGGAAGCCTAGGACTTTGGCAAGCCTAGTGAGCGCCGAGCCCTTGTCCGCTCCGAGGGGAAGGATTTCAAGGAAAAAAGGCTTGGAAGTAACGATCTCCGCCCGGCCTTCAAAACGCGTCGAAAGGATGGGATAGACCTCGGCTATCCTTTCTGGATCCCCTGGAACCACGAACTTAGTCTGTCCGCCTGAAAAAAGCTCGCCCTTGGGTGGTGCATCCATCAGGGGTTGGCCGGTGAGATGCTGGTCCATGAGGGCCCAACGGTTTTTGTCAAGGCTGAAGATCTTTCCGTCCATATAGACTTGCCAGGACAGGCCCAGGGATTCCACGGCCCCGGTAGCCTCATGGCAGAAGGCTTCGTTCAGCGACAGGTGCTCAATGTAGCGGCCGTCCTCGGCGGCGAGGGTCTCCGCCCCGTTGGAGCAAATGAGGAAATTCCCCGGTCTGGCCAAGCCAAGAACGCATGCGTATTCCTTCAAGGCGATATAGTTGCGCCCCGAGGCGAGGACGATATCTATCCCCAAATCCTCCGCAGCCTTGATGGCCGCCTTGTTCCGCTCCGAAATGCCGAGCCTAGAGTCAAGGAGGGTATCGTCCAAGTCGAGGGCGATGAGGGATATTTTCATGGCGATTCATATACAACGCGGGACAGGGGCGTGAAAAGCAGGGCGCATGTGAGATCGCGGAGGCAACTCTTGGGGTCTGCCCCCCGCTTGACCGACCCCCACTTAACCCGAGGGGCGCTTGCTGGTATCCTGGACGCCAGGAAGGAAGCACCAATGGATAAGATAGACCTGCGAAGCGACACCGTGACCTGGCCAACGGAAGCTATGCGCGCCGCCATGGCGCAAGCCCCTGTTGGGGACGATGTCTACGGAGACGACCCCACGGTCATCCGCCTGGAAAGAA
>VKGY01000070.1 GCA_008080685.1 Spirochaetota bacterium
CCCACCACCACGCTCCCGGCTTCAACAGAGACATCCACAGGCAATTCCACTACCACCCTCTCATTTTTTCGTACGGAGAGGACTGTGCCGAAAGATCCCCGGGACAAATCCTGAGGCACTGTGGCAGAAAAATTGCTGAGGGAAATCGAGACCCCCGAGAGATCGAAGGGCGGAAGGGCAGAAGACGGAACGTCAGGGCTATCCGCAAGGGGCGGCGTAGCGTGTGTGGTTAAAGGTTCTTTGGTGGCGGAGGGCGGCGCCAAAGGTAAAGCTAGAGGTGCCGCAGGTGTCGCCGGCGCGGGAGACTTCGAGGCGGAACGTCGGGCAGAACCTTTGGAACCCGGCGAAGCGGCATCGCCAGGGGCAAAGGCATTCCGCATCGCAGATTCTGCGGAGGAAACCATGCCTGCCACAGAATCAAGGAACCTCTGAATGTCCGAAATATTGGAACTTCCCAGGGCTTCGGGCTTGGGGCTAGGCGTGGGGAAAAACGCAACCTCCCTATCTGCCCGGATCGAAAGCCCAGGGAAGGAAATATGGTAATTCGCTTTAAGGGTCGATACTTCGATTTCCCGGGAGACAAGGGTAAAGGCGTAGTCCGGAAGAATTGTATCCAAGGCCGATAAAGGCCCTTGGGAGACTGGGACATCGAGGCCTCGGGGGTTCGGCTGGGGAAGCCCGGCGGCCGGAAGGTCCGCAGAGGCACCCGGAAGGTCCGCAGAGGCAGCCGGAAGCCCGGCGGCCGGAACGGAAGCGAGGTAGAGTGAAAGGGATTCTACGGTGATGCTCAGACGCGGCAAAGCCTTCGACTTAGGCTGGAGGGCCAGATAGGCCGCAAGTCGATCTGCGATCCTCTTGGCTTCGGCCCTCGAAAGGGCGAGGGCGACGGTGCCGAAGGCTATCCTTTCCACACCCTCCTCGCGGGGACCGAAGACCAGGGTGCGCAGGTTGAAATGGACATCCAAGGTTGAAACATTGAGTAGAGGGGCTTTTCCGCTCAACGACGAGGAATCGTCCTCTCCCAAAAGGCTCAGTCCGGAGAGGCTCACATGTCCAAGGCTGTGGAGCGTGGCCTCCGCATAGTTCGCCTTAAGCCCCGTTGCATCCTGGATAGTCTTGTCCACGGAAGAAAAAACCTTCGCAATGACAAAGTCGGCTACCGGAGGCAATCGAGGAAGCAAGAGTATACCAAGCAAGATCGCAGCAAAGCCTGCGAAAAAAATCCCTGCGGCGATGATTAGGCTTTTTCGCGCCATCCGATGATTTCCTGCGTAGATAATCTGAAGAGCATTTAATATACTACCATACTATGGCACTAGAAGACACTCGTTCGAACTTGAAAAAATTCATCGTTTTTGAAGGACTAGACGGCTCGGGAACCACAACCCAATTGAAAAGACTGGCTTCTCGACTCCAAGGCGCGGGCATCCCTGCATTCGCCACCGCGGAACCCACCTCAAGGCCGGAAGGCCAGCTCATACGTCGGATTTTAAAGGGCGAGTTGCAAGCCGATCCCGGCACCGTAGCCTTCCTCTTCGCCGCTGACAGACACGAACATCTCCATGGCACCCAAGGCATTCTCCAACGGCTTCAGCAGGGAGAAGTCGTCATCTGCGACCGCTATGTGCTATCCAGCCTCGCCTACCAGGGCTGCACCTGCGGAGCTTCCCTCCCCTCCCATTTGAACGCATTCTTCCCCCCTCCAGGCCTCAGTTTCTTCTTCCGGATAGACCCAGAATCAGCGATGCGGCGGGTGGCCCAGAGGAAAGAATTGGAAATCTACGAGATAACGGAGATGCAATGCCGCTTCGCCAAGGAATACGAGCGGCAGGTTGAGGAAAAAAGGGCTGCGGGTTGGAGAATAGAAACAATCGACGCCAAAAAGCCAATAGCGGAAATAGAAGAAACTATCTTTTCCCTTTGCCTGGCATACCTCGCCGAGGCATAGGCCGAAGCATAGGCCGGAGCACCGGATTGAAGAGCAAGGCCTAGCGGATCTAGCGGATCAGCATCCCGTCCCCATAGCTGAAAAACCGGTATCTGCCGGACACCGCTTCCCTATAAGCTTCAAGGATCCTCTCCCTGCCGGCAAAGGCCGAAACCAGCATCAAGAGCGTCGATTTTGGAGTGTGGAAATTCGTGAATAGCAAGTCCACCACCTTGAAGGAGTAGCCGGGGTAGATGAAAATGCTCGTCTTGGACGTTGTTTCCAGAAGCCCGTCATTGGTCCAGGCCGATTCCAATGTCCTTAGGCTCGTGGTTCCCACCGCCAAGACCTTCCTCCCCTCCCTTTTCGCCCTTGTCACCGCTTGGGCCGCCGCCTCGGACACTTGGTACCATTCCTCATGCATCACATGGTCCTCCACGCGATCGGCCCTTACGGGAAGGAAGGTGCCAAGCCCCACATGGAGGGTAACCCACGCCATCTCCACATCCCGGGATCTCAAGGAATCAAGAATGCCCTCGGTGAAATGAAGCCCAGCGGTGGGGCATGCCGCCGATCCTGTGCGCTTGGCGTAGACTGTCTGGTATCTGGTCTCGTCCAAGGCTGAATCCCCGCGGCGGATGTAGGGAGGAAGGGGGATATGTCCGTTTTCATCCAAATAGGCGTCCCCGATAGGCTGCGAAAAGGAAAGCACCCTGTTTTCGCCCCGCTGGTTGACAATTTTCCCGGAAATGCCATGGGGAAAAACATACTCGCGTCCTATGCGCTGTCGATTCGCCTTGGAACACATGCATATCCACTGATCGGTGCCTCCCACCACGTTCCCCTCGCCCGAGGCGGCAGAAAGAAGGAGGAATTCCACCTCCGCTCCGGTGTCCAAAGCCTTGCCATAAAGTCTCGCCTTGCGAACCTTAGAGTCGTTGAACACCATAAGGGTGCCAGGCTCGATGAAATCCGCCACATCAGCGACCATGGCGTGGGAGATCGTCCCCGTTGTGCGATCCAGCACCATCAAGCGCGAGGCGCCCCTCTCCTTTGTGGGGAATTGGGCTACAAGTTCCTCGGGAAGATCAAAATTGAAGTCGTCCGTTCTCAATGGGATTCTCCATGCCAAGATGTTGATAGGCCATCGGGGTTACAACCCTCCCTCGGGGAGTCCTGGCCAGGAGGCCTACCTGGATAAGGAAAGGTTCGTAAAAGTCCTCAAGGCTGTCTACTGCTTCACCCACGGTGATAGCCAGGGTTTCGGCTCCGACGGGACCTCCGGAATATTTTGTCATGATTGCCTTGAGGATATCCCGATCCAAGCGTTCTAAGCCAAGTTCGTCCACCTCCAGCCTGGCCAGGCCGTCACGTACCACCAACCTGTCCACCACCGACTTTCCCGCCACCTGGGCGAAATCCCTCATCCTGCGTAAAAGCCTGTTGGCGATGCGGGGAGTCCCTCTGGATGTCCTGGCCAGGTGCTCTTTGGCATCCTCCTCTATCCCTATGTCGAGTATGGCGGAGGATCTGCCTATGACGAGCCTCAGTTCCTCGGGGCTGTAATAGTTGAAGCGCAGGGAAATGCCGAAACGGGAAGCAAGGGGAGCGGAAACCATTCCTGCTTTCGTGGTGGCCCCAATGAGCGTGAAGGGTGGGACAGGAACCCGCACTGTCCTGGCCGAAGGGCCTTGGCCGATGATCCAGTCCAGTTCGAAATCCTCCATGGCTATGTAGAGCATCTCCTCAATCGCAGGCTTGAGCCTGTGGATTTCGTCGATGAAAAATACAGATCCAGGCCGCAACGTAGTGAGAATGCCCGCCAAATCCTTGGGTTTCTCCAATGCGGGAGCGCTGGTGGGCTTGAAATCCACCCCAAGCTCGGATGCCACCACCAAAGCCAAGGTAGTCTTCCCCAGTCCTGGGGGTCCCATGAGGAAGAGATGATCCAGCGCCTCTCCCCTGGCCTTCGCCGCCTGGATGAATATCGAAAGGTTTTCCTTAAGCCTCGCCTGGCCTTGGAACTCCGAAAGCTGGTGAGGCCTAAGCGAGATTTCCCTTTCATCCTCCATTGGGTTGAATTCGACGGCCATAGGTCCGTTTTTCTTCGCCGTGTCTTCTTTCATTGTCCCGATCCCCCCGTGGAGAGTTCAACCAAAGCCCTGCGGAACAACTCTTTTTCCGCCTCGGCGCCCGAGATCAGCCCCGGAGCATGCTTGCGCACAGCCGCCTCCACCGCCCTTCTGTCGAAACCCATGTCGGAGAGAGATCTGACAAGGTCGAACCAAGGACCGGCCGCGCCGGAATCCCCGGAACTCGGACGGGAGGGAGACAGCTCCACCAGCTTGCCTTTCAAGGCTAAGACCATCTTTTGAGCCATCTTCGGGCCGACGCCGGATATTTTCTGCAAGGCGGCCAGGTTCCCCGCTTCTAGGGCGGCGGCCAGATCCTCAGGCCCCATGCCCGAAAGAATCTTCAAGGCTTGACGGGGTCCGATGCCCTCGACCTTCATCAAATCGAGAAACAAAGCCCTTTCGCCGGGGGAGGGAAAGCCGAAAAGCCGCATTCCATCCTCATAATGATGAAGCCATACATAGGCTTCCGTCGGCTCTCCCCGAGATCCAAAAAGGCTGATTGCCCTAGAGGGCACGGCGATGTCCCACTCGACGCCGCCAGTGGCCACATAGATCGAGTCCGCGTTTACCCCTGTGAGAGTTCCGGATATTCTATTTATCATCCTGTGGATTATAGCAAATGCGCGGGGTTGCCGCCAGCCGGGATTTTAGTCCCGCTGGGACTACCGTCCCGCTGGGACTACCGTCCCGCCGGGACTACCGTCCCGCCGGGCCGATGGAGTGGATCCTGCAAATCGCCGCTGCCAGTGCATCGGCGGCATGATCGGGCTTAGGTGCCTCGGCCAAGCCAAGAAGTATCCTGACCATCTCCTGTACCTGTTCCTTGTCCGCCCTGGCCGTGCCGGCGACCGACTTCTTGATCGCGTTGGGCGAGAATTCGGCAAGAGGAACCCCGGCATGGCGAAAGGCGAGCTTGATGATGCCCCGAGCCTCTGCCACAGGAAGGGCTGAGCTGACATTGCGGAAAAAGTAGAGATCCTCCACCCCGCCCAAGCCGGGCTTGTAAAGGTGGATGATAGACCTGATCTGTGTGTAGATGTGATCAAGACGCTCGCCCGACTCCTGGTCGGACGAGGTGGTGATGCAGCCATGGGCAATGTGGGAAAGCCTTCCCCCGTCCAGAGCTATGATCCCATAGCCAAGGGAGGCAAGGCCTGGGTCAATGCCTATCACAACCCTTCGGCCTGGTTGGGCACCAAGCCGTGGATCAAGAGAAGGCATCCTTTACTCTTCGCTTTCGGGAAGTTCCACGTTGTGATAGACGTTCTGGACGTCCTCATTTTCCTCAAGCTTGTCAATCAATTTCTGCACTTTCGCACCCACATCCGCATCGGCGGCGATGTACGCGTCGGGAATCATGGAAATCTCAGCCCCGAGGGTGGCGAAGTTCTTCGAATTCATGGCGTCCAACACCGACTCAAAGCTTCCCGGATCGGTGTAGACGATGATGGTTCCCTCTTCGTTCACCACATCGTCGGCACCTGCCTCGATCGCCGCCTCCATGATTTGGTCTTCCGTGTACACCTCGCCATCGTAGCTTAAGACGCCCCGGCGTTTGAAAAGGTAGGAGACAGAACCGGAGGCTCCCAAGTTTGCGCCGGAGCGATTGAGGAGATTGCGGATTTCAGCGGCGGCACGGTTTTTATTGTCCGTAAGCACCTCTATGAGCATTGCGCCGCCGCCGGGAGCGTAGGCTTCGTAGTTGAGTTCCTCGTAGGTGGCGCCCTCTAGTTCGCCAGTCCCTTTTTTGATCGCCCGGTCGACGTTATCCTTGGGCATGTTAGCCGCACGGGCTTTGAGAATAGCGGTACGCAAGCGGGGGTTGCCTTCGGGATCCCCTCCGCCCATCCTGGCAGCGATGGAAATTTCCTTGATCAGTTTAGTGAACATCTGACCACGCTTGGCGTCGGCTGCTCCCTTTTTGTGCTTTATGGTCGCCCATTTACTGTGACCGGACATAGGTTCTCCTTATATCGTTCAAATGACGGAAAACGATAGCACAGCAATAAAAAACCTGTCAACTATGCTTCGCAGTCCTAGATTTTTAGCCGCACCACCGTCTTTCCGTAGCCCCCTTCCTCGGGCCGGGCAAAGTGAAAGTCTTCCACTGTGGGATTCTGCTTCAGGTAACCTTGGATGCCCGCTCCCAGGACCCCTTCGCCCGTGCCGTGGATGATCGAAAAAAGCGATAACCCAGAAAGGCTGGCAGCGTCTATCTGCCGTTCCACCGCACCGAGTGCCTCTTGAAGCCTGTACCCCCTAAGGTCCAGCTCAAAAACGGCTCGCGCAGCCCCCTCGCCGTCAGCGCCTTTCAACTCCACGTCGTAACGGGGTTGCTCGACCTTGGAAGCTGCCATGGGCTTCAAGTCCTCCTCGGAAAGATTCATGCGGATCGAGCCGATTTCCACGCTCCAGCGCTTGGACCCAAGCCTGCGCAAAAGCCTGCCGCGCTTTCCCGTGGAGAGGACAAGGACCTCGGCCCCATCCTTAAGGGAGATTTTTTCCTCCCCCGGGGCTTTCCTCGTCTTCTGAGCTTTCTCAGGCGTTGGGGAATTCCCATCCTCCCCGTCTTCGGATTCGAAACGCCTCAATGCCTCGCGAACCTGGAGATCCTCATTTTCAACCTTCTCCCTGGTCGCGGCTGCGGAATCGGCCAAATTTCCTAGGAAGGCTTTGACCTCTCTTACGTTTACGCCCTCCGCTCCGGATTCCCTCAATTCCTTTACCAGGTTTTCAAGGCTTAAGTTCTAATTCCTTCTGGCGGACCCTCAAGGCTGCGAGATCGGCCTTCCTCTGGTCCTCCGCCGCCTCCTTGAGCCGCCTTCGCCGATCCCTCTCAAGCCGCTCAAGCTCTCGGTGTTTCTCGCTCAAGGAAATGATGAGCTGGCCCACATCGGTCCTCTCTTCATCCAGATATTTTCTGGCCGCAGCGACGATACCAGGGGCCAAGCCCGTCTGGGCTGCGATTTCCAAGGCTCGGCTTTCTCCCGGCACTCCCATCACAATGCGGTAGGTGGAGGCAAGCTTAGTGGAGTCGAACTCCATCGAAGCGTTCAGGCAGGCCGGGCGGGTATAGCCGTAATTCTTGAGAATGCCGTGGTGGGTAGTGGCGATGGTCAACGATCCAAGGGCGATGAAATGATCCAAAAGGCCCATGGCTATGGCGCAGCCTTCCTCAGGATCGGTGCCGGCTCCCAGTTCATCCAATAGCACCAGGCTCATCGTCCCGGCGCGAGAGGCAAGGTCTGAAATGACCTTGATATGCCCTGAAAAGGTGGACAAGGATTGGTCGATCGACTGTTCATCTCCAATATCGGCGTAGACTCCGTCGAAGATTTGAAATTTGGTCCCCTGGGCAGCGGGCAACCCCATCCCTGATTGGTGCATGAGGGCGAAAAGCCCCAAGGTCTTGAGGGTGACCGTCTTTCCGCCCGTATTGGGTCCGGTAACGATCAGAGTCCTGGTTCCATCAGGGATGGCCACATCGACCGGCACCGCCTTCCTCCCCAACAGCGGATGCCTGGCGCGCCAAAGGGTGATTCCCGAATCGCAGATTTCCGCGAAATTGAGTTCTTCCCTCCGGGCCTGGAGGGCTCGGGCCAATCGAAGATCCACAAGGGAAACCGCGAGCCTGGCGGCATGGATCTTCAAACGGAGGGCTCTCAGCAGTTCCGTCGCCTCCCTGAGTATCCGCATGATTTCACCAGCGAGCCGCGCGTTGAGCTGGACCAGCTCATTGTTCTTGTCCACTAAGGCGCTCGGCTCGATGAAAACCGTCTGGCCTGTGGACGATACTTCGTGCACGATCCCCTTCACCCGTCCCCGGAAATTCGCGCGCACCGCGAGCACCGTCCTTCCGTCCCTCTGGGTGGCCTCGGTGGACTGGAGGGCGGACTTGAGTTCAGGATCATACCTGTAGGAGTCCGTTATCGCCACAAGATCCTTGTTCGCCCGGGCTATGGCGTCCTTGATTTTGCGCAATTCCGGCAAATCCCTCAGCTCTCCGTCCTGAGTAAGGATAGAAAATATTATTTTTTGCACATCTTGAAGTGACGGAGAGGCGGAAAATATTCCCTCCAACGACCACTCTGCCCAGCGGAGCGCAACCTGGTCGGGGTCGAATCGGAGATTGGGCTTGCCCCCCCCCTCTTCGCCCAAAGCTCTCCCAGGCATGAGAAATTCCGAGAGGCTATCGGGCACAGGACTCGAAAGATCTGCCCGGACATTGCCCAAAACAAGGCTATCGGCCCGTTTCGACCAAATCCCCAGGGCATACAACTCATCCAACTCCAGGCTCGACCCCTCAAGCCCGAGTTTTCGCACGCACATTTCTATCTCTGGAAAATCCTGGACAGGAAGGTAGCCTTCTTCGAGGCGGCGCAGGAAAAAACCTATGTCGCCCCGAATTCGCTCCAAATCCTCAGGCCTCGTCATGGGAAGCGACCTTAGATAGGTCTCCCTCCCCTCGGAAGAAAGACAATACTCCGCGGCTTTTTGGCGGACCCGGTAGAAATCCAGGAGCGAAAAACTGTGTTCGTGCTCCAGCATCGTTTTCATCGAACCATCAATCCTCTTCCAAATCGGACATATCGAATCTCTTTACCCTGCGCTTCCAGTTTTCGCCTGAACTCCTTTCCTTCCGTCCTGGATCCCGTACGCCCGACCTCTTCCATTCCTGGGGAAGGTCGAGTTCCTGGCGAATTCGCAGGTAGCTCTCGTACCGGTCCGCGTGGATGGTTCCTTCCTCCACCGCCTCGCGGATATGGCATCCCTCCTCCTCCCCGTGGGAACAGCGCGAACCAAGGCTGCAGCCCCCTAAGAAATCCCGCATTTCCGGAAAAAGCGAGGCGAGGTCTTGGGGCTCTGTGCTCCGCAAGGCCAGGCGCCTGATACCCGGGGTGTCGATCAGGACAGCTCCTTCGGCCATCATTATGGCCTGGGCCATGGTGGTTGTGTGCTTGCCCCTCTGATACTTCTCAGAAACGTCCTGGGTCTTGCGATCCAAGCCGGGAATCAGGGCGTTCATGAGGGTAGATTTGCCCACCCCCGACTGTCCCGCTAAAACCGAAGATCCCTGGGATACGAGGGCACGCAGGTCATCCACGCCGTGGCCTGTCTTGGCGGAACCATACATTATCCGATATCCCAAGCGTTCGTAGTCCTCAAGCCGCATCGCCACTTCGTCGGGGATGCCTAACTCGATTTTATTGAGAAAAATAATGAAAGGAGTCTGGGCTATCTCGGCCATCACCGCCAATCGATCCATAAAGCGCGGCCTGAAGGGAGGCAATAGAGGAGAACTGACGCAAATAACCCGGTCGATGTTGGATGCTATAGCCTGCTCGGCCCGGCCTTTTTCATTGTACCTGCCAAAGGCGTTCTTCCTGGGCTCCAAGGAAGTGACGAGCCCCCTTTCGCCATCCATTACCTGGATTTCAACCCTGTCCCCGGCGGCGAGGCTGTTGTATTGACCGGAAAGGGATTTTATCCTCTTGCCCTTGAAGCCGCAGAGCCTCTGGATGCCATCGAAGCAAAGGACTGTCGCGGTATTGTTAGTCGATGAGAGCACGAATCCGGTCACAGCGCCGCCTGTCCCAACTAAAGCCGCTCAGGGGGGAGAAGCCCAAAGCGATCTGCCCATGCGGCATATGCCGGATCGAAGGGTGCCTCGCTCGTCAGAAGGAAACAGTCTTCGCTCTTGGGCTTTCCTGAGCGATCCCCCTCCTGAACAGAAATAGTGCCATCCTCGACCAGTTGGGCTAATCGATTCGCCACGCCTTGCCGAGAATCCACAATCTGCACATCCCCAGCCCCGCAAATTTCGCAGTAGGCTGCGATATCCTTTTCCAGGTGGAGGAAATGCGTGCAGGCGAGAACAATCCTGTCCACTTTCCTGGCCAGGAGGCTGTCCACAAAAGGAGCCACCGCCAGGCGGCGCTCCTCTTCACTGGATGCGAGATACCTCCTCTCTACAAAGGAGACCAACTTCTGGGCGGACAGTTTCTCTACCTCTATGTCTGAGGCATATCGGGCGATTAGATCGTCGAGGTAAGGATCGGCCACGGTTCTCTCAGTGGCCATGATTCCGACGATCCCGCTGGAAGTGGATGCGGCGGCGGGCTTGATGGCAGGCACCGTCCCGATGAAGGGGATGTCCGGATGGGCAGCCCTGAGGGCAGGAAGTCCAACCTGACTTGCGGTGTTACACGCTATCACTATAGCCGCGGGCATTAGGCGGGACCTGATCCTCCTCATCCTCTCCAGAAGCAAGGTTTCTATCTGCAATGGTGTCTTGGTACCGTAGGGGAATCCTTCGTCGTCGGCGACGTAGTGCATGGGTACCGAAGGCAATAGATCCCTCGCGGTAGCCAGATATGGCAATCCGCCCACTCCGGAGTCAAAGAAAACGACCGATCCTTGTGCGAACATTTTACCTACTTAAATTTTTAGAGCTCATAGTTTGAAAAGACTGTCGAAGGCGGACTTCGCCCCCGCGTCCTTGCGCCGCGCCATTTCGTCGCCCTTCCCGCCCAGAACAGCCTTGGGATCCAGGCTGAACCAATCGCAGAAATTTCTCTTCTCCTTGTCGCGCACCAATGCGTCGATTGTTTCCCTGCAGTCCCACTTCGCCCCGGGGGCGTAGAATTCGCACATCCTGCACACATGCGAGTCCTTGCCGCAGTCGGGACATGTTTCGCTAAAACCTATCCTACGACCCGCTTCCACAGGTGAACCGCAGTAATAGCACATGGAATTAAGTGTATACTCCCTTTTCAGGCTTATTCAAGCACACGCCCATGGCAGCAGGCGCAAAGGCCACCGCGCGAAGGTCCGCGCGCGAAGGTCCGCGCGCGAAGGTCCGCGCGCGAAGCTTGCCCACCCAGGCCCGTTAGTGTAGCCTATGGGCATGTTCATGCAACGAATATGTTCGATCCCCGGCTGCGGGACCAGGGCTTTCGCCGACTCGGAGCATTGCCTAGGGCATACGGAGGATCCGTTCGAAGCCACCAAAGCCCTGGCGGAGAAAATTCTTGCCCGGCAGAGCGCGATAAATATTGACTTTTCCGACCTTTCCTTGGTGGCCCAGGATTTCTCCCGCTGCAAATTCGTGGGATGCCGGTTTGGAGGAACAAAGCTGTCCCACGTCATGTTTACCGGAGCCAGCGTGCGGCTTTGCTTCTTCGATCGCGCGGAATTGGCCAGCTGCGATTTTTCTGGAGTCGACATGGACTTCTGCTCTTTCGGTGAATCTAAGATTTTCGATTGCAGCTTTGAAAATTCCGAACTCATCCATGTCAATTTCAATGGCGCAACCATAAATGAGAGCACGTTTTCCAGCTCGAACCTCTATGATTCCCGATTTATCCTCTCCTATTTGTCCAATAGCCGCTTCAACGATTGCGACTTCAAGAGAGTGTATTTCATGCCCGTTGCATCCGAGTCGGTCAGCACCCATGGCTCGAATATCCTGGAAGCGGTGCGGGACATGGAGCACCTTTATATATGAAAATCTACCAGCACTATTCGATCTATGGCTTCTCAAACACGTATATCGTAGGCAACGAAGCCACCTCCCAAGCCCTCATCATCGATCCCTCGGAATTGACCATCTCGATGATCGACCAGATCCAGCACAACCGTTATGAACTGACGGCCATCCTAATCACCCACAACCACATCCACCACACCCGGGGCGTAAAAACCCTGATGCGGATATACCAACCACAGGTCTACGCCTCGAACATGAGGATTTACGACATTGCCTGCCGCAAGGTGCGGGACAGGGACGAATTCCAGGAATCGGGTTTTTCCATCTCCGCCATCGCCGTTCCCGGCCATTCCCAAGATTCCATCGTCTACAAGATAGGCGCGAGCCTATTCACCGGAGACGCCCTCCACGCTGGCGTGATAGGGCGGACAACCTCGGCCTTCAACGCTCAAGCGCTTTCCGAAAGAATAGGGGAAAAACTCCTGTGCTATCCTGAGGACAGCCTTGTCTTCCCAGGCCACGGCCCCCCCTCGACCCTGGGGACAGAAAAAAAATTCAACCTTGGGCTCCAACCGGGATATGCGAAGCGCCTGGCCAAGCCTTACGATTTTTTTGTCTGAACCTGTCTGGCGATCTTGAGATAATTGCGCGCCTTCGCGCCATGATGCCCCAACCCCATCACGATGTGGTTCCCCAAGGGATTTTCCATCAGGCTTTCGCCGTCCTTGCGGGAGATCTCCACCTTGGCCTGGGTTCTGCA
>VKGY01000071.1 GCA_008080685.1 Spirochaetota bacterium
CATCCCTCTTCAATCTTGTCGAAAAACTCAGGGGTGTAGAGGTAGCGCCCTATCGAAACTTCGTGGCTCGGCTCCCTGCCTTTGGCGGGCTTTTCGACAAAACCCTTCACCCCAAGGCCGTCCGGGTCCGGGTCCACCACACCGTAGCGGGATACATCCCCCTGCTCGAGGATCGTGGCCAGGACACATTTCCCCGTAGCTTCGTATACATCGATCAACTGCTTCGCCAGGGGGACAGTCCCAAAATGCAAATCGTCCGGATAGGCGACCACGCAGGGCTCTCCGCCCACAAGGTTTTTTACCTGAAGGAGGGCGTGGCCCGTGCCCCGCATTTCCCTCTGCCTGACAAAGGTGACCCTTGCCTCGGGAGGCTTGATTTGGGTAAGCCTGTCTGACTTACCTTCCCGGGCGAAGAGTTCCTCTAACTCGATTTCACGGTCGAAGTAGTCTTCCAATACCTTTTTTCGCCGGGAACTGATGATGATTATGTCCTTGATGCCCGAGGCGACGAACTCATCGACGATATAGGCTATCGAGGGGGTTACGCCCACGGGAAGCATTTCCTTGGGGACTGTCTTGGTGACGGGAAGAAAGCGGGTGCCGTATCCTGCGGCGACAATTATTCCTTTCATGCCCAGGATTCTAGACCTGGGAGAAGACTAAAGACAAGGGCGGGACGGGAGGGTAGGAGGATTCCGCGCCGTTCCCTTACCCGAACCACTGGCCCTTTCCGAGCTCCTTGGCCTTGTACATTTTCCGGTCCGCCTCGGTTTCGATGTCTTTGAGATCCTGGGATGTCGCCGCGCCCTCGCCGCCGCAATGTCCTATGCCGATGGAGACAGAATAGGAAAGATTGCCCTGGGATCCCGGGCCAACTACCGGCACCGCCGCCTTGACGCAATCCGCTATGAGGCGTCCGGCGATGGTACGGGCCACGTCCAGAGGGCAGGATCGAAGGATTACCATAAATTCATCGCCGCCGATCCTAACCACGTAGTCATCGGCCCGTATGTTGGCCTTGGCCACCCTGACCACATCGGCCAGTATGGCATCTCCCGTGGCATGGCCGAATTCGTCGTTCATGGACTTGAAATCATCCAGGTCGAAGATCATGACGGAGAAGGGCTTGGCGAGATCTTGGACCAGAACAGGGAGGATTTTTCTGTTGTAGCTCCCGGTAAGAGGATCCCGCTGGGCTTCCTCCTGGAAAAAGACGGTGCGCTTTCGTTCGCACACCAATGCCCGATAATGCTTGAGTCCGTCGTTTACCACGTAGAAGCTTGAGGCGAGGGTCAGGACCACAAAGCCATAATGGGAAATCATTATGGATCCGGGACTGTCCACCAGGACGAGGAGGACGATATCGCGTATCGCGCATAGGACGGCGACGACCACTCCGAACATGATCGGCCTGAACGCCTCATCCTCCCGGGCGTATCGGAGGACAAGGACGAAAAGATAAACCTGAAGGGGTAGGAATGTCAGATAGGTGAGATTGTAAAGCCGCTTGATTTCCACGATGCCCCCGGGCATGGCCAGAAGCAGGACTGCGCAGGCCAGGTGGATCCCGGAGAAGGCATGGGCGAAGGCATCCATTTTCTTGCCCAGGATGCTGAAGTAAGCCAGGATAAAAAGCGCTGCACCGAGATGGCGCAATGAAACCACGATCCGCTTGAAGAGGGCGATGGAAATGGGAAGCCTTTCTATCAAGGCAAAGTCGAGCAGGAACATGGCGACGCAAACCCCGGCGAAACCGAGAAGCAGGCTGCCCTTCCGCACTCCCTCGCCAAGCCATCCAATCCCGATGGCGATGAGGGAAATGGCCAGGAGAGCCCCCGCCGAAATCCATATATTGTACTCTGAGAAAAAGGTGAGGGCGAAGATCCGCCCCGCGGCCTTGCGGCCTGAGGCGATATAGGGAACCGCGGTGATGCCCGCCTCGTAAGTCCCTCGGATTTCAATCTCAAGCGCGTTGTCCGCTTTCAATATCTGCGAGGGGAGGGAAAAGACATGGACTGCGTTCCATATGGTCGATCGTCCTTCCGCCTCGTCTCCCCTTCTTCCCAGTAAAATACCATTCACTGAAGGAGACAACGAGGCACCTGAGATCTGGGGGAATACGAGCACCAAATCCCTTTCACCCACAAGAGTGTCAGGGAGGGAGAACGAAAGCGCATACCTATAGAGGCCTGGAACGAAGCATTTGACCGTCTTGGCCGACCCGAGACGATCCAAAAAAGGAATTCTTCCTGCCCCTAGGGGGATCCCATCCCGGTGGATGGATAGTTCCTTGCCCAATGGAATCGCGTAGCGGGGAGGACGATATGCGAACACGAACAATTCCAAGGCCGCGGAGATTAAAACCGCCACGCACAAATATGCGAAGGTCCTGAAATCTACCTTCTTCCACCTGCCCATGCTCAGCCTTCAGCCCCGCGGGGCGAGGAAATCTTCCCTAGGGGGGGAAAACATATCCAATAGCCGGCCCTCGGCCAGGCAAAGGACACCGTGCCCCACTCCCGAGGGAATCAAAAGACTGTCCCCCGGCCCAAGGCGGAAGGATTCTTTGCCCAGAGCAAAGTCGAAACTCCCCTCAAGGCAGTAGGTGAGTTGTTCGTGAGGATGGCTATGGAAAGCGCCTATCGCGTTTTTGGAGAAAAAAACCTCCACAATCATCGACTTTTCGCCATGGGCCTTTATCTTGCGGGATAACGCTCCCGCATCAAGGATTTCCCGTTCGATTTCTGATTCGCCGAAAAAAAACCTCGCCATCCGCGATCCTCCTCGATTCAAGTATCGGCTATCGTATTGACTAATGAAAGGAAATCTGGGAATATGGGCGGAAACTTCAAGAAAGGAGCCGAAGCAGTGAACGTAATAACCAATACCTCGATTCTAAACTCTCGCGCGACTGCTTAGGGCTTCAGTACAGAAAGCGCACCCCCTTTCGACAAACCCAAGCTTCCCGCGCGAATCGGCCTGACCGTAAGAACCAGTTGCGACACGCGCGCAATCACCACCCGACGCATAAATCGCCGAAGCGCCGGAACGTAACCGCACACCGTGCGGACACGACAGAAATGTATGGGTATCCAAACTAGAATAATCTCGAGCCTGAACGGCTTATTCGGGGTGTATCGCGGGCTCCCAAAGCCGCTTTACACATTGTTCACCATAACCATCGTCAATTCGATGGGAATTTTCGTTTTCCCCTTTCTCACTCTTTACCTGACCAGCCGATTGGGCATGAACCAGACCGATGCGGGAACTTTTCTCTTCATAATTTCCCTGCTCTATATCCCCGGCAACTTCATCGGAGGAAAACTGGCGGATCGGTTCGGCAGGAAGAAGACCATGATTGCGGGACAAGTGGTCTCCGCCGCCCTCTTCATACCCTGCGGCTTTTCCGCTTTTTCCGCCCTGGTTCCCGCCCTTGTCCTGGCCAGCGTGTTTTTCGACGGCATCACCGACCCGGCCAGATCAGCCATGATGACCGACCTCACCACCCCGGAGAATCGCCGCACCGCCTTTTCCCTCCACTATCTGGGGCACAATCTTGGGTTCGCGGTGGGATCCCTCATCGCGGGCTTTCTTTTCGAACACGCTTCATCCTGGCTATTCTGGGGCAATGCGATAGCCGGCCTTTTGGCCATAACCATATTGGGATTCACCGTGCCTGAGACAAAGCCAACCCAGGCACAGATCGACGCGACCATTGGATCGGGAAGCACCGAGGAAGCCCATAAAGGAACCTTGCTGCAGGCACTGATGTCCAGGCCCTTCCTTATATTATTCACCATACTCACCACTTGGTACGGTTTCGTCTACGCCCAGCATCGCTTCGCCCTTCCCCTCCAGGCCAAGGCCTTCTTCGGAACCTCAGGCGCGGCGATCTACGGCTCCATGATGACCCTGAACGCCGCCTTGGTGATCTTTCTTTCCACCCCAGTCATGGCCTGGACCAAAAAATGGAAGCCCATCAATGCCGTCGCCTTGGCGGGATTCTTCTACATGATCGGCTTTGGGATGATAGGGAGATCCACGACCCTCCTCCTCATGTACGCCTCTACGATGCTTTGGACCTTGGGAGAGATCGTCAACGCAACCAACGAAGGCGCCTATGTCGCCAACCACACTCCCATCTCCCACAGGGGAAGATTCAACGCCATCCTTCCCTTCATAGGCGGTCTTGGATGGATGATAAGCCCACCGGTGACGGGGAAGCTCATAGACCTGACGTCCCTGGGCGCCGTCTGGCCCATGATAGGAGCCATAGCGGGAATATCAGCCATGCTCATCTGGGTTTTAGGTAAGGTGGAGGATCAATCCCTGGCCCAAAAAGGAAACTTAGTGGAATTGGGGAAATAAATCGAGTATACTGTAGTCCGGGACAGGATGGCAGGGAAAATAAAGGATTAAAGAAAAAGAGCGTTCGGTGGGCGATATTGGGATTGAACCAATGACTTCTACCGTGTGAAGGTAGCACTCTCCCGCTGAGTTAATCGCCCACCGAACGCTCTTGGATCGTTTCGCATCCTACCAAAGCCACAGCATCCTGTCAAGGACAAGGCGGTAGCCGAAATGCAGAGAGCGGATCTCAAAATCACTCCTTTCCCTAACCAGAGAAGATCTGTCATTGCTGTCAAATTCCCAAGGAAGCGCCTGGAAGCCCGGGAACTGGCGATAGAACTGACTAGGAAGTCCATCCACCTTCTCATTGCCTTCGTTCCCCTCCTTCTTTCCCTTTCCAAGCCCCTTACCGTCTTTCTCCTCGGCGCGGGTAGCGCGGCCTATCTCCTTTTCGAGCATTTGCGCATGCAGGGCATTCGCGTCTTCTTGATTTCCGACCTGACCGCCCGGGCAGCGAGGTTGCGCGACGCGGGAAGGTTTGTTGCCGGCCCCATAACCCTTGGATTGGGAGCCCTAGCGGCAATCCTGCTTTTCGAACCGATTCCCGCCTCTATCGCGGTCTATATCCTCGCCTTCGGGGACAGTTTCTCCAGCCTGGTGGGCAAGCTCATCGGTCGGATCAAATTGCCCTTCACCCAAGGCAAGTCCTTGGAAGGTAGCGTCACCTGCTTCATAATGAGTTTATTTTCGGCCTATATGGTTTCTAGACAGCTGGGGCCTTCGATTCTCATCGCCTTAGGGTCTACGGTGGCCGAAGCGATACCCACCAAAGACCTGGACAATATCATCCTTCCCATAGTCTCGGGATTTCTCGCTACCCTCATCCTGGCATAGCCGGCCACTATTGCCAGAGGTAGAAAGAATGGAGCTTTTTGATGAATAGCCAGCTTCCCCCGCCCAGGGCGAGCAGCGCAAGGAGGCTAGCAAGAGGAGAAATGTCTTTGGACAACAGGAAGGTACCCGCCGTGGAAGCGGCTATCCCAAGGGCTATATAATAGAAGGATCTGTCGCCCCTGACTCGGGTGGATATCAAATAATTCATTATTGTAATTATTATTATAGAAAATGAAAAGCCATTGATCAAGTTGCCGTACCCAACCTTAAAGAGCAAGGTTCTGTCCCATATCCCAGAATTGACCGGAAGCCTGGAGGCTAGGGCTATGGAGATGGCGGCGCAGACCGCCACTATAGAGAGCTGCTTTTCGTTCCTCATCCCCGAGGCGAATAGGCCGGAGATGAAAAGGCAAGAGAAACCGAAAAATTTTACGCCCGTGTAGAATTTGTCCACTACCGCCAAGACGCCGTCTGCGCTACCCCCTAGGGCTAAGACGAGGCGGAGGGGTCTTAAGGCCTCGAAGGAGGCGCAGCACATCCAGAAGGCAAAGAAAAAAACTTCCGCCGAAACTGTCTGCTTGAAGCTTCGAAGGACAAAAGCCTGTCCTATCACAGCAAACCCGCAGAGCGCTGCCACATCCATCAGGGACAGGATGTGGGAGGGTACTCTCAAGCCGAAGAAATCATGGATCGAATAGATGCCCTGCTCGATAAGAAAGACTGGGAGGTTGCCCTTGAACGCGAGGATCGCCGATGCCGAGAGAGCCAAAAGGGATGATGCGCAGGAAATCCCGAAAAGGATCCAGTAGGTGCGCCTCCGTATCTGCAATGTCACGGTGTAAGGATACCCCGCTTTCGACGGGACATGAAGTACCCGGGACCGAAGTCGATTGATGCACCCAGCCGATTTCTAGTATAGTTGGCTACATTTTTTCATTCGAGGTGGGCTATGGCCGACAAGATCACTCCCCGGGAAGTCGATTACTCCCAGTGGTACATCGATATTGTTCTCAACGCCAAACTAGCAGATTATTCCCCGGTAAAGGGAAGCATGGTGATTCGGCCCAGGGGCTACGCGATCTGGGAGAGGATACGGGACGAGTTCGACCGCAGGTTCAAGGAAACCGGCCACTCCAATGCCTACTTCCCCCTCCTCATTCCCATGAGCTTCATGGAGAAGGAGGCTGAGCATGTCGAAGGCTTCGCCCCGGAGCTTGCTGTGGTCACCCACGGCGGCGGCGAGAAGCTCGAAGAGCCCTACTGCATACGCCCCACTTCCGAAACCATCATCTGGTCCATGTACAAGAACTGGGTCCAGTCCTGGCGCGACCTTCCCATCCTTATCAACCAATGGGCCAACGTCCTGCGGGGGGAGAAGCGCACCCGCCTCTTCCTGCGCACCGCGGAGTTCCTCTGGCAGGAAGGGCATACAGCCCATGAGACCAAGGAAGAAGCGGTGGA
>VKGY01000072.1 GCA_008080685.1 Spirochaetota bacterium
GCCTAAGAGGTTCTTTTGGATGAAAGAGCCAACTCCAAAACCCACAGCAAGGTTGGCATAGAAGGGAAGCATGGGGGTTTTTCTAATTTTTTTAAAAATTGTTAGGCGCTCAATGTCGGTCAACGTTCCGAAAATTTCTTCGATTTTTTCCGAGTTGCGGAATAAATTCTCTTGGATGAGATCGGCCACCGTTCCCAATTCCGAACTGGCCCCGGCCGTCGCTTGAACAATGATCAAACACATAAATACGCTCCGGCGGATTTTCTTCATGCCCTCCATCCTTCCCCTGAGATTGTGCGGTATGGGGAGGTGTCGGCTGGTGTCGGGCTTGGGCTGGCAGGAAAGAATCAACGTAATTCTTTCGTTACATGATGCGAAGGCATATCGTACAAAACAATTATAGGCGTTTTCGGGACAAATTCAACGGTAGATAATTATTGAGGTAAATTTTTGAGGCCGCTGTAAGCCGGAACCCCCTTTGTCGGCCTTCCTGTCGATCCTAAAAATCCTGGTATCCCGTCCTATTCCCTCATGTAAATCGGTTGCCATTGCCAAAATGTTCCAACCTTTCAGCTATCAACCTCGATCAGGCCATAGTACCATTAGCGCAGAATCCGGGCGGACATGGAGAAAGAGGGGGAACATAATGTGTTTTCGCAGAAATCGAAAAACCGCAGACCTTGCAACGATGCTGGCCGTGATTGCCATGCTGGCGTTCGGATTTTCCGAAGCCTTCGCGCAAGGCCAGGGAGGCATGGTCCTCGTAAGCAGGGCGGAAGCCCTGAGAGTGGCTGGAGAACTGAGCGCCGCCGAGGAGTTGTACCGCCAAGGTCTTGCCGAATTGGATCCCTCCACCCAAGAAGGAGCCCGGTACTTGAGAATCTGCCGCGACGGCCTGGAGTCGATCCAATATGCGCGGATATCCTTTCCCTACGACGAAGACACTATGAACGCCGCTCTGGCCAAGGCCTATCCTGCCTGGGTCGCCGCAGGCGGAAACGCCCGAAAAGCCGCGAAAGGCCTTGAGAGCCTTCAGATCGACGGAAAAACCATGTACTCGGATACTGTCATCCCAAACCTGCAGTTCAGGACCATGGCCTTGATGCACGGAGACCAGGAGAAAAACAAGACCTACGCTGCCCTGGTGGATAAGATATTGGACATCGCCAAGGTATGGCCGAAGGAATCCTGGAGGATTTACGACAACCCAGTCACCTATATAGGAAAGCATGCGGTGGACATCCCCCGCTCAGAGCTTCCCGCCGCGGGAACCTTCAAGATGTGGTTTCCCCTGCCCATCACCCTCGGCTACCAGCAGCCTGTGGAAATACTGTCCGTCGAACCCGCACGCTACCTCGTCCTTCCCCCTTCGAGTTCCGGCGCGATAAGCACACTCTATATGGAAGTTCCCCTCGAGAAACTCGAAGGGCCCCTTCGCGCCGAGGTTCGCTTCAAATTCACCCACTACGAACAGCACTTCAAGATAGACCCCGCCCTGGTAGGCCGATATAACACCTTAAGCCCCGAATACATCGCCTATACCGGCTCATCGGGCAACGTAGCCGTGACCCCGGAGATAAAAGCCACGGCGGAGCGAATTGTCGGGGGAGAAAAAAATCCCTACCTCGCGGCGCGGAAGATTTACGATTACATGATCGATACGATCGACTACAGCTTCATGCCCCACCTCCTCCTGTATCCCCGTTCCGACCTAAGGGAATCGGCCTATGTGCACGAATACAAGTTAGGCGACTGCGGAGCCCAAGGCGCATACTTCGCAGCCCTCTGCCGCGCCGTGGGAATTCCCGCCCGCGTACCTGGCGGCTGGCAGCTCTTCAACGGCAAATTCTCCCCCCATTTCTGGGCCGAATTCTTCGTGCCCAACTACGGCTGGCTTCCTGTCGACCCAAGCGTAGGCCAAGCATCGCTTTACACCACCATGGTCGATCCCGAGGTTAGGCGCGCCTACACGGATTTCTTCTTCGGACGCCAGGATGCCTTCCGCTGCGTCGTGCAGAGCAACGTGGACGAAGAATTTATACCAAAATTCCCCGGCACGAGCTTTTTGCCTATGGCCATCCAGAACATAGACGCCAGCTGCGACGCCATCGATCCCTCCAAAGGAGACAGTCCCACCCTAATCGTGCTCAACTATTCGGAACTGACGGTTGAATAAAGTCAATTCCTGTCGATCCTGAAAATCCTGTTAACTCGTCCCATTCCTTTATAAAAATCGGCAAGCATTTTGACTGGCGCGCGCAACGCAAATCGATTACGATTAGCCCATTGCCCAAGAATGCCAAATTAGGAGCTCGAACACCATGAAGAAAAATCGCATCCCTGGAATAGTCGCCGCTGAATCGGTGCTGATGGCCTACGGGGACGCGGGTTCAATGGTCCGGATTCTTCAATGAGGAAAAATTCATTCCATGCCTACCTGCCGTTCACAAGCCCTTCATGCGGATCATGTACGCTGGCTTCTAGACCCACAGGGAGGCACGGATGAAAGGAAGTATCGCTATACGGGCGGCTTGGACGCTCATGGCTTTCTTCGCATTGGCGGCGATTCTGCCCGCCGTCGGACAAGAAAACGGCTCAAAGGCTCAGGGGTCCTGGGCAATATCGATCAAGAAAAGCGAGATCACGCCTACGGCCAAATTTTATTCCATAAAAATCAACGACAAACCCGTGGAAATATTCGCTGTCCGGGCTTTCGACGGCACCATACGGACAGCCCTCAACACCTGCCAGGTTTGCTACGCTTCAAGCCGCGGGTACTTCAAGCAGGAAGGGAACATCTTCATCTGCCAGAATTGCGGAAACAGATTCAGCTTGGATCAGATAGGCAAGGGGCGCGGAGGCTGCAATCCAATTCCCATCCTAGGCAAGGACAAGACCGATCTTGGCGACTCGATCGGAATCTCCGAAAAATACCTAAGATCTGTCGCGCCCTACTTTGAGAAGTGGAAGAAAATCTGAGGCTAGGGAGACGGAAAAACAGGCTCCTCCCAGGGATGAATCGCCAAGCTCTAGGACTCCACCATGGGCTGCTGTGATCTCCTTGGCGATCGCCAAGCCCAGGCCGCGTCCGCCTTCGCGGGCTGACCGGGATTTTTCAATCCTGTAAAAACGCTCGAAAACCAAGGCTCGTTCCGGCTCCGGTATTCCGGAACCAGAGTCCTCCACCTGGAGCAAGGTCGAAGCCGGACGCCGCGGGTCGCGGCGGGCTGAGAGCAGCACAGCCCCTTCCGCGGGCGTATGGTTCAATGCGTTGGAAACCAGGTTGTAGATGACCTCGTTCAGGCGGGTCGGATCGGCGGCGACATGACAAGGCGGGTCTATGGGCGCCACGACCAAGGATATTTTCTTCTCCCGCGCCGCAGGGCCGAACATGGCCGCTGCCTTGCCCAGCACTTCGGCGGCATCAATTTTTTCCAGCTGAAGCCGCAGCTTCCCGGATTGGATTATCTCCAGCTCCCGGAGCATATCGATGAGGCGGGAGAGCCTCAAAGTCTCCTCGTGCACGGATTTGAGGGTAGCCATGTCTAAGGGATACACGCCATCCAACATCGCCTCGATAGTGCCTTGGATAAGGGCGACCGGAGTCCTCAGTTCGTGGGCCGAATCGGCTATCAACTGCCGTTTCCCTTCTTCAAGCCGCTTCAACTCCGCCGTCATCTGGTTGAACATGGATCCCAGCTCTGATATTTCGCCAAGCCCTCCCACCTCCACCGCCGTCCCAAGCTCTCCTTGGGAAACCTTCTTGGCCGCATTCGTCAAGGCGATGACCGGACGGGTCACTTGGGTGGAGAGAGCGATGCCCAAAAGAAGCGCCAAGGACAAGGATGCAGCGGCGGCCAATACCAGCGCCAGGCCGATGGTTCTCAGGAACCTTTCCTCGACGCCGGACAAGGAGGAGTCCACCATGGAATTGACCAGCACCGTGCCCACAGTGACTCCGTTGCTCATGATGGGTATTCCGTGGCTGACATGCCTGGAAGGATGGATTGTCTTCAACAGTTGTCCGGATGTATCTGCGACGATGATGCCATTCGCGTCCGCCACGACGACCCGGTCGCCGGCCAAGCCCTTGGCGGGATTCGACGCATTTGACTGAAGATCGGCCCAGGAGCCTTGGGAATCGAAGTATGAGCCCAGGACGTCTGCGTAGGTTCTCGCCTTTTCCGCATCGCCGGAAAATACATAGGTGCGGAATAGGTCTTCCGTCAGGAATCTCACTGAGACCAACATTACACCGCAGGCGACGGCGATGACTAGGAAAAAATCCAGGGCGAGCCTGAGCTTTAGTTTCATCTCAAGGCTCCAGGAACCTATAGCCCACGCCCCTGACCGTGCCGATGAATCGCGGATCCTCGCTATCGTCGCCGATATTCTTCCTGATGTTCTTGATATGGGCGTCGATGGTTCTCTCGTAGCCATCGAAAGTAGTGCCCGAACAGGCTTCCAGGATTTCGAGCCTGCTGTACACCCTTCCAGGCTCCCTCATGAGGTACCAAAGTATGTCGAATTGGATTGTGGTAAGATTTTTTTCCATCCCATCGACTCTAACCGATCTTTTTTTATGATCCAGCTCTATTAGACCCCGGCGCAACGCTCCCCGGCTTCCCTCCTCTTCTTCCTTAGGCCATCCTCGGCGGAGGATAGCCCGTATCCTTGCCACGAGCTCCCGTGGGCTAAAGGGTTTTGTCACGTAATCATCAGCTCCCAGCTCAAGGCCTACAATCTTGTCCGCTTCCTCCGCCCGTGCGCTCAGGAAAAGGATAGGAACGGAAGAATCCTTCCTCACCGCCCTGGCGAGGTCCAGGCCGTTCATCCCTGGCATGTTTATGTCCAGGACCAGGCAATCGGGACTGTTCTCCTTAAACAGGGCCAAGGCCTTCAATCCGTCGTAGGCCAGGATTGGAAGGAACCCGTGGGTCTCGAGATATGCGCCAACCATGAGGGTTATTTTTTCCTCATCGTCGGCGACCAGGATTTTTACCGCCACTTGTTTCCCTCCGCGAGCATGCTCGCGGAAAATATACTGCTTCGGGCGGGGGTCAATCTATATTGAAGGGCTTGAGCAGCTTGTCCACAAAGACTGTCTTCCCCGACTCGTCCATAGTTTCCACCTTGGCAAAGAGCCAGCCGCCCACCGCGCCGGGATCGACCCCCGCGGCGGCAAACGGCGCAGGATCCAGGACCCACACGATATCCTTGTCGTTCTTCTTCATATCTTTGGACCATTCAAACATGTTTCCGCCGCCGACGGAAATGCCGTAATGGTCAAGGGCGGCATGGTAGCCTATCCTCGCCCTATTGGTTCGAACCGTTTCGTCGAAGGCCGTGGCGAAAGAAGCACCCGCGTCAGCGGAAAACGCATTGTCGCCGAGCTCGAATTTTATGGTCAGGCGCTCTCCTTCAAGCGTAGCTTCCGTGCCCGCTGGAAACTCAAGCTTGGCCATGTCGAGGCCTGCAGCGAGGAAGGGCTTCGCGTCGAAGGACATTATTAAATCGGGCTTGGACGTCCCGGCAAAGTCCGCGGCGAAAAGAACCTGGTCCCCCTGGGGAGAAGCGAGGCTCCAGTACAAACCGCCCTCGGCCTTCGCCGCTCTTTCGCCTGAAGCATCCAATACAGCCCTGAATGAAGACTTGGAAAACTTCGCCACCACGTCCGTTTCCGCGCAGGATGCCAAACCCAGGATCAGCACCATGGAAGCCCCAAGAATCCCGGCCAATTTATAGAATTTCATCTCTTCCTCCCTATTCCAGTCAAGAATACCTCGGCCGCATGAACCCTGCATGAACGGATTATGGATTTCCCGGGATGGCTTCGACCACCAGGATCCTACTGGATATCATGCCCATCCAGCAAGTGTAGACTAAAACGCCTTTCTTCTTGGGCGTGAATTCAATGACGTTGTCCCCGGGCTTCAAGCGTTTCTTGATGCCATAGGCTGGAACGGTGATCGGATTGTTGCATCCGTTGAGCCCATCGGCTTCCACGCTGATGGTCCACCGTAGGGGTATGCCCGCCTGGACGACAAAGGGAAAGTAGTAGCCGGAATCCCCAAAATCGGTGGTGATTGTCTGGAATTCACCCCCCACCGCCGCCACGGTAAGACCCTCAGCCAGTCCCGCGGGCAAGGAGACTTGGTCGTAACCGTCAATCTTGCCGGGCAATGGAGCTCCGGCCAGCGCCCCTCCCCTTCCCATGGTAATAACCCCAAAGCCGAGCACCATAAGGGCACTGGCCTTGACCATCGCGGGCAGCAACTTCTTGGGAAGGAGGCGGGAGATGAATCCGAAGCCGAGCAGGAGAGGCGACGTTCCCAACGAGAACAGGAACATGGACAAAGCGCCTGAAAAAAAGCTTCCTGTTCCTAGGGCATACAGTTGCATGGACTGGAGAGGGCCGCAGGGCATGAATCCATTCAAGAGCCCTATTACAAAGGGGGCGCGCACGCTCAATTTCGCGAAAATTCGGCCTCGGGCGGTTTGCAGGAAGGAGGGCGTCAGCAAGGGAATTCGAGGAAGTAGGGCAAAGGCCCCGAGCATTTTTAAGCCGAAAAGCGCCATGAACATTCCCGCCAAGCCCGTCATGAGCCCCTTCGCGGCAGGCGAAAAATCAAAGGTCGTCCCCAGCAAACCCACGATGCCACCTATCGCGGTGTAGGATGTAATCCTTCCGGCGTTG
>VKGY01000073.1 GCA_008080685.1 Spirochaetota bacterium
CCGCAGATCGTGGCGCACGAGACCCTTGCCGTCTGTTCCTATCCATATAGGGCCTTTCCCGTCGTCCAACACGCTTAAGACGGCTACCGATTCCTTCGTATTGTCGCCGGGAGAGGAGATTCCTCGGAAGCGCCCTTTGAAAACCGCAGGAAGCCGCGCGAGCTCTCCTGCCCCGATGCCTAGCCATAGATCCTTGGCCTCGGTTGCGCGTAAAGAAGGGGTGCTGTGAAAAGCTTGGATCACGGGATCGAATTCAAAAAGCCTGCCGGATCGGGTAAGGACACGCGGCCGCCCGTCCGGATTGGCCGCCATGCCGAGGAGGCCTTCAAGACTGTCTCCATCCGCTGTGGCGGCGTATCGGCGCACCGCGGAGGAACGATGGTCTCCTGTGGCCAAGCCTCCCTGCTTCAATCCAAGCCACATGAGCCCTCGCCTGTCCCGCATCATGGCGGAGATGAGGATCCCGGAAAAATCATTTTCTTCGGAAATTTCCATGGTCGACGGTTCCAGTACAGCTATCCCCCCACCTTCCTTTCCCAGCCAGATTCGCCCCTTTATATCCTCGGCCATGGAGATGACCGCTCCTCCCCTTGCGTACCTGTTGGAACCCAGGACCCCGTGTGCGAAGGAGCCGTCTTGGTAAAGGTCAACGCCTCCGTCGCCAAAACCTATCCAAAGATAGCCCAGGGAATCTTCAAAGAGGCTGGCGACCGAATCCGAACCAAGGCTCCGAGGATCGCCCGCCTTGTTTCTGTATTCGCCGAGCGGTTCGCCTTCCCCGCCGAAGGCTCTCAACCCCTCGTTTTCCTTTCCCGCCCACAGGCCTCCCGACATATCCGCCAGGACAGGCCCTAGCCCACCTTCAACCCAGGAGACCAAGGGCATTTCCCGTAACATTTCAAAAGCCTCGCCCTGCCCTTCCGAGGCCTTCTCCAAGGCGCTTATCCCCCCATCAGCCCACGCAACGATCATCCTTCCATCCTTGCCCATGGCCAATGATCGGACAGATGCGCGGTTCCCGCCCTCCGGCCTATCTAAGGCTACCCTTAGAAACCGGTCTTCCCCTGGGTGGTACACCCCCAGTCCCATGCCGCGCGAGCCTGCCCAGATCGACCCTTGCGAATCTTCAACCAAGCAGGTGACCGAGGCGAAGTATCCTTCGCTCGGCCCTACGCGGATAAAATTGACGCCGTCGAAGCGGTATAAGCCGCCCGAGGCTCCTATCCAGACATATCCCCTGCGGTCCTGGAGTAGCGCCGCCACCGCCCCCCCTGAAAAACCTTGCCCAGGGCCAAGTCGGCGCCAGGCGATGGAGTCAAGTTCAAAGGCCCCTAGTTCCGCCCCTCCAATGGACAGGGTCAATATCGCCCAAAGGAAGCTCAGCACGGCGGCCTTTCCTCGACATCTCATCGGCTTACCTCATGCCCTCCTTTTTTAAGGGCATCGCAGGCCTCGGCCAGGGATTTTTCCTTGACCAGGAGGTAGTCTGTATCGAAGGTGGATACAGCGAAAATAGAAACACCCGCCGCGGCGAGAATAGCGCTGGCTTGGGCAAGGACGCCGACGACTTCGAAAGAAAAAGGACCTTTGATTTTCAAGATTCTCCAGCCCTTTTCCTTTGCCTGCCATCCTTCCGGCGCCAGAGCATCCGCAGGGCAAATGTAGGTAGCCTCCCCGGGGCTCTTTGATACGCAGGCGAACTCGAAGGCCGAGAGGTTCGGCATCAATGCCGCTTCGGAGGGATACCGGCGGATGGCGTACTCGCCTTGAAGGACAGAGAAGGTCATGCACTCTTACTATATCAACCGTCGCCGCGGCGCAAGGGAGTTGCGGAGCGATGGAGCCCTTGGCGCCTTGCCCGGAATCAGTCGGGAAGAAGACAAGATAACCGGATGGCAGGATTTACAGGAGCCCTTGAAATCCGGCGGGGAATACGCGCGAAATCAGGAATCCGCGCGCAGCCTTTGGGCGAGGAAGCTCCCGGCGATGATCAGCGCCACCCCCGCGGCCTGGTTCCAAACCAAGACCTCGGAAGCGAACAGGACGCCAAAAAGCAGGCCTATGGGAACTTCGCTGTAGGAAAGCGCGGAATACTGAAACATGGGAAGCCTCTTCATGCCGACGAAGAAAAGCCCGAAACCCACAAGCCCGACCACCGCGCCGTAGACAACGCCTATGCCCAGATGGGAAAGGGGCGCCGACGAGATCTCGGAAAGGAGAAACGGAAGGAACACCAGACCCCCCACAGCATTGTGGAAATAGACCGTGTCCACCTCGGACATCACCGATACAGCCTGCTTGAACATGATATTGGTCCCGGCGAAAACGAACGCCGAAAAAATCATCGCGGCGCTGCCCGCCAGGTCCTGGGCCGAAAGGCTGAAACCCCGATGGAGATTCATCACCGCCACGCCTGCAGTCGCCAGACCGAGGACGCCCAGCTTCGCTAGGCTCAGCGGCCTTCGGAATCGGACCGAGTCGATGAGCAGGGCGAAGACAGGCCAGAGGTACAGAAGCACCACGGCGTTGCCGATGGTGGTGAGCTTGTAGGCGAGTACATAAAGAAAAAGCCTGAATGCGTTGAGGGCGCTGGCAATGAAAAGCTTCCTGCGCATGCCCGGCTTGCCCAAAAGAAACCCATGTCGCGCAGCGGAAGGCATGGCGAGGAGAAAGGGAACCGTCATGCGCAGGGAACTCATGGCGAAACTCGAGAAGGCCAATCCCTTGATGTAGAGCCCGCTTGAAGCTCCTATCGCTGCAGCGGCCAAAACGGCGAGGATCGGCAGGACTGAGAGTTTTTTATCCCTCACAGGATCTCCCGAATCTCCGCGAGGCTCCGCACTTCGAAGGTGGGTTCGATGCCCGTATCGTTCACCGCCCCTCGAAGGTTGACCCAGCAGCTGTCCATGTCACAACCCGCCGCTCCCGCGATATCAGAAGCCAAGGAATCGCCGATCATGATGCAATCCTTCGCATCGGACCCTAGAGCTTCGCAGGCCCGCCAAAAAATCTCCGGAGCCGGCTTGGCTATACCCACCTCTTCGGAAATCACGAGGGCGCGGAAATGCCGACGGATCGAAGAAGCCTCGAACCGAGGCCGCTGAACCTTTGCTAAGCCGTTGGTCACCAGTGCCAAAGGATATTTGGCGGCCAAATATGCGCAAAGCTCCTCGGCGCCGGGGATGAGAAAGGCCCCCCTGCCCAGGGTTTCGATGTAGGCCTCGGAAAAGGCCGCCGCCGGAACCGAAACGCCCAGTTCGGTGAAAAGCCTCTCGAAGCGCTGTACTTTCAGGACCTCCTGGGCAATTTCCCCCCTCTCGAACTTACGCCAGAGAGCCCTGTTTATCTCATCGTAGAGGGCGATTGTAGCGGGGCTGGGATCAAGGCTGTAGGCGCGAAAAGATGCCTCGAGGGCGAAGAACTCGGCCCGGGTGAAATCAAAAAGGGTCTCGTCCGCGTCCATGAGGACGGCGCTGTATCGCTTTGTCATAATGCCTGGCATGGTAGCACGACTTGAGCATCCATGTCGGCATGGGAATCGCAAGAATCGGGTGGATTCGAGGCCGTGGAACGGATATGGTGGAACCATGGAAACTCAGGCGGCGGATTATGCGCGGATAAAATCCGCGATTCGATTCATAGAAACCCGGGCCAAGGACCAGCCCAGCTTGGAAGCCATCGCGGCCCACCTGGGCTTGAGTCCCTTCCACTTCCAGCGCCTTTTTTCGCGCTGGGCGGGCGTAAGCCCCAAGAAATTCCTGGAATTCATCACCGTGCAGGGGGCGAAAAAGCTCCTTGACCAATCGGCCTCCGTATTGGACGCGGCGTTGGACCTCGGATTGAGCGGACCATCCAGGCTCCACGACATGTTTGTCCAGATCGAGGCCTTGAGTCCCGGGGAATACAAGTCCATGGGGCAGGGACTCGCCCTCACCTGGGGGACCTTTCCCTCTCCCTTCGGCCCCTGCCTGATAGCGGAAAGCCCGCGGGGCGTCTGCGCCCTTGAATTCTTCGAATCCCCAGCCTCGGCCGAAGCCCAGGCTGAGCAAACCCTTGCAATGCGCTGGAGCAATGCCTCCCTGGTTCGGGATGAAGCGAAAGCCCGGGCTTTGGGGGAACGGATATTTTACACCCCCAGGAGCTTGAAAGGGGCTGATCCCCTTCAACTCCTGGTTAAGGGCAGCGCCTTCCAGGTGAAGGTATGGAAGGGGCTTTTGTCGATTCCCGAAGGGAGGATTGTCTCCTACGGAAAATTCGCGGAAATGATTGGCCAAGAGGGAGCCGCGCGGGCGGTTGGCTCGGCCATCGGCGGCAACCCCATAGGCTACTTGATACCCTGCCATCGGGTCCTGCGCACATCGGGGGAATTCGGCGGCTACAAATGGGGACTGGAACGCAAGAAAGCCCTCATCGCGCGGGAAGCCTCGCGCGCGCTTCTGGAATAACCTTCTCCCATGGCGCCACAGGACCATCCGCAAGGCTGAACGCCGCGTTGAGCGCCACTGGACTTCCGCCCCCACCCCATGGGTCGATAGATTGGATTTCATCGAATTTTTTTGGATCGCGTCGTTCAAGCTTGAATTTTAGGAGGGTCAGTTCGTAGGCGACCTGCCCCGAGGCCACGGGTATCCTCTCTCCCACTCCAGCCGCCGGGCCGATCTTCGAAGCGTCGAAGGAGTAGCCCCTGCGCGAGGCTTCTGCGCAGAGGTCCGCGAGATACACAGCGATCCATCCTGCGGGGCTTGGGCTTTCCTTGAATCGGATAAGCTGGGGGTGGTTGGCGTAGCCCTTCGTGCCTCCATGCAAAACTTTCTGCGCCAAGAGCCCCTCCCGCCACGCCGCAACTAAACCTTTTGCATCGAGGTATGAAGGGCTTATCGTCCACAGTCTCATTTTCCATCTCCATTCATGCGCGGGAAGAAACGCGGCACCGACGCGGCGTACCGGGCGTATTCCTCCCCGAAGCGTTCCAACAGAGATTCTTCCTCATAGCGAATCCGAAGGATCATGAGGGACAGGATGATGGCCGCCCCCGAAAGCCCGAAAACCAGGTTTTTCGACACCGCCAGGAGGCCTAGGAAAAACATGAGATAGGCGACATACATGGGATGGCGGACGTGGCGGTACGGGCCGGAGGTCACGAGGCTTCGTTCCTTGCCTACATCTATGGTAGTGGAGAAGTTCCCGTCCAAGGCGCGATGGGTGGCGAAGAGAAGTGCTATGGCGCACAACGCGATGAGCGATCCTGGCATGGCGAACCTCCAATCGATCGGAGCCGGATCGGCGGCCAGGTACAGGACAAGGCTCGCCATGAGGACGATCCCCAAAGGCAGTGAGAAGGCAGAGAAATCCAATAACAATCGCTTTTCCCATAGTGTCGAAAACTGCGTCCTATCGCTTTCGCCGCATGCGCCGCATTCGCCGCAGAACCTGGCCTGGGCCTTAGAGCATGCGCAGGAGCTTAATTTCCACGGCCGCGGCGCCGTCGCCAAGGGAGACCTTGTGCTTGGCGAAACCTCCGGGAAGTCCCTTGCCGTCGTAGTTGCTGATGCCCACCAATTCCTTGGGGATCCCCAGGAAATTGGTGTCCAGCTTCCCGTTGCCGTTCCTGTCCTGGAAGATGGAGACCATATAATCCCCCTTGGGAAGGGACAGGGAAAGGCGCAAGGTTCCCGATTCAGGCTCCAGGATGAAGCCCTTGTAGGCTTTCTGGGCCTTGTAGGATTCCGCGCTTTCGTAGACCGCCACATAGACTGTTCCGCCCTTCGGCTCGACGTTCAGGATGCGCAGCTCGGCTTGGACTTCCTGGGCCGATGCCTCGATGCCGAATCCGAAGGCCGCCGCCAGCACCGCAAGACTCCACAGCATTTTAGACGCATGTCTCAGGTGCACGTTGTTCTCCTCTATGCCTCTTTGCCTTTCTTCAAGCTACCCCAAGGCCGCTTCCCAGGCAAGGCCATGGCCCCGATGATCAACAGGCCTCCAGCGACTTCCCTCGCTTTGGGGAACTGGCCCAACAAGAGGGCGGAGAACAGGATCCCATAGACCGGCTCCAAAGCCGATGCGAGGCTCGCGGCTTGGGGCCGCACAACCTTGAGGCTGTCGATGAAAAGGCTGTGGGACAGGCCAGTGAAAACGACGCCGAGAAGGGCGAGAAGCGAGATTTCAGCGACGGTGGGGCGCATTTCCAGCCCAAGGGCGAAGGGAAGGAGGAAGGCCAGGGCGAAGGCTTGCTCCGAAAAAGCCAGCTTCAGGCTGCCCAGCCTTGGCACCATATCCCGGTTTCCGATGGACAGGACCGCATAGCTCAAGCCCGAGGCCATTCCCCAGGCCAAACCTTGGAACTGAGGATTTCCCAGATCAAAGGCCGGCGCTACAATTCCAACCCCCACTAGGCTCAAGGCAGCCTTCGCAAGGTCGAAGGCCGACAAAGGCTTTCGAGAAACCAAGGGGTCTATCAGTGCGGTGAAAAGGGGGAAGGTGGAAAAGGCCAATAGGCCCAAGGCCACAGAGGACAGCTGGATGGCCTGGAAGAAGCTCCACCAGTGGAAAGCCAGTATGAGTCCCAGGAGGGCGAGGCGAAGCGCTGTCCTGCCCTTGGCGCTGGGGATGCCGGGGGGCGCGGCGCCTGAGGCGCCGCGCCTTCGGATCAGGAGAACCAGCCCCAGGTTACCCGTGGATCACCCCATCTTCAGCCCCGCGGAGAGGCCCTTGCCCTTGGAGCGGTTGGTCAGATACACGATGATGAAAACAACAGCCAGGAGAAGCACTGACAGGGCGCTGGCTTCGCCCAGCCTGCCGTCCGCCACGGAGCCGTAGATCAGGATTGGAACGGTCCTTGTCTGGGAACTGTAGAGGAGGATCGTGGTGGAGAGCTCTTGGAGAAGGGTGGAGAAGGTAAGGATCGAGCCGGAAATTATACCCGGAAGGATGAGGGGCACGGAGACGCGGCGGAAGGTATAGATCCAGTGGGCTCCGGCTATGGTGGAGGCCTCTTCCAAGGATGGGTTGAGCTGGGTAAGGCTGGCGGCCACTGCCCGGTATACATAGGGGGTGCGCCGCACCATGTAGGCGATGATGATGATGGTGTAGGTGCCCCCGATGGAAATCCAGTTTTTGCCGGAGAAGGCCGAGAGGAGGGCTACGGAGACGACGGTTCCCGGCAGGATGAAGGGCGCCATGACCGCCATATCCAGGATGGCCGCGCCCTTGGGTTTGCGCCGTTCCGTGATGTAGGCGATGATCGAGCCCAAGATGGCCGTAAGGATGGTGGCCGTTATGGAGAGGTAGAGGGAATTCCACAGCTCGCCCTTGGCAACCTGGGGGATCCTGGCATAGTTGGCGAAGGTGAATCCCTCGGGCGCGAGGCCCTGCCATTTTTCAAAGAAAGACATGAGGATGATGACGAACTGGGGCAGGAGGGAGATGGTAAGGACGAAAAGGCAATAGACGAGGGCAAAGATCCGGATCGCCGGATGTTCGTGCTGTTTGATCTCCACATGGGAGGCAGAGATGGTTTCGTACTCCCTCCGGCTCACCACGTATTTCTGGAACCACAAGACACCGGCTGTGATGATGACGTTCACCACCGCGATGGAAGAGGCGCCGTTCAAGTCCCAAAAACCGTTGACCCTGAAATAGATGAGGGTGGGAAGGACGTACTTGTCCCCGCCAATCATGGCGGGGATGCCAAAATTCCCTATGGCGCGGATGAAAACCAGGAGGGCAGCGGCGCCGAGGCTGGGAATCACAAGGGGAAGGGTTATGGTGCGGAATATGCGCCATCTATCCGCGCCCATCAGCATTCCCGCGTCCTCCAAAAGCGCATTGGCCGAGGAAAAGGCTCCGTGGCTCAGGAGGAACACGAAGGGGTAGTAGGTCAGAATCATCACAAGGATCATGCCGAACATGCCGTAGATGCTCGGTATCTCGATTCCCAAAGGACCTAAGGCCAGGTTGAGGAAATACCTGACCACGCCTTGGCGGCCAAGGAGGATGATCCAGGAAAAGGCGCCGATGAAGGAAGGCATGATGACCGGAAGGATTCCCAAGTAAAGCATGAGCCGCTTGCCTGGCATCTTGACCCGGGCTACAAAAT
>VKGY01000074.1 GCA_008080685.1 Spirochaetota bacterium
AAAGCACAGAGAAAGTGTTTTCTTGGATCGGGCGCTACCTTGAGCTCACAACGTTTGAAATCTCCATCCCTGCCTTACGAGGCCCATCCCTCGCCCCGCCGGGGAAATCGGGTGTCATAGCCAGCACCATGTTCGACCACGACCTAGCCAAGCACCTGGAAGCCCAGGGCTGGTACGGCGAATTCAAGGACTTTGCCGCGGCGAAGGTTGCAAAAATCCTGGACGATTCGATCTTTTCCAGATTCGCCGCATCGATATGCGATAGCGCAGTGGCCACGCCCCTCAGCCTGGAGAGAATGACAGGCAATTTGGAAGGAGCGATCACTGGATGGGCTTTTACCAATCCAACCATCCCCGCCGAGACACAACTGATCAAGATAGCCAAGGCAATTTGTACGCCGATCCCTGGAGTCTGCCAGGCAGGCCAGTGGAGCTTTAGCCCTGCGGGCCTTCAACTATCAATCCTGACAGGGAAACTAGCGGCGGACAGGATAATAAAGGAAGCGCGGCGTAAAAAGCGGGATGCAAAAATGTAGGCAGTTGACGCTTATATTATAAAAACAATATATTGCTATAAACCGAATGTCTGTTCGGGAATATTTCAAATAGTAAAGAGGAAAAAGTATGAAAAAGCATTTGGCGGTGCTCGCCTTCGCGGCGGCCTCGGCGATGGCCCTGGCGGCCCAACCTGCGGTTGAGCTCTATACCCAGGCCGAGCAGGGAGCGTTGAAACTTCTATCCCATACCTACAGGGTAGGCGCGTCGGCGGACGGAAACGACGATTTCAATTTTGTCACCCAGGGCGGACAAGAGATCCTATTCTTCTTCGAGCGGTACACCTTCGGCGCCCGTGTAGCTAAACGGCATGATATCTCTTTCTTATACCAGCCTTTGGAAATAGTCACCAATGTAAAATTCAAGTCCGCCGTCCAGATCGACGATACCGTCTTCGCCGCAGGCAGCCAAATGAAGCTTACTTACGGTTTCCCCTTCTATAGGACTACCTACCGCTACCGATTCCTGGGCAACGACACTACCTACCTTTCGGGAGGAGCGGCCGTCCAGCTTAGAAATGCCTCCATCCGATTTGAAAACCTAAGCGGCGCGGCGAACCAACTGGTGGTATCCCAAAACTTAGGGATAGTGCCCGCCTTGGCCGTAGCCGGGAGGCTCGGAATTGGCGCATCCGGCTTCCTTGGCTTCGAGGCAACGGGGAGTTACGCCTCCAGCGCATTTTTCAACGGAGCGGATTTTGAGTTCGAAGGTTCCATCGTCGACGCCTCGTTGAGGGGCGGAGTCCTTCTGGACGGCGGCTCGGAAATCTTCCTCAACGGCCGATTCTTCGGCGGTTCGGCTCGAGGGGTATCGGGGTACCCCGACCTATACTGGACCGAGGCGGAGAGCAATGAAACCGCCAATTTCATCTCCGCCCTGAGCATCACTGTCGGCGCGACCCTCAAGCTGCGGTAGTCGACCTGCTTTCGGGGTGCGGTGCCTCACCTCACAAAATCGATGCCCGCTATCAGGTCGAAGGGTATCTCCAGGGTTCTGCCATCGACCAATCGAATCTTGAGGACAGAAGGCCCGCCTGAAACGGCGGGCTTCTTTGTCTCGTCCCCATAGAAGCCCGGGGAAGCTTGGACCTTGGGTAGCTGGACGAGAGTCACTACATCCTCGGCTCCAATCGCAGAACCAAAGATCTTAAGTTCGTCTATGTCGCCCTCGAAATTGCCCACAGGTTTCCCACCCCACCAGGCAAGTCCTCCAAGGAGAAATTGGGCATCCGCCACCACCAGCGACGGAATAGGCCGGCCTTCCGCCTCTTTCTTCCCGTCGAAGTAGAGTTCAGCGGCTTTGTCGGTTTTATGCACCACAACCACATGATGCCAAGCCCCGTCGTTTATGTTCGATTTTGAGATGATCCAATTGCCGGAATAATAGAACGTGACCTTGTTGTCCGCGCCTATTCCGCTCTGCTGATTTACCTGGAGGAAATATCCGTTGACCCAGCCCGCGTCGTGGCGCGAGAAGATAAAAGACATCTGCTCCGCGTAGCCCTTGGGAATGCGGACCCAAAGACTAATGGAGAAATCGCCGGCGAAGCCAAAACCCTTTCCTAGGCTTGCGAAAGTCCCGGAGTCCTTGGCCAAGGCTAGGTAGGATCCCGAAATTCCGCCTGCGACAAGTCGGGCCTTACCCATTGGGGTTAGATTTTCCCGACTTTCCGGCTCGAAAGAGTAGGACGACAAGGGATTGGGAAGCGAGAATGCCGGCCAGGCGAGCAAAGAGATTGCGATTAGAGCAAAGAACACACGTTTCATGATTCCTTCTTTGCGGCACCGCCGCGGAGGTCAGATTCGACTTGTTCCCATTATCGTTCATTTCGCTGAATTTTTCCGCACTTGACCTACGGTCTTGCGCCCGTGTAGCGTGAGGTTGTCACGTGTCGCCTTTCCAAGGAGGAATCGAAGTGAAGCGCACCATGAAATGTATCTTAACCCTGGCCATCCTTTTCGCCCTGGTTCTCGCTCCGGCGGCAGCCGACGAGGCAGCGGAGCTCAAAGCAAAATACGAATCGGCCGTCAAGCTCGCGGCAGCCGCCCCCCAAGACTATGCCTTGAACTGGCAGGCCGCCCAGGCAGCGAGGAAATATGGAGACCATCTTGTCACCGAAGAGACCGCTGGATGGAAGGAAACCGCAAGGGTCGCGGCCAAGGAAGGGATGAAATTCGGAGAAATCGCCTTCAAGCTCAACCCCACGGGAATAGAAGGCTGGTACTGGTACGGCCTCTGCGTCGGCACCTATTCGGATTGCGTGAGCATAGTAAAAGCCTTGGCCGAGGGACTTAAGGGAAAGACCCAGATGGGGTTTGAAAACGCCTACAAGTACGACAAAACCTATGACAAGGGCGGCCCCATGCTTTCCTTGGGCAGGTTCTGGCAGGTTCTGCCGGGCATAGCCGGCCAAGACAGGAAAAAGGCCGAGCAGCTATTCAACGAGTATATGACCATGTACGCCAACACGCCTGATGTAAGCGCAAACGCCTACTACTATCGAGGCCAGCTGTATAAGGACACGGGACGCCTGGCCGAGGCCAAGGCTGACCTGAAGAAATCCGCCGACCTGGGCAACAAGAACGCGGCGAAGCTGCTTGCGGAGATCAAATAGCTACTTTTGACCGACTGTTGTACCCGAAGCGCGGATCATCGGACCGGAACATGCGGATGTAACTTTCCACCACCGCATCGATTTCCGCTTCTTCCGCGTTTTCGCTTTCCCAAAGGATTTCCTTTTTTATTGTGAAGCTGGGCATCACGATGTTGCGGTAGTCGGACTCGACCTCCTCTTGGTTGAATCCCCCAAAATAGGTTAGAAATCCCTTCTCATCCTTCCCGATAAAGATTTTCCGGTTGGGAAAGGTGAGTTTGAATACTTGGATCATCCTTCCACCATTCGATAACCGATGCCGATTTCCGTCAGGATGTACAGGGGATTCGAAGTCTCGGGTTCGATTTTCCTTCTAATGTTCGCCATAAAAACCCTCAAGGATTGGTAGCCGTCCGTCGTGTCGTATCCCCAGACTTTCTTTTGGATGAATTGGTGGGTAAGGACCTTCCCCGAATGCTCGGCCAGAAGGGAGAGCATCTTGAATTCCAGGGGAGTGAGGTGGACTTCGATCCCGTCCACCGTTACCTGGTGCCGCTCGAAATCTATGGAAAGTCCGCCCACGGAAAAGACGCTGGGAGCGCTTTCCCTGGGAGCAACATGCCTTAAGGCCACCCGTACCCGGGCAAGCAGCTCGGGAATGTTGAAGGGCTTGGTGATATAGTCGTCCGCGCCCGAATCGAGGGCAGATACTTTTTCCTTTTCCTGGTCCCGGGCTGAAATGACGATGACCGGGGTGTTGGACCTTTCTCGCAGTTGTGACAATACCTCAACCCCGTCGATATCGGGCAAGCCGAGGTCCAACAGGATTATGTCCGGATTGTTCGCCAAGGCGAGGGAGAGGCCCGACAGGCCCGTGTCGGTCAGCTCGCAGGAGAATCCGCTTGCTTTGAGGGAAATCCTCAGCAGGTTCTGAATGCTTTTATCGTCCTCGATGATCAAAACCCTATTCCCCGACATGGATATCCTCCTCGACTGGAAGGGTAAATGCGAAGGTGGCCCCGTGCCTCTCATTGTTCCATCCGCGAATTTCTCCGCCATGAGCGCGTACGATTGCCTTGCAGATGCTGAGGCCGAGGCCGACCCCCCGGCGACGCTCGCCCTTTCCCGAGGCTGGAGCGGCGAAGCTTTCAAAAAGATGCGCCAGGGCTTCGTCGCTCAGTCCTCCTCCGTCGTCGGAAACCGAAAACTCCACCGCGCTGCAGGTTTTTTGGGTTCCCACGGAAATTGAACTGTCCGGCCGCGTGTGGGAGATCGCGTTTCCTATAAGGTTCAGGAGAACCTGGATGATGAGTCTCGCATCCATGGGCGCCAAGAGAATCCCTTCCGCCCTTTCCATGGACAGGCGATGGGCCCCTAGATTTTTGGATATCCGCGACACCGCTTCCGCCACGATGTCATCCACGACTTCGGGCCTTTTCTCAAGCATGAGCTTCCCATCTTGGATCTTTGCCATGTTGAGAAGGTTCTCCACCATGCCTCCCAGCCACACCGCATCGGAATTAATATCCGAAAGGAGGCTCCTGATAGTTTCGGAATCGCTGGTGTCCAAATGTTCCAGCAGGAATTCCGAGCCTCCGGCTATGGCCGTGAGCGGGGTCCTTAAATCGTGGGAGATGCTCCGGAGCAAGCTGTTCCTGAGCCGTTCCTTTTCTATGTTGATGCGGTTCGATTCTTGCGCTTTATGGAGGGATTCCCTGTCCAGGGCAATGACGAATTGCGCCAGCATGGTTTCCAAGTAAACCCACTCATCCTTTCCGACGTCTCCGGAAGAACAATCTATCTTGAGCACTCCCAGGGATTCTCCATTCTTCAAAATGGGAATTAGGCGAACCTGGGCGCCGGAAGAGGCGTACGCAGGGGAAGAGTCCTCCGCGCGCGCCTTCTCGCCCAGGGAAATCGCGCAGGGTTTCCCCAAAAGCGAAGCAAGGCTTTTTTCACCGTAGCTTACGATATCTTCCCTTTCCGAAATATTGAGATACCCCTCGCTTATTCGGTAAAGCTTTTCGCTCATCTCCTGGTTTTTCGAAGAGAGGGCGATTTGGCTCTGGAGCCTTGAAGTCAGGGTGGAGACAATGAAGGCCGCGGCGAGGAAAATGCCCAAGGAAATGAGGTACGATGGATCGTCTATCACCAGGGTATGCCGAGGCTCGGTAAAAAAATAGTTGAAGCTCAAGGTGCAGTAGAAGGAAGACACGATGCCCCAACCAAAACTTTTTGTCTCTACCACGACCATCAGAATCGAAAGGACGTAGACGATGAGGATGTTTTCCACCCTGATGCCCTTGCTCTGGATGAAAAAAGCCAACAAGGTGGAGACCAGCAGTATGGCGAAGGTCGCCGCCCCTGCCTTTATCGCCCCACGCAGCGTTCCAGTTTTCATAGCGGCCTCTCAGCCCGGGCGCGCCGGCCAAACCTTGGTGCCAGGGAAACGATGGCGAGAATCACATAGTATATTTCAAGCCGCCCCAAGATCATGCCTATCGTTCCGGACCAAAGGGTGAATCCGGAAGCTCCCCGGGCCATTATTCCCGAAGAAAATCCATTGTTGCCGAGCAGCGAAGCGAACTCGAAGGCCGAATCCTGCAATGAAGCCCCCGTGGCGCTGAGCGCCGCGGTGCCCAGGGCAAAACAGGTGAGATACAGCAGGGCGAAGCGCCTAGCCTCGCTCACATCCGAATCCCCGAGCTCCCGGCATACGCCCATGTAGGCGACTCTCGCGGCTCCCAGGATTCTTTTTTCGCTGGATCGAATCCTCAGATGGCGCTTGAAATCCTGGAACAGTATCGCCAGACGCGCTTGCTTGATTCCACCGGCCAACGACATGGCGCTTCCGCCGATGAGCATGGAAAAAACCAGGAGTATTAAAAAAAGCGGCGGCGCGGTCTTTGGATCAATGGTCTGAAACCCTGTGGCGCTGAGGGCGGAGACGAGGTGGAAAATCGAAACCCGCGCATTTGCGGCCACAGTGCCTTCCACGGCGACAACCAAGGCCAAAAACGAAAGCATGAAAAAAATCGCAAGAGTAACCAGCGAGCTCCGGACTTCACAATGGGGAACGATCCGGGGCTTGAAACCCCGGGCGATGCGGGCGTGAAAAAGGAGGCTCACAGAACCGAGGATCATGAGCGCCATAGTGATAAGCTCCACGGGCTGGCTGGCGAAAGCTCCAATATTCCCCGACCTGGAGGAAAATCCTCCCGTGGTAACCGCCGAAATGGACAGAACGAAGGCATCGAACCAGCCTGTACCGGCACTACCATACGCCAGGATGCCAAGGAGAATATATACCCCGAGGACGGCGAAGATCTTCAAGGCTTCCTTGCCATCGACCCCAAGGCGCCCCTCGCCGCGTCCCGGAGATCCTCCCGACGGCACCGCGAAGGTGGCGGATCTCGAGAAGGCAAGCAAGGCAAGAAAACCCCCTGCTCCGAAGAGTTGGAGCAGGCTTCGATACGCTACGATGATCCTCGGGCTGGAATCCGGATCAACCCGTGGCGGTCAGGCCTCCCACGGCTTCGAACAGCGCCTCGGAAATTGTGAATTTTTCAACCGCGATGAAGGGAAGGGCGAACAAGATGGCGGAGAATGCGATCGAGCAGAGCACCGTCGCCATATCTAATCGATTTGTGAGATTCGCCTTGGCATTGTAGCGGATGCCTGAGTATCCCAAGTACCCAAGAACGATGGCCGATGAACCGGCTATGACGAAGGGTGTGGCATAGGGAATTTCATTGGGGAAAAAGGGAAGCACGGCCAAGGGGAGAAGCTCCCAGGCTCCAACGGCCAGCGCCGTCAATCCCACATAGCCTGCCACAAGTTCAAGTCCGTCGACCTTTCGAAGATACACTATTGTCCTCGCGGCCTACTCTAGCCGGAATGGCGTAAAGATGGTGGGGGGTTTTATTCCTTCTCTATAAATTTTCCATAAAGACTTCCTTGCCAAGCGCCTATAGAAGACTGGCCACCGCCACGGCGTGGGCGGCGGTTCCGGCAACCACGAAGAGGTGCCAAATAGCGTGGGTATAGGGAATTTTCTTATTGAGATAGAAGAGAGTCCCCAGGGTATAGGCGAGGCCGCCTGCGGCAAGCCAGGCGATTGTCGCGGTCGAGAGGCTGCGCCCCATGGGTTTGGCGGCGATCACAACCAGCCAACCCATGCCTATGTAAAGAAAGGTTGAGAGGAGCTTGAACCGGCCAGTAAAAAATAGCTTGAACAAGATGCCCACAAGCGCTAATCCCCACACCACGCCGAAAAGGCTCCACCCCCAGGCACCCCCCAAGCCCACCAAGGCAAAGGGTGTGTAGCTGCCGGCGATGAGGGCGAAAATGGCACTGTGGTCGAAAACCTTGAGCCTTTTCTTCACAGTCTCGTCTTTGTTCACGTGGTACAGCGTCGAGGCAAGGTAGAGGACTATCATGGAAACGCAAAACAGGGAGATGCTTACGATCGCAAGTGCGTCGCCGCGCATAGAAGCGAATACAACCATCCAGGCCGAGAATGCCAAGGCCGCGATGAGGGCTAGGAAATGCGTGAGAGTATTGAGCCGTTCTTCTTTCTGGGTCGCCATCGGGGACCAGTATAGCCCTCAGGAAGAATAGCGCCAAGGCGGGCCTATATAAGAGGGTTTACACGGCCACAAGGCCGGAAGCCAGTAACTTTTTGATCTTCCGGCCACCCAGCCCTGTCTTCGTCGCGAATTCGGACATAGTCGTTCCCGAAAATCGGAAACCTTCATCGTTCAACAGGGTAAGCACAAGTTCTGCCTCGGCGGCGGAAAGGGCAAGGCTCTCCAGTTCGCCCCGGTAGGCCCATCGTATTTTTACAGGACTTTTTGCAGGGTCGCCGGACTCCATGAATGGCGAACCGGCGATCCAGAAAAGCCTGGCATTGGGATTCGGAGCCTTGGCGTCCAGCCTTTCCTCCGCCTGGGAAATGAGGGATTCCACAAAATCCGGGGGCGATGGAAAGAAAGGGACATCCAAGTCCCGGCCGTCCATCCACGCCTCAAGCGAGGAAGCGAGCATTTCATCGTACCGGTCGAACCGGGCATAACCTTCGAAGGAAAGATCGTTGTTCGCGAAGGTCCAAGGCTTGTCGATTGGCTTTAGCTCCGGACGCTTTCCGTCTTTCCATTCCCGATACATCCTGGAATGACGGGTCAGGACAAAGCGATGCCAGAAGGCCGAATCCACCAAGCCCGCGACGAAAAGCTGGCGGCAGAATTCCGCCGATTCCAGGATATCCTTTTCGATTTGGCCCGGAAACCCGTAGATGAGGTATGTATGGACCAAGAGTCCCGCGCGCTTCATGGCCACCAAAGTTTCTATCAGACTTGGCAGATCGAAGCCCTTGTCGGTCATGGCAAGGCCGCGCTCGGTGGCGATCTCTATGCCGCCGGAGACTGCGATAAGGCCGCAGGCCGACAAAAACTCGCACCTTCCCTGGGTCCAGGACGAGTCGAATCGGACATTCCCCCAGAAGGAAAAAGGCCTTGAAGTCCGCCTATTGGCGGCGGCGAACTCAAGGAGGGCGGCCATGGGCATGGCCTCGTCGACGAAGTGGATTCCCCCTAGGCCATGGATCCCGCGGGCTTTTTCCGCCGCCGCGAAAAGGGCGGGCATGGAGGAGCGGACGAAGTCCGCCACATATTCCAGCTCCGTATCGCAGAAGGCGCACTTCTTCCAATAGCAGCCGTGGGCTAGACTGTACTTGAGCCATGGGGTATCGGACCAGAGCCGATGCATGGGGTTGGAGGAGTCAACAATCCGCAGATACGAGGCGTAATCGGCGCTTCGATAGTCCGGAAATACCGATCTTATGGCTGATTTCTCTTCGCGCCGACGCTCCGCATCAAAGGGTGAATCGGCAACGAAAGCTTCGGAGCCTCTGTCCGTTATAGCGCTGTCGCCTTCCGGAAACCCAGAAACCACCAATTGTCTTGCATCGTTCCGGTACATGGTGCGGTATGGATTCGGATCCCTCGCGAGAATCGAAGCAAGCCCGCCAAAGCCCGAATCAAACACTAAATAGTCGCAATAATCAAAAATCCCCGTATCTTTCAAGCCGCGCAGTTCGGTGGAGACATAGCCCCCGCCGAAGATGACAACCGGATTGCCCGCCTTTTCTCCGGCCATGGAAAAAGCCTTTCTCGCCGCAGCCGCGCACGCCAAGGCTCCCAAAAGACAACCCGGGAAGGGAATCGTGATCAAGACCAGGCCTATCGGCACCCCTGCCGCCTCGGCGCAGGAGATCCTTTCCTCCCAGAAATTCCGAAGCAAGGGAGCATAAAAATCCTTGAGCAAGAGCGAATCGGCTAAAGCGGCCGCAACCTCGGAGAATTCCGCCCTCGAAGCGGCTATCCGCTCGCCGTAACGGACGGTTCCGAAGTCCGGGTCGAGGGCGAAGGCTATGAAATCCCCCAGATCGTCCAAAATCTTCGTGGCAAGGGCTCCGGCTTCTTCCACCCCTATCCGCCCATCTCTCTGGTCCAGAAACGCCTGAGCCCTCGCCCCCCGGGGCAACTCCACCGCCTGGGCCAGCCTGTGGGCCATCGCGGGATCCTCTCCCGCCAGGAAACCCATTATCCCATCAATCCATTCCAAATAGAGGGTTTCGTAGGAGAGATATCTAGCCAGCTGTGGGTCTCGGGTGCCGGCAGGAATTCTCTCTTTCGCCACGGCGAACACCCTGCGCAGCCCTTCATGGGAAAAAATCTTTCGGTATAGGGCTATGGAATGGTCGTAGGCCGAGGCCTCGAGTCCTTTCCCCCGCAAAAATGCTTCAAGATAATGAATCGCGGGGTATGGCGCGTTGAGTTGGACAAAAGGAGGCTGGACAAAGACGGCGGCGCCGCTCCAAGAGGAATTCATGATCCCATTATATCCGGGGAAAGGAAGCGCAGACAGACAGGCGTTGGCACCTCAAGGGTCAAGCCGGTAAATTCCGGCTTTCCGCTTGTCCCGTTGATTTCAAATACCGCGATGGAATCCGAATCCTGGTTGGCGGCGAAGAGAAATTTCCCGCTCTCGTCCAGGGAAAAATTTCTCGGCGTCCTGCCTCGGGTCGATTCGAATCCCCGGGGTTCGAGCAGTCCGGTTCCTTGATCAATCCTGTACCACGCTATGCTGTCATGCCCCCGATTCGAGGCATACAGATATTCTCCAGAAGGCGAAATATGCACGTCTGCGCAGGTGCTGTGGTCATCAAAGCCCCTGGGCAAGGTTGGAACGCTCTGGATTTCCTTGAATCCGCCGGCAGCCATGTCCTTGGAAAAGACAGATACGGTTGAAGCGAGTTCGTTGATGACGTAAGCCTTTGTCCCGTCCCTCGAGAATTCCAAGTGCCGTGGTCCAGCCCCCGGCGCGGCGGCCATGGTCTTGTCGCTCCGTTCGGCCAAAGCCCCTGTTTTTTCATCGAAGGAATACGCGATGACGCGGTCGACGCCCAGGTCCGGGACATACATGAAGCTGTTCGTATCGGAAAATATGGAAGAATGGGCATGGGGCCCCGCCTGCCGGACCGGATCCACGCTGGACCCCCGATGTTGGACGTAGGCGGTTTCTTCCCCTAGTCTTCCATCCTCCCGGATTGCATAGATGATCACCGAACCAGTCATAAAATTCGTGACCGCCGCGAATTTCCCCGTCCCATCCAAAGCCACATGGCAGGGATCTCCTCCTCTCGTGGGCTTGGCATTGAGGAATTCAAATCTTCCGGAGGCAACGTTAAAGGCAAAGGCGCTCAAAGCCCCAGATATTTCGCCTCCATAATCCTTCAGCTCGTTCACGGCATAAACAAATTTTCCTTCCCGTCCAAAACACAAATACGAAGGATTCCTAATTCCTTCAGCGAGGGAAAGTTTTTTGAGTCCAAGGTTCTCGGAGTCGAAGACATAGGCGTAGATGCCCCTGCCCTTCCCCTGCAGGATTTTTCCAGTGCCAAAAAGGATAGGCTCGGTGTAGGTTCCAACGAGCAGCAACTGTCTGTGGGCCATTGTCTTCTCCTCTCGCCATGCTGTAATGTGGATACAGGATACATTACACATAACGCCTGATTTATTGTCAATCAATTTCGAGTTGCGCAAGATGCGGCGTTCAATATATACTGGATCCATAAAACATCTCGCGGAAAGGCGGTTGCTGTCATGGCCGAAGAAATCCGGGCGAAATATCGAAGCATTCAAGATATCGTGTTCACCACTCTTCGGGACGAAATCGTCTCCCATGCGGTAAAGCCAGGAGAGGTCCTCAACACCGTTGAACTTTCCAAGCGGCTTGGCGTTTCAAGGACGCCGATCCGGGAAGCCTTGAATCGGCTCATATCCATCGGCTTGGTTGAGGAAACACCGCACCGAAGCTGCTATGTCAAGAAAATCTCCCTTGACCAACTCATAGAAATTTTCTACATCCGCGCCGCCCTCGCAGGCGTCGCCACGCGCCTGGCAGCCATGAGG
>VKGY01000212.1 GCA_008080685.1 Spirochaetota bacterium
ACGACAAGGGCCTTGTATTGCCTCCCTCCATTTCTCCCGAGGAAGCGGTGATCGTGCCCATCTACAAGAACGATACTAAGGCTGCCGTCCTCACCTACGCCGATGCGGTCAGCGCCCAGCTCAAGGCGGCAGGGGTGAGGGTGGTGGTGGATTCTGACGATTCCTCAAGCCCGGGATGGAAGTTTGCCGAGTGGGAGATGCGGGGCACGCCCTTGCGCATCGAGATCGGCCCCCGGGACATGCAGGCGGAAAAGCTTGTGCTGGCGCGGCGGGATACAGGAGAGAAGAAGATAGTCCCCGTCGCCGAAGCGGTCTCAATCGCCAAGGAAATCCTAGCAGATATCCAGAAATCGCTGTACGAGAAGGCCAAGGCATTCAGGCTGGAGCATACCCAGAATGTAGCCGACCTTCCCGGCCTGTTGGAATATTTCGGCGCCGAAGGCATGGGCACCGCCGACGCCCACGGCGGCTTCGCCCGGGCCCTCTGGTGCGGATCCTTGGCCTGCGAGGCGGACCTGAAAACCAAGACCAAGGCTACCCTGCGCTGCCTGCCCCTGGGAGACCAGGAAGGCATCGAGGGCTCTTGCGCGGTCTGCGGGGCTCCTGCCAAGCACCGCGCCCTCTTTGCCAGGAACTACTGACAAGGTTTATACTGGGGGTGGAGGATGCCATGGAACACCCAGTGCCCGTCGTCTTTTTTTCCCGATGCCTCGGTTTCGCCCATTGCCGATGGAATGGAGAAGTGATCAGGGATGACCTTGCCTCCGCGCTTGCCGCGAAGGTCGAGGTTGTCCATGAATGCCCTGAGATGGCGGTTGGCCTAGGCTGTCCTAGGGATCCGGTGCGGGTTGTGCGGGACGGAGATACGATAGATCTGCTCCAGCCCGCGACTGGCCGAAGCGTGGGCGCCGCGATGCGGGAGTTCTCCGCCACCTACCTGGCGTCGTTGCCGCCCTTGGACGGCTACCTCCTCAAGTCCCGTTCCCCTTCCTGCGGATGGAAGGATGTGAAAGTCTACGACACCCCCCTCCCCGGTTCAGCTGCCAAGCCAGGCCGAGGCCTGTTTGGCGAGGCCATTTTAGCCCGGGGAGACGGTTTGCCTGTGGAGGACGAAGGAAGACTTAAGAATTTTGCCTTGCGCGAGCATTTCTTAGGAGGGGTATGGACCTTCGCCCGATTCCGCCAGGTAGAGGCGGCGGGTACCATGGCCGCACTGGTCCGCTTCCATACGGTGCACAAGCTTTTCCTTCTCATGCACAACCAGAGGGAAATGCGGCTCTTGGGCAAGATAGTAGCCAACAGCCAAGGCCTAGGTATCGGCCAGGTTCTGGCGGAGTACCGCAAAGGCCTTGGATGGGCCCTTGCGAGCCCGCCCAAGTATGGTTCCCTGATCAATGCCATCCAACACGCCTTTGGGGGATTTTCCGAATCCCTCTCCTACCGGGACGAACGCATTCCTGCCAGCGTTCTTCTGCGATTGGTAAAGTCCTGGGCTCTCAGGTTCGGCGAGAAATATTTGCTGGAGCAGATACTCTTCGAGCCCTTTCCATTGGAACTTGTGGACCTTGTCGATTCGGGGAACTTGAAATAGCTTCCTTACAGCCCGAGGCGGCGCACCGAACCGGAGCCATTGTCCCTGGATTCCACCCAGGGGTTGCCGTAGTAGTTAATGTTTCCCGAACCGCCTATGGCCGCGCTGAGCCTGTCTGAGACACGGCAGCTGATAGAGCCCGATCCATAGATGGAGAGATCGGCGGTCTCGGCCCTGAAGCCTTCGCCCAGGACACTTCCCGATCCGCCTATGCGCGCGGTGATGTCCTTGGCCCCTCCCTTGAGGACTATGTCGCCCGAGCCAACCACCGTAGCCTTGAGCGTGGTGGCGATGCAGGTGGCGCCAATCGAGCCCGAACCGCCGATGGCAGCTTCGATCTCATAGTAATCGAAGGCGCCGGAGAGATTTCCCGATCCATTGGTCGAAAGCCTCATCCTGGTTCCAGAAAAATTATCCGCGCAGGAGATGGGTCCTGAACCGTAGGTGCCTAGTTCTGCCAAGGCCGGAGTCACAGCATCAACGACGAATTTGCTGTACCGCACGATGCTTTTACCGGGCTTGAGCGACACGATCAGGGTATTGGACTCAACGCGGATGTCCAAGGCTTCAAGCAGGTTGGAATCGATGGTCACCGAGGCGCCGGGAGAGGAGCCCCTTGCCACCACTACCTTTGCGGAGCTGTAGTTCCTGATGGCATCAAAGTGGGACAGGTTCAGGGGGTAGGTTGCGACTTTGCCGTTGCCCACCAATCCATCGAAGGGGAAGACGGCCACGCAAGAGGCGAATAAAAAAACCAAGGGGAGGGCGAGGAGGGAGAGTCGTTTCATTTTTCTACTCCGAAACGCGAGTGATACGTCCCTCATAGGAGGCGACGCTGTTCGATCTCCGGGACGATCCGCCCCAGGCAGGCGCGGCCGATTCTCCGGATTCGAGGACAATATACAAAACTCGAAGATTTTTGGCTAGATCCATATCGATAAATTTTGAGTATATTATTCCGCCCTCCCCCGTCCTTCCCCGCGCCTTGCCGGGCTCCCTAGTGAAGGCTAGTATAGGGGTATGCAATCCGAAGACCTGCTATTATTCGCCGCCGACGCGGCTCGGGCTATGCTGGAGAGCGGCGGAGAGACCTACCGCGCCGAGGATGTGGCCATGAGCATCATCGCGTGCCAGGGCGGCATGGAGGCCGAGTGCTTCGCCACCAGTACAGGGCTCATGCTTTCATTCATGGGCGCCGACGGCCGCGTAAGGTCCGTGGTCAGGAGAATAAAAAAACGAGGCATGAACCTGGAGCGGGTATCCCGTATAGACCGCATGGTTCGCGACCTGGCGACGGACAAGATCGACATCGAAGAAGCATCGAAAGAATTGGATGTTATCGAACGTTCGAAGGAAAAACC
>VKGY01000075.1 GCA_008080685.1 Spirochaetota bacterium
CACGGGAGACGCTGGTATGGGGAGGCCGAATTCCTCGGCGTGGTCACGGTAATTGAGGCCGATGCAGACCGCCTTGCCGGGGAGGCTTGGGGAGAGAAGCCTGAGGGTGCGCAAATCCACCACCTCATCCAGGATTTCAAGGCCGTCGTAGGGGTTGCCCTTGGCGCGCCGCATTCCCCCTTCTTCCAGGATTCCGTATTCCACTGCACCCTCGAGGGCATATCTGGCTATTTTCAACGTTTTCTCCTTGTCGGCGCCGAGTTTTTCACGCTTCCAAGGCCGAGTAGGCGATGGCGATGGAACTTGCGAGCGACGCGTTGTGTTTTACCAAGGCGATATTTGACTCCAGACTGTCTCCTCCTGTCAATTCCACGATCCGTTCCAGAAGGAAGGGCGTCAAGCGCTTGCCGCCGATTTTCTTCGCTTCAGCTTCCTCCACCGCCTTCTCCACCGCGGGAAGGATTACTGAAGGATCCAAGGAATATTCCCGGGGAATCGGATTGGCGATGATGACGCCACCTGAAAGGCCTGCGGCCCATTTCACCCGAAGCCGCTGGGCGATCTCTTCGGCCGTGTCGGCGCTTTCCTCCAGGGAGATGCCAGACCGGCTTGTATAAAAGGCGGGAAGCTCTTTTGTGCCGAATCCTATCACGGGCACCCCTCGGGTTTCCAAGTATTCCAGGGTTTTAGGCAGGTCGAGGATGAGTTTGGCTCCGGCGCACACCACCGCCACGGAACTCCGGGCGAATTCCTCCAGGTCCGCGGAAACGTCCCAGGAATTTTCAGCCCCCCTATGGACGCCGCCGATCCCTCCAGTGGCGAAGAATCGGATTCCCGCCATAGCCGCGACAATCATGGTTCCGGCCACCGTGGTAGCGCCTGCTTGCTTTTCCGTCAATACCAAGGGGATGTCCCGCCGGGACACCTTGACCGCCTTTCATGACAGCGACGGTGGCGGGCACGGCGCCAGATTCCCTCACCAGCTTCTCCACCGCCTGGGCCGTCTCCAAGTTCCTTGGCCAGGGCATCCCATGGCTTATAATTGTGGATTCCAGGGCCACCACTGGCAAGCCGGAAAGCAGAGCGTCCGAGACTTCCTCGGCCACTTCAAGGTAGTGTTCCGTCATAGGCATTCCCTCCCGAATAGATCAAGCTCAGCCTTTTCAAGGTTTTGTTCCGAAAGTGTCTCAAATACCGCATTTTCCGTCGTTGAGGCGAGAAGGGCTGCGACTAGGCCGTACCTGCATCGCCTGGCGAGATCATAGCCCTTCGCCTTGGACCACACCAAGGCGGCTAGGAGGGCATCCCCCGAACCAGATCGATTTACCGTCCTTCCGGGATCCCATGCTGCGGGCAAAGGCAGGGTCGTCTCCTCGGAGCCGGAAAAGCCGTAAAGACCTCCGCTCCCAAGGGATATGAAGAGCTCTCCCGGGCACTGACCATTGTCCTGGAGAGACTTTCGGATACTTGGAGGATTCCCTTGGGAATCCTCCAAGCCCGCCAGGAGCCGTGCTTCCGCCAGGTTCGGCTTGGCGCTATCAAACCGGCCCAAAATCCCCTTAAGGCGCATGGACTTGGTTTCGGAGACGGGATCGACGATAAGGAAGGGAGTCTTACCTCCTCGTGATTCCTTGGACTCCCTTCCGTAAGGGGTCCTTCCGTAGCGGCGGGCGAACCAGGCAAGACTGGGAGCGGGTAGATTGGCATCTAAGACAAGAAAGTCGGCGCCATCCAAGAGGGGCTGCCGCTTCACAAGCTCTCCGGGAAGAAGGGCTTCCAGGACATCCATGTCCGCTATAGCCCCCACAAGGTTTCCCTTTTCATCCCGAATGCATAGATACCGAGAACTCGCGCCGGGCAGGAATAGGCTTGGGCTTATGTCGATGCCTTTTGTGCGGCAATCTTCCTTAAGAGCTTCCCCGCTGTCGTCTGAACCGATGGCGGTGAGCAAGGACACCTCCATGCCAAGCCGTGCCAGGTTCTCCGCTACATTGCGCCCCACCCCTCCGGGGCTGGACCGGATCTTTCCAGGGTTTGAATCCTTGGGGATGAAGGTTCCGCCGGGGCTACCCACAATATCCATGGCCGCCCCGCCAACCACGAGAACTTTGAAAACCACTAATGCCGCCTCCGCTTCTTTCCAATCTGCCTGGATATTACCATGGCTCTCTCATTGAAATCGATCAATTCCTACGCTACAGTAGCGTAACGCATTGTGGAAGGAGCTATCGTCGTGGACCAAATTTTCGATCGCCTGGAACGCCTGGTGAAAGCCTGGACCAATTTTGGATCCCAAGACGGCTCGCCCAAGCCTTGGGGGGGAGACAGGACCTCCTATTCCGATCCCGACCTAGCTGCGGCCATGGAGGAACTGGACGATTTTCTCGATCCTGGCAAAACCGACACCGAACGCCGCGAGTCCGAGGCCGCGCGTAAGGCCAGATCCAGCGCAGGACAAAAAACCTACCGGCAGGAAGAGGATACAAGGAGCGTCATCCTTGAGGCCTATCGTTATCTTGGGCTTTCCCCCTATGCTCCGTTTCCCGAGGTCAAGGCTGCATACAAAAAGCTCCTCTTTAAATATCATCCGGACCGGAACGCAGGCTCCCCGGAAGGTTTGAAAAAAGCCACCGAGACCAGCGCCAAGATAAACGCAGCCTACCAAATCATCGAAGCCTACGAAGATTCGAGGAAGGGTAGATGAGTCAAGACCCGCTCTACCTCCTTGACGTGTACGGCATCGTCTATAGGTCGTATTTCGCCTTTCTCTCCCGCCCTTTGAGGAACTCCTCGGGAGCCAACGTTTCCGCGGTCTATGGGTTTTTTAAATTCCTCTTCGCCCTCTTCGACCAGAGGAAACCCCGGGCCTTCGCCGCCCTCTTCGATTCCCGGGGCAAGACCTTCAGGCATCAAAAATTCGAACAATACAAGGCCACGCGGCAGAAGACTCCCGAAGACCTGATATCCCAAGTTCCCATAGTCGAAGAGGCCCTGAAAGCCCTAGGCCTTCCCCTCCTCCGTGTCGACAGCTACGAGGCGGACGACCTCATCGCCTGCCTTGCCCGTCGCTGCGAGGCTGAGGATAGGCCTTGCTACATCATTTCCGGGGACAAGGATCTTCTCCAGTTGGTGGGCGGTTCCATAAAAGCCCTGCGCCCCCATGATGGCATGACGATCAGGGAGCTGGGAATCGAAGATGTCAAGGAAGAATGGGGTGTCGAGCCAAAAAGGATCCTCGACTTCCTCTCCCTCACCGGGGATGCCTCGGACAACGTGCCGGGAGTTCCGGGAGTGGGAGAAAAAACCGCCCTCAAGCTTTTAGCCAAATACGCGGACCTGGACGACATCTACGCGAATCTTGATAGCGTACAGCCCGAAAGCCTCAAGGCAAAACTGGTGGCGGGCAGGGATAGCGCCTATCTTTCCCGCGAGCTCATAACCTTGGTCGACTGTCTGGACCTAGGACTATCTTCTTTGGAGGATCTTTCCATCGAGGGATTCGCGCGAGCGGGGGCCAACGGGATATTCCAACGGGAAGGAATGCGAAGCCTCGTCCAGGCCGGCCCTATCGCCCCTTCTGACAGCCTTTTCAGTCCCGAAGATCTTCTTCCTCGGCCCGGCCCTCAAGCGGAGGAATCCAAGGAACCCAGGAAACCCTCCTACGAAGCCATCCTCAAGGCTGAAGATCTTTCCGCCCTGATAGACGCATGCATCTCTGGCGGAGTTTTCGCCTTCGATACCGAAACCGACAGCCTCCAGCATTCAGAGGCGACGATGATAGGGTTTTCGCTTTGCCGGGAAATCGGAAAGGCCTATTACATTCCGCTTGTCTGCCCCGACGCTGTCCCTTTGGACAGGGATTTCATACTGGGTGAATTGAAACGCCTATGTTCCTCTCCGGCCTTGCTGGTGGGTCAGAACTTGAAATACGACCTCCATGTGCTGAACAACCTCGGGATCAAAATCACGAATCCCCTGTTCGACACCATGATCGCCGCCTGGCTCATCGCTGTGGAGATGAATTCCTTCTCCTTGGAAAGCCTCGCCCAGAGGCTCCTAGGCATAAAGGGCATCTCCTACGGCGAAGTAGTGCCCAAGGGAACCACCTTCGCCCATGTGGGAATCCAAAGCGCCACGGCCTACGCCGCCGAGGACGCGGACTTTACCTTCCGAGTCTACCTCCATCTCCAGAAGGAATTAGAGAAAGAAAATCTGTCCCCCATCTTCCGGGACATGGAGATGCCCCTTCTACCCATCCTTGCCGCCATGGAAGCCCGAGGCATCGCGGTAAACCCATCCATGTTGCGGGCTTACGGTGTGGAACTGGAGCGGGAACTCAAGGCGATCGAGGCGCAGGTCTGGGATTTGGTGGGCCACCCCTTCAATCTCGCCTCGACAAAGCAACTCCAGGACGTTTTGTTCGTGGAGCGCAAGCTGCCCATGCAAAAGCGGACCAAGACCGGTTTCTCCACCGATACCTCGGTGCTTGAGGACCTGGCACCCCTGGATCCGGTGCCCAAACTCATTCTTCGGAACCGGACGTTAGCGAAGCTCAAGAATACCTATGTGGATACCCTGGCCGAACTCGCTGAAAAGTCTGGCAGGGTGCATACCACCTACCTCCAGACCGGCGCAGCCACGGGCAGGCTCTCCAGCAAGGACCCCAATCTCCAGAACATTCCCATCAGGGATGAAGAAGGACGCCGCATCCGCGCGGCCTTTACCGCCTCGGAAGGCAGCCTCTTGATTTCCGCGGACTACGCCCAGATAGAATTGGCCGTGATGGCCCACCTTTCCGGGGATCGAAACCTTATACAGGCCTTCATAGACGGAGTTGACATCCACAGGCGAACCGCTGCCTTCATCTTCGGCGTCGACGAAGCCCAAATCGTGCCGGACCAAAGGCGGGTCGCTAAAACCATCAACTTCGGGGTCATCTACGGCATGAGCGCCTTCAGGCTGGCCCGGGACTTGGGCATACCCAACGGGAGAGCCCAAGGTTTCATCGATGCCTATTTTTCCACCTATTCCGGGGTGGCGGATTTCATACAGCGCACTATCGAGGAAACCGAAGCCTCGGGATATGTGACCACCATGTTCGGCCGCAGGAGAAAAATCGAAGCCATCCTCTCCAAGAACAAGACTGAAAGGCAGGCCGCCCAGCGGGTCGCTGTCAATACGCCGATCCAAGGCAGCGCGGCGGACATAGTCAAGCGCGCCATGCTCGCGGTGGATTTGCGAATCGGCAAAGAGATGCCTGAACTTTCCATGCTCCTCCAGGTGCACGACGAGCTTGTCTTTGAAGCGCCGGAATCTCTCGTGCCCAGCGCGGCAGCCATGATCCGGCAGGTCATGGAAAGCGCCGCGATCCTCTCGGTGCCCTTGCGGGTAAGCATCGAGACAGCCCGTTCGTGGGGCGAGATGCATTGAACCATAGGCTCAAGGGATACATGAATATGAAGACCATAGTCGGACTTACAGGCGGATACTGCTCAGGCAAGAACGAGGCCGCCCAAACCCTGGCCCGTGAGGGTTTCCATCTCATCGATGTGGACATCCTGGGGCACAAGGCCCTTGAAACCAGCAGGGAGGAGCTCAAGCGCGCATTCGGACCAGCCATTCTCTCGCCTGATGGAAGAGTCAATCGAAGAGCCCTGGCCGACATTGTCTTTTCCTCCTCGGAGGAACTCCAACTCCATGAAGCAATCGTCCACCCTATGATGCTCTCGCTTCTCAACCAAGAGATCGAGGCATACCCAAGGGTGTGCATAAACGCAGCCTTACTGTACAGATTTCCCCAAGCCAAATCCTGCGACCTCATAATCGAAATGCGAGCGCCTTTCTTCATCAGGGTGAAGCGTGGCCAAATAAGGGATGGCCTTGGGGTCAGAGATATCCTCCGAAGGATTTCCAACCAGCACTACCTCTGGGACATGCGTCCCACCGAGGGTCCCAAGATCGTCTACATCCACAACGACGGAGATCTCGCGGCCTTGGACAGGGCTATCAAGGCTGTTTTGGAAACCCTTTTTTAGTTCATCGAAGATTGTTGCTCCTGCGAGGGCATAGTGCGCCTGGCGATCAGCTAATAAAAACATGCTGAGAAGTAAATCGCTTCCTCTATGCCACTCATGCAAACACAAACAGAATGTCTATCCTTCAAAAGGTTTTGATAATGAAGGACTTCCATCGAAGCTTCGTGCAACAATCTTCGATGAACTACCAAACCCTTTGGGCGGAAAACCCCTAGGACCTTGGAAACATTGCCTTCCCCGCTCAAAAATACTGGACTCAAGCCCTCCTTCTTCCGATAGATATAGAGGAAGTTGGTCCCTTCGGGGACATAAGGGAGTTTTGCATGCCCGAGAATTCTAAGAAATTTTTGTGGATCGGCCTGGCGGCCAGCGTATTCATCCTCGCAGTGGCGGCTGGAGTATTCTTTGTTTTTTCCCCCGGCGACATGGGTAAAAAAGAATCCTTTGAAACCCCTACCCAAGACTATCTGGCCCTACCGCCCGCCACAGGCAAGCCAGGATCGGATCAATCCGCCGCCCCGCAAGGTACCCAGAACGGCGGGGACATAATCATTGTGTACGGAGAAGACAGCGCTGCGCAAACTTCGACACAACCTGGGACAACCACGCCGTCCACGACGCCGTCCACCACGCCGTCCACGACGCCGTCCACGACGCCGTCCACGACGCCGGTTACATCCATTGTGGTTGCCCCTCCCCCCGCCCCAGCCCCGTCTTCAAGCCCCGTGCCGGCTCCAAAAGCCGTTGCGGTAGCCCCCAGCGAACCCGCCAAGGCCAGCCCTCCTCCCGCACCCAAACCCGTTCCCAAGCCCGCAGCTAAGCCTGTAGCTAAGCCAACCAGCCCCCCGCCGGCTCCAAGCTCGGCTACCTCGGGATACTGGATCCAAACCGGGAGCTTTATCCAAAAAACAAGCGCCGACGCGCTTAAAAAAGGCTTTGAGGACAATAACTATCCCTCGAGGATCATTGTTAAGGACATCGACGGCAAGAGCTACTACCAGGTAAGGGTTGGACCCTATGCCTCCAGGGAAGAGGCAATGAAATTCCTTGGATCCATCAAGGCTGTCCCAGGAGCAAGCTCCGGTTCCTTCATTACCCAGTAAAGCCAGCCAAAGTCAATAAAATATATTTGACAGCTGATTCCCGAAAGGCTAGTATGATCCCGAGTGCGTTCTCAGCGCCAGGGCCGGTGGCCCTACTCCAGACGCGGAGCGACGAGAGGAGTCGTGGATGAAAAAGCTTATTTTCGGTGTGTTGGCCCTGGCCATGCTGTTTTCCCTGGTTTCGCCCATGGCGGCCCAGGCGAAAAAACCACTTAAGATCGCCTTCGTGTACATAGGCCCACCAGGGGACCTGGGATGGACATACGAACACGATCGCGGCCGCCTCGCCCTGGAGAAGAAATTCGGAAACCAGATCGAGACCAAGTTCATTGAAAACGTTCCTGAAGGCCCGGATGTTGATCACCACCAGCTTCGGCTACATGGACTACACGCTCAACGTTGCCAAAGAGTTCCCAAAAGTCATCTTCGAACATTGCTCGGGCTACAAGACCAACCCCAACATGGCAACGTATTTCGGCAGGATTGAAGAGGCTCGCTATCTCACGGGGATCATCGCCGGTCGCATGACCAAAACCAACATCATCGGCTATGTAGCCGCCTTCCCCATTCCTGAAGTCGTCAGGGGCATTAACGGCTTTACCCTGGGCGTCAGGTCAGTCAATCCCAAGGCCCAGGTCAAGGTAGTCTGGACCAACACCTGGTACGACCCCGTCAAGGAAAGGGAAGCCGCCGTTGCCCTCCTGGATTCCAATGCCGACATCATCGCCCAGCACCAGGACACCACGGAGCCTCAAAAAGCCGCCCAAGAAAGAGGCAAGTTTTCCATCGGCTACAACTCCGACATGGGCAAGTTCGTAGGCGATTCCGTCCTGGCGAGCGCAGTCTGGGAATGGAGCACCTACTACATCAACACGGTGCAGCAGGCTTTGAATGGCACCTGGAAATCCCATGAGTTCTGGGGCGGACTTAAGGACGGAGTTGCCAAGATATCTTCCATCAGTGCCAAGGTTCCCGACTCGGTAAAGAAGGAAGTCGATGTGGCGCACAAGAAAATCTTGGGCGGATGGTCAATCTTCACAGGCCCCATAAAGGATCAGAACGGAAAGATCGTCTACGAAACCGGAAAGGTAGTGCCTGACGGAGCCCAGCTTGGCATGGACTGGTTTGTAGAAGGCGTGGCAGGCAGGGTCAAATAAGCCATTTCCCCCCAGTGTTTAAATTTACAGAGCGCCCGCGGCATGTACCAACGCTGCGGGCGCTTTGTTAGTAACCCTATTTCAAGAGGACAAGGCAAGGTAGATGGAACAAGCATCCGAGCGCCCATTGGTGGAATTGCGATCCGTGACAAAAAGTTTCCCCGGTGTAGTAGCCAACGATTGCGTAGACTTGGTCCTTTATCGTGGAGAAGTTCTCGCCCTTTTAGGCGAGAATGGGGCGGGAAAGAGCACCTTGATGAATATTCTCTGTGGTCTGTATCGCCAAGACTCTGGCGAGATCTACGTTCGCGGCCATAAGGCGCAAATCCATAGCCCAAAAGATTCTCGCCGCCTTGGTATCGGCATGGTTCATCAAAATTTCAAGCTTGTGGATTCCATGACCGTCCTGGAGAATATCATCCTTGGCATTGAGGAACAGAAATTCGTCCCGGACATGAAAAAGGTAAAAGCTGAGGTTCTTGATTTATCCCATAAATACAATCTGAAGGTGAACCCGGAAGCTTCCATTTGGCAGCTCTCTGTGGGTGAACAGCAGCGGGTTGAAATACTCAAGCTTCTCTACCGCAAGGCCGATATCCTTATCCTGGATGAGCCGACAGCCGTCCTCACTCCCCAGGAATCCCACGAACTTGCCAAGGTAGTCCATAGCCTGAGGGCGGAAGGAAAATCAGCCATCTTCATCACCCATAAAATGGAAGAAGTCATGAAGTTCTCCGACCGGGTGATGGTATTGCGCAAGGGCGCCGTGGTAGCCCAAACCGTCACGGAGGCGACCAGTCCCGCAGCCCTTGCAAAGATGATGGTCGGCCGGGAAATTCTTTTCGACCTGGATAAAAAACCTTTCGCTCCCGGAGAGCCTGTTTTAGTGCTGCGCGGAGTATCAGCCTTGGATGATCGGGGGCTCCCTGCCCTAAAGGATGTGGACTTGACGGTGCGTGCCGGAGAGGTCATCGGCGTCGCAGGGGTGGCGGGCAACGGCCAAAGGGAGCTGGCGGAGGCGATCACAGGGTTGCGGAAGGTTAAGTCGGGAGAAATACGTATAGACGGAAAGGATATCACCAACAAAAGCCCCCTTACGGTGATAAAGGCCGGAACAGCCCACATCCCCCAGGATAGGTCTTCTGTCGGCGCAGTGGGAGACATGAGCGTCGCTTCCAATTTGGCGATGAAGCAATATAGGAGAAAACCCCTCTCCTTCGGAATATTTCTCCTTCCGCGCCGAATAGCCCAGATGGCTCGGCGCCTCATCGAGACTTTTAAGATATCCACTCCCGGCCCGGAGACCAGGGTAAAGTTTCTTTCTGGGGGGAATATCCAAAAAACCATCCTTGCCCGGGAAATCGGCGCATGCAAGAAACTCTTGGTGGCGGTCTACCCTTCCAGGGGCCTGGATGTCGGCGCCACGGAAGCTGTGAGAAAGCAGCTGATAGCCCAAAGAGACCAAGGCCTGGGCGTCCTTTTCGTATCCGAAGACATCGACGAATTGGTCCAGGTCGCGGACAGGATTGCGGTGATGTTCGAAGGTCGGATCATGGCCATCCTTGATTCGACTTCCTGTGATGAAGAGACTATAGGCCTTCTGATGGCCGGAGTGAAAACCCCATGAGTCTGGTATTCGAAAAGCGCAAGAACATTTCAAAGTCCGCCCTAGTCGTCGTCCCCGCCCTTTCCTTTATCGTCTCCCTCATCCTTACAGGAATCGTCCTCGCCGTATTCGGCGCCAACCCCTTCACAACCTACGCAGCGATGTTCCACGGGGCTTTCGGAAGCCTTTACGGTTTTGGCGAGACCTTGGTCAAGGCCATTCCCCTCTCGCTCACAGGATTGGGCGTAGCCTTGGCGTTCAGGCTGAAGTTTTGGAATATCGGCGCGGAAGGGCAACTCACCCTGGGTGGGGTAGCTGCCGCCGGCATGGCGCTTTTCTGGGGGAAAAATATCCCCCCAGCCCTCCTGCTGCCTGCGGCGATAGCGGCAGGCAGCCTGGCTGGCGCTCTTTTGGCGGGCTTGCCCGCAATCCTGAAAACCAGGCTCAAGGTGGATGAAACATTGGTCACCCTCATGCTCAACTATGTGGCCATACTCTTTTCCGAATACCTTTATTACGGCCCTTGGAGAGATCCCAAGGGCTATGGCTTCCCGGGGTCTGCCCTCTTTCCTGAGGCTGCCTGGTTACCCAGGGTCTTCGGCCGAGCGCATTTCGGCATGTATTTCGCCGCAGCCTTGGCAATCCTATTATTCATAATCCTAAAGCGGACCCGTTGGGGATTTGAACTCACCATCATAGGCAACAGCCCCAAGGCAGCCCGATACCAAGGCATAGGGGTGGAACGCAACATAGTCCTAGCCATATTGCTATCCGGCGCGATTTCAGGTATGGCGGGGGCATTCGAGGTGACGGCAATTTCCCACAGGCTCCAGCAAGGCTTGAGCCTTGGATATGGTTTTACGGCGATCATCATTGCCTGGATGTCCCAGCTCAATCCTCTCGCCGTTCCTTTCGTCGCTATCCTCATGGCGGGCATTTTAGTGGGAGGAGACCAGGTGCAGCTCATGATGGGCTTGCCTGCGGCCATGGGGTCGGTGATGCAAGGCCTTATCCTATTCCCCCTCCTCGCGGGCTCGCTTTTCACGGAATTCCGGATCAGGCGCGTCCGCAAGGAACCTAAGTTTGCCTGTGTTGAAGGAGAAAAATGATGGATCTGCTCGCTTCCATCCTCGCCATCACCGCCCGGGCGGGCACTAGCCTCATCTTTGCCACCTTGGGTGAAATCCTCACCGAAAGGGCGGGGATCCTCAACCTCGGCATAGAGGGAATAATGCTCATGGGGTGGCGATGGCGATAGGCGCGACCATGGCCGCCCTTCATGCCTTTCTCACCGTCACCATGAGGGCCAACCAGGTGGTCTCCGGCCTCTCCATCACTCTCTTCGGAACCGGATTCGCTAGTTTCCTCGGTCAACGCCTTGGCCCTGCCACAAACAACTTCAGGCTTGTCGGACTCAAGGCAGCCCGCTTCACCCCCATCACAATCCCCGGTCTCTCGGACATTCCCGTAGCGGGCGCCCTCTTCAGGCAGGATATCATCAGCTACGCGGTCTACCTCCTCATTCCGCTAACCTGGTTTTACCTTTACAAGACCAGACCTGGGCTATGGCTGAGATCCATCGGTGAAGATCCCCAGACCGCCGATGCGATGGGTATCGACGTTGTTAAGTCAAAATACCTGTACACAATCCTGGGAGGAGCCCTTATTGGTCTGGGCGGTGCCCACCTGTCCCTTTCCTACACCCCCGGCTGGTCGGAAAACATCACGGGAGGACGGGGATGGATCGTGGTAGCCTTGGTTATCTTTTCTATGTGGAACCCTTTGCGATCCATCTGGGGAGCCCTGCTTTTCGGGGGCATCAACGCCGTGCAATTTAGGCTGCAGGCCTCTGGCACTAACATTCCGGCGAATTTCCTCAATATGCTCCCCTATTTGGGAACCATCGCCGTCCTTGTCCTCATGACCTGGTGGGAAGCGCTTTCCAAGAAAATCGGAGCTCCCGCGGCCCTTGGTGTTGCCTACATGAGGGAAGACAAATGAGAAAAGGCGGGCCGGAAATTCCGGCCCGCCTTTTTTTCCCTTTTGTAGCTTAGCACACTTTAGATGTAATGCTTGAGGATGAATAACACGCCAAGGATCCAGGTGACCAAGGGGATTTGCTTGAGCTTTCCGGTGAAGGCTTTCAGGGCGATGTAGGAAAGTATGCCAAAGACCAAGCCTTCGGCGATTGAGTAGGACAGGGGCATCATGATGATGGTCAGGAAGGCGGGAATGGCTTCGGTGAAATCGGAGAGGTCGATGTCCTTGATCGGGGTAAGCATGAAGAGGCCGACAATGATCAACGCAGGAGCGGTTGCCGCGCCGGGGATGAGGAGGAAGAGGGGGGCGAAAAAGAGCGCCACCAGGAAAAGAGCTCCTGTGGTGAGGGAGGTAAGGCCCGTCCTTCCGCCCGCAGCCACACCCGAGGCGCTTTCGACATAGGAGGTCACGGTGGAGGTGCCGAGGGCGGCGCCGGCCACAGTTCCCACCGCATCTGCCAGGAGAGCCTGCTTGACCCGGGGAATCTGACCTTTTTTATCCAAGAGCCCCGCCTGCGTGGTTACGCCCACCAGGGTGCCGATGGTATCGAAGATATCGACGAAGAGGAAGGTAAAGAAAACGATGAAGAAGTCAAGGGTGAATACCTTGTCGAACTGGAACTGAAGGAAGAGGGGCGCCGCAGGGGCAGAGACCGGGGACCAGCCTTCGGGAACCTTGGTGACGCCGAGGGGGATTCCAACCATGGCGGTGGCGATGATGCCGATGAGGAGGGCTCCCCTGACCTTCATGGCCAGAAGAACGCCTGTGATGACCAGGCCTATGATGGCCAGGAGGGCCGTGCCCTTGGTCACCGTCCCCAGGGACACGAGGGTGGCGTCATTGTTGACGATGATGCCTGCGTTCTGTAGCCCTATGAAGGCGATGAACAGCCCTATGCCTACCGAAACCGCCTTCTTGAGATTGGCGGGTATGGATGCGACTATGGCTTCACGGATGTTGAAGAGGGACATAAGTATGAACACCAAGCCTTCCAGGAATACAGCGGTCAGGGCGAGCTGCCACGAAAAGCCCATTCCCAAGACCACGGAGAATGCGAAAAACGCGTTGAGTCCCATGCCCGGAGCCAGGGCTATGGGGAGATTGGCCAACACGGCCATCAGAACCGTGGCGATAGCTGAGGACAAGGCAGTGGCGGTGAATACGCCTCCCGCGGGCATGCCCGCCGCCGAAAGTATTCCCGGATTGACCGCCAGTATGTAGGCCATGGTCATGAAGGTTGTGACGCCCGCCACAACCTCGGTGCGCACGGTAGTCCCATGTTCTTTAAGCTTGAAATACTTTTCCACCGCGTATCCTCCTGAATTGAATGAATTCCTACATCCGCACTATAATGGCTCAAGGCGGTTTAGCGCAACCGGAAATCCGCAGGATTTTTCGTTGCGCGTTGCGGAGTTTCCGAGTATCATTAGCGTCCAATGGATAAGGATCTAATCGATGCCGCCGTGGGAAAGCTTCCCTGCGACCTCAATCTCGTGGATTGCGCCGTTGTCGATGTGTTCGCTGGCCTCATTCGAAAAGGCGCAACCGTTTCCATCCACAAAGGCAGGATTGTAGGCGTGGACGATAGCCTTGAAGCCCGCAAGAGCATCGATTTGGGCGGAGCCTATCTTGCCCCAGGCCTGATAGACGCCCACGTGCACATAGAATCCTCCCTGCTCTGCCCGTCCGAGTATGCAAAAGTAGTGCTTCCCCGGGGGACTACCACCGTGGTCGCCGACCCCCACGAAATAGTGAACGTCCTCGGTTACGACGGTATGCGCTTTATGCTTACAGCTTCGGAGAACCTCCCCCTGGACGTATATTTTATGGTTCCCTCATGCGTGCCGGCCACGGAATTCGACACCGCAGGAAGTGCCCTATACGCCTCGGATATGCATCCTTTCCTACGGGATCACCGGGTATTAGGCCTCGGGGAGGTGATGAATTACCCGGGCGTCTTGAGCCGGGAACAACGGCTCATGGACAAGATCGCCCTTTTTTCCAACTCTAGGAAACCTATAGACGGCCACGCCCCAGGTCTGTCCGGCGCGGAGCTCTCGGCTTACATCGCAGCGGGGATAGGATCGGACCACGAATGCACCACCGCCGAGGAGGCGGCTGAAAAACTCTCCAAAGGCATGTACATCATGCTGCGCGAAGGTTCAACCGCCAAGGACCTTTCCAATCTCATAGGCTCCATCACCCCGGGTTCGGCGCATCGCTTCATGATCTGTTCCGACGACCGACATTCCAACGACTTGCGGGACGAGGGTCACATGGACCACGCACTGAGGCTGCTTCTGGCGAAAGGCGTCGATCCGGTCGATGCCTTCAGGATTTCATCCACCAATGCCGCCCGCTACTTCAATCTCAGGCGGGCCGGAGCGATAGCGCCGGGATACAAGGCCGACCTGGTGGCTTTCTCGTGCCTCGCAAACTTCAGAGCCGAGCAGGTATTCAAAGAAGGGCGATTGGTGGCCAGGGACGGCCTATTGCTGGAGGAAATCGCTTCCCGTCCCTTGGCAATCAGGGATTCGGTCAATATCAAGTGGCTCAAGGCCGAGGATTTCGCAATACCTTATTCCAGCGGACAGATCAGGGTCATCGAAGCCCGCCAGGACTCCATCCTCACAGGGCACCTGCTGGAGGAACCCGTAGTTGAATCGGGTCTTTGCGTATCCGATACCCGACGCGACCTGGTGAAGATCTTTGTGATAGAACGCCATACAGGCTCGGGGAGGATTGGCAAGGGCTTCATCAAAGGATTGGGCTTGAAACGAGGGGCTATCGCAGGCACCATAAGCCACGATTCCCACAATATGATCATCGCGGGAGTGGACGACACGTCGATTTTCAAGGCCGCGAGGCATCTGAACAAAATAAAGGGCGGCTTGGTCTTCGCCATTGGCCAGGACATAATCCTAGACCTCCCCTTGCCGGTTGCGGGGCTCATGAGCGATTCAGATTCGGGCTTTGTCATCGATCGCCTTAGGAAATTCGAAGCAGTTTTCAAAACCGAAGGCCTCACTAACCATTCACCCCTGATGACCCTCTCCTTCATGGCCCTTCCTGTGATTCCCAGTCTCAAGATAACCGACACGGGTCTTATAGATGTCGAAAAGTTCCAGCCCGTCGGATTGTTCCACACCCATTGAATAAAGGCGGTTCTGATGAAGGGATATTCGTTGTTTCTGAATGCCGCGGCCTTGAGCCCAAGCACTCCCTATGCTTCGCCGGCCCTTGACCTTATCCGGAAGGAATGCGGACTCATGGGCACTAAGGAAGGCTGCAGGGAAGGAGACTGCGGGGCGTGCGCGGTGCTGGTGGGCGGCTTTGAGGCGGAAGGGCTCCGCTACAGGGCCCTTCCCTCCTGCCTCCTCGCTTCGGGATATCTTGCGGACAGGCACCTGATCACCATAGAAGGTTTGGGACCGGGGCTCAGCCCTGTCCAAAAAGCCTTTCTGGAGGAAAATGCCAGCCAATGCGGATTCTGCTCCCCGGGATTCATCATGGCTCTCACAGGATGGATCTGCGAACCTGAGAAGCTCAACCTTCCCGGCGCCATGGCCGCCGTGGACGGCAATCTGTGTCGATGCACAGGCTACGGAGCGATACGGAGGGCGTCCGAACGGCTTGTGGCGGAGTTCTCGGACCTGCCACTTACGGCGACTGAAAGGTTGAAAGCCCTGGCAAACCAAGGCGTCTTACCCCAGTCGGTATTTGCCTACGGTGCATGGATCCAGGAAAGGAAAGCGGCAAAGGTTGTCGCTAGGGTCCAAACTCGCGACGTCGCAGGAGGCATTGTCGCCGGGGGAACGGATTTTTACGTGCGCACCCCTGAGCCAGCCCTAGGCTTCTCTCCCGTCCTGGCCAAATCCCTGCCTGAGCTTGAGGGGATGAATATTCTAGAAATCCAGGGCAGAAAGGCCCTTCGCATCGGCGCCGCGGCCACGGTGAGGGAATTCTTCTCCTCTCCCCTTGTCAGGGAATGGGTTCCCGGCATAGAAAAATTCGAAAGCTCCTTCGCCTCCACCCTCATCAGGAACCTCGCCACCCTAGGCGGCAACATCGCCAACGCATCCCCTGTGGGCGACTTGACCTCCATGCTTCTTGCCTTGGACGCGGAATTGGAAATCAAAGGCAGAGGCATACGCAGGATTCCCCTCAAGGCATTCTTTCTCGGATATAAAAAAATCGACCTCCTCCCGGGGGAGATCATCGTCTCCATCTGCATCCCTCTGGCGGAAAGCCCCTTGAGGTTTTCCTTCGCCAAAATTACAAAACGGGAAAACCTGGACATAGCGGCGGTCAACATAGCCATCGCTTTCCATGAAGACAAGGGACGGTTCCACGGCGTACAAATAAGCGCAGGCGGCGTAGCCCCCACGCCACTTCTCCTAGCCAAGGCCATGGAAGAACTGGAAGGCAGGCCCATCCCTCCAGATGGCGATACGGTGAATCGCGTCGCAGAAGCCGCAATGGTCGAGGTTTCACCCATTGGCGATGTTCGAGGGTCGGCGGAATATAGGAGAAAGATGACAGGCAGACTCGTCCAGGCCAATTTCCTCAACCTCTTTCCCAATGGGAGCCTGGCCAAGGAGCTGTATCCATGAGCGAAAACTCGGATAGCCTATCCCATGTCACCGGAAGCACCTGCTATATCGACGATCTTCCCGAGCCCAGGGATTGCCTTCATGCGGCCTTGCGCCTCTCTGAGAGTGCCAGGGGAAGAATCGTATCCATCGACCCGCGGCCTGCTTTGGCGATCGACGATTCAGTCCTCATCATCTGTGCCGAGGATATTCCGGGGGAAAACCAGATAGGATCGGGAAAGGACGACGAACCCCTCTTGCCCGAGAAGGAATGGGAGTATTGGGGACAGCCCCTGGTTCTCGCCTTGGCGAAGACCAAAAGCCTGGCCCAAAAAGCCGCAGCCGCCATCCTCATCGCGGGAGAAAACCTTCCCGCGGTGGTGGATCCGCGGGAATCCGCGCGAAAGGCCGACTTTATCCTCCCATCCAGGACGATCCGGTTTGGAGAGCCCGAGTCCGCCTTCAAGGAATGCGCCTTCGTGGTCGAGGGAAGGGTGGAATCAGGCGGACAAGAGCACGTCTATATGGAAACCCAGGGAGCCTATGCGGAGCTCAGGGACATGGAAACCCTCTTCGTGACCTCCTCCACCCAGGGGCCGACAGGTGTGCAGAAAGCCATCGCACGGGTGCTCGGCCTTCCCATGAACAAGGTCGAAGTTGAGGCGAGGCGTCTTGGNNNNTCGGGGGCAAGGAGGACCAGGCGGCGCCCTGGGCGGCCTATGCGGCCCTAGGCGCGTGGCTGTCAAAAAAGCCAGTCAAGCTCTACTTGAATCGAAAAGACGATATGCGAGCCACAGGCAAGCGCCATCCGTATAGTTCGGATTTTAAGCTTGGAGCGGACAAGGATGGGAAGCTCATCGCCTTCCAAGCGGAGTATTTCCAAAATTCAGGGCGAAGCTGCGACCTCTCGCCGGCTATCCTCTCCCGCACCCTCCTCCATGCCACGGGCACCTACAAGGTTCCCCATGTGCGGGTGACCGGCCACATGTGCAGGACCAACCTCCCTTCATTCACGGCCTTTCGCGGATTCGGGGCTCCCCAAGGTTTTTTTGTGATGGAATCGGCCTTGGACGCCCTGGCCGCCGCAATGGGCCTGCCCCGGGATGAACTGCAGAGGCGCAACCTCTACGCCGAGGGTGACAGCACGCATTTCGGCATGCCCTTGGTCCGCTGCCGCGCCAGGGAGGCGTTCTCGAGGTTGGAGGAAAAGATTTCCTGGCTGCGGCTCAAAGCAGAGATAGCCGCCTTCAACGCTTCGCACCCCTTGGAAAAAAAAGGCGCTGCCCTCATGCCCGTAGGCTTCGGCATTTCCTTCACCAAGCTTCCCATGAACCAGGCAGGAGCCCTGGTCCACGCCTACACGGACGGATCTGTCCTCGTATCCACTGGCGCCATTGAAATGGGACAGCAGGTTGCTCGGAAGATATCTGTGGTGGCCGCAAGGACCCTGGGCATACCCCAGGACAGGATCTATGTCGCCAGGACCACAACCCTAACCGTGGCCAACACCGTTCCCACTGCGGCCAGCACCGGAAGCGACCTGAACGGGATGGCCGCCAGGGTCGCCTGCCTTCAAATAAAAAATCGCCTTCTCTCCAAGGCTGCGGATATCCTAGGACTCCCCGAAGCGGATCTTGATATCCGTCGCGGCGTTGTGGAATCCGCAGGGAGGGCAACGGACCTGGATTGG
>VKGY01000076.1 GCA_008080685.1 Spirochaetota bacterium
GAAGAATCATTGATGGGGAAATCCTCTTCAAGGGCGAAAACTTGCACACGGCGAGCGAAGAAAGGCGCAGGACCTTGCGCGGCTCCAAGATCGCCGCGGTTTTCCAAGACCCCTTGATGACCTTGAATCCCGTGCTCCGCATCGAAACCCAGATGGTGGAGGCTGTGCAGGCTCATTCCAAGACGACAAAGGAAGAAGCGAGGAAGCGGGCGATTTCGGCCCTGTCGAAAGTTGGGATTCCCGCCGCGGAAGAACGGCTGGCCGCCTATCCCCACCAATTCTCGGGCGGCATGCGCCAGAGGGTCTGCATCGCCATCGCGCTTTTGAACCAGCCCGCCCTGATCATCGCCGACGAGCCGACAACGGCCTTGGACGTGACCATCCAAGCCCAGATCCTCCATGAAATGCGCGTCCTTTGCGCACAGAGCGGCACTTCCTTGATTTGGATCACCCACGACCTTTCGGTGGTCGCGGGCCTGGTGGACAAAATCTGCGTCATGTACGCGGGAAAAATCGTAGAACGCGGATCGGTGGACGATATCCTCGACCATCCCCGGCATCCGTATACCCGGGGCCTCATACGGTCAGTCCCCTCCAGGACCGACAAGGGAAAGGAACTCTACCAGATACCCGGCATGATGCCTTCTCCCCTGGCACTTGGAGCGGGCTGCGCATTCAAGGAGCGCTGCCCCAGGGCTGACAAGGCGTGCGATGTACAGCCCGAGGAACTTTCCCTGGGAGAGGGAAGGACCTGCCGCTGCCACCACCCCCATCCCGAGGAGGAGACGGTATGATCCTGAAGGCTGAAAACCTTTCAAAAGTTTTTTCCCGGGAATTGGATCTTTCGGAAAAGATCGCCCGCAGGCTGGGCGTTAAGGTGGGAAACCGCGCCGTCCGGGCTGTGGACGCCATCGATTTCAACGTTGCCAAGGGCGAGGTCGTAGGCTTGGTGGGAGAATCGGGCTGCGGCAAATCCACCTTGGGGCGGATGGTCGCAGGCCTTATCCCACCCACCTCGGGAAATGTCCTATTCCAAGGTGTCAATCCCGCCACGGCGCGGAGCAGGGAAGAGCGAAAGGCGGCGTTGAAGATACAGATGATTTTCCAGGACCCCTACGCCTCGCTGAATCCGAGGATGAAGGTAAAGGATATCGTGGGCGAGGCGCCCCTGGTCCACGGCCTTGTGGGCCGGGAAGGCCAGAGGGAATGGGTGGCTGACACCCTTCGCCGGTGCGGCCTGGATCCTGCCTATATGGATCGCTATCCCCACCAGTTCTCGGGAGGGCAGAGGCAGAGGGTCGGCATAGCCCGGGCCTTGGCGGTGCAACCGGAATTCATCGTCGCCGACGAGGCGGTGGCTTCCTTGGACGTCTCCATCCAAGCCCAGATCCTCAACCTTTTCATGAAGCTCCGGGAAGATCTTTCCTTGAGCTATCTCTTTGTCAGCCACTCCATCGGCGTGGTGAAGCATATTTCCGACAGGGTGATGGTCATGTATTTGGGCCGCCTTGTGGAGGAGGGAAGAACGGAGGATATCTTCGGAGACCCCAACCATCCCTACACCAAGGCCTTGCTTAGGGAAGTGCCGAAGCTGGAGGACAGGAAAGCGGCCTACAATCCCATAAAGGGCGAGATCCCCTCGCCCATGGATCCCCCCTCGGGCTGCCATTTCCACCCGCGGTGCCCCCACGCCATGCTCCGGTGCAGGGAGGAGACTCCCAAGCTTAAGGAAATCGCTCCCGGGCGGAGGTCGGCCTGCCATCTCAACGATTTGAAGGAATGAAGGAGTCCGCGCCATGAGCCGAGAAGACAACACGCTTCTTTCCAACCTGATGGTGGCGATGCGGGATGGAGTGCGCCTGGCGACCGACGTCTACCTTCCGGCTGACGTCCGGGGCGCAGGCGATGCGGCAGGCGCCTTCCCCGCCATCCTTGAGCGGACTCCATACGGAAAAACCATTCCTTCGAGGTCGGAGCGTAGCGTCACAGAGCCCAAGCCCTTGGGCCGTGCCGAGGTAGCCTCGTATTTCACAGCCCGGGGCTATGCCTTTGTCTACCAAGACTGCCGGGGAACCCACGGCTCCGAGGGGGAGTTCACCAAATACCTCTCCGAGGGCGAGGATGGCTATGACACAATCCAATGGATGGCCGCCCAACCGTGGTGCGACGGCAGGGTGGGCACCATGGGCCTTTCCTACGCCGCCCACACCCAGGTGGCGGCAGCCTGTCTGTCTCCTCCAGCCCTCAAAGCCATGTTCGTGGATTCCGGGGGATTCTTCGACGCCTCGCCAGGGTGGAGCCTTTGAATTGAAGCAGGCAACCTGGGCGATGCGCCAGGCCATGCAGAGCCCCGAGGCCGAATCCAACCCATTGCTCCTTGCGGCCCTCCATGCAGAAATGAAGGACATCGAAGCGTGGTTTTCCCGCCTCCCATGGCGTAAAGGCCAATCGCCCCTGCGATGGCTGCCTGAATTCGAAGACTACCTCTTCGAGCAATGGCGCAACGGCGCCTACACGGATTATTGGAGAAAGCTGGGCATCTGCGCCAAGGCCTACATGGACCAAATGGCCGACGTGCCCGCGGTCTTCATGTCCAGTTGGTTCGATCCCTACCCCCGGACGGCCACGGAGGATTATCTCGGCATGAAGGCGAGGGATAAAGGACCTGTGAGCCTTATTCTGGGACCCTGGACCCACGGAGACCGCTGCCTCAGCTACGCGGGGGATGTTGATTTTGGGCCCGAGGCTCCCTTGGAAGGCTCCATCGCGCCGGATCACCTCGCACTGCGCCTCGCCTTCTTCGACCGCTGGTTAAAAAAATCCGGCGCCCAGGCTTCGGCAGGCGGCGCTGCTGCTGTCGCTGAACTCCCCGAAGTCCGGTACTTCCGGATGGGCGGAGGCTCGGGAAAGAAGAAGGATTCCGGTCGGCTTGACCACGGAGGGCAGTGGCGGACCGCATCCTCCTGGCCCTTGCCCGGAACCGAGTGGAGGAGCTTCGCCCTCCAGGCTGAGGGAAAGCTGCGGGAACTTCCCGAGTGCTACCATCATTGTGAAAATGCCCCCTCGGCGCGGATAAGCTATCGCTTCGATCCCTCCAAGCCGGTTCCTTCCATAGGCGGCACCATCACTTCAGGCGAACCGATCATGAGGGGAGGGGCCTTCGACCAGGTGGAAGACCCAAGGTTTTTCGGCTGCGCGCCTCCCTTCCTGCCCCTGGCCTCCCGGCCCGATGTCCTGGTTTTCGAAACCGATGAGCTCGAGGAAGACCTGGAGGTCACGGGACCCGTCGCCCTTCATCTCAAAGTATCCTCCGATTGCCCGGATACGGATTTCACCCTCAAGCTCATCGACCTCTATCCGCCCAGCAAGGATTATCCCCGGGGCTTCGCCATGAACCTGACCGACGGCATCCTGCGGGCCCGGTATAGAAATTCCTGGGAGAATCCGCAACCCATGGAGCCGGGCCAAATCTACGAGATAAAAATCGAGGCCTTCCCCACCTCGAACCTGTTCCGCCGGGGTCACAGGATCCGCCTGGATGTCTCCAGCTCCAACTTTCCCCACTTCGATGTGAATCCGAACACCGGCGAGGTTGAAGGAACCGCCCGAAGCTTCCGGGTGGCGACCAACACCGTCCATCTGGGCGGATTCTCCCCCTCGCGCCTTGTGCTTCCCGTCATCCCTGCAATTTAAGGAGAGTCCATGAAAAAGAGAGCCCTGGGAACGACAGGAGAAAGGGTATCGGCCATAGGCCTGGGCTGCATGGGCATGTCGGGCCGCTACGGCCCCTTCGACAAGGCGGAAAACCTCGCTGTCCTCCACAGGGCTCTGGACCTGGGCGTGAATTTTTTGGACACCGCCGACATGTACGGGAACGGTGAAAATGAAACGCTGTTATCCGAAATCCTGGCCGACAGGCGGGAAGAAGTCTTCCTTGCGACAAAATTCGGCTTCCGCACCGACGATTCGGGGAAAAAATTCATAGATGTAAGTCCCAAATATGCAAGGCAGGCGATCGACGCATCGCTGAAGCGGCTAAAGACTGACCGCGTAGACCTCTATTACGCCCATCGGGTAGACCCCCAGGTGCCGATCGAGGAGACCGCAGGCGCCTTGGGAGACCTGGTGAGGGAAGGCAAGGTCAGATATGTGGGCGTATGCGAGGCCTCCGTGGAAACCATCAGGAAGGCGCATCGCGAATACCCTTTGGCGGCGGTCCAAAGCGAGTACTCCCTCCTTACTAGAGAGCCCGAGGCGGCGGTCATTCCAACCTGCGCCGCGCTTGGCATTGCCTTTGTGCCTTACAGCCCCCTCTCCAGAGGGCTTGTGACCGCTGCCATGCCCGAGCTCGAAGCCTTGTCCGCCGATGACTTTCGCCGAACCCTACCTCGGTTCGAAGGGGCCCACCTGGAGAACAATAGAAAACTAGCTCTGGGCTTCTCCTCTTTGGCCGAATCCCTGGGCTGCACCGCCGCCCAGTTGGCCTTGGCCTGGATACTGCACCAAGGGGATACAATACTTCCCATCCCCGGAACCAAGCGGATCAAATACCTGGAAGAAAATGCCCATTCCGTGGATGTGGCACTGGGAAAAGCCGATATGGAAAGTATTGAGGAACTTTTGCGCACCTATCCTGCGACAGGTCCCCGGTATGACCAAGGCAACCTTCGATTAGTTGGCCGCTGAAATAGCTTCGGCCTGGCGCCTGAAATCCTCCAGCTCCCTCAGCCAAAATGCCCTGCCTCCCCAGTCCGGGAAATCCTTGGCGAACCAAGCGTCGCCGCGCTGTAGGGATCTCCAGGCCAGGAAATGGAGCATGCGATAGAAACGCAAAGTCTCTATCAAGGCCACGCTTCCGGGAGCCAAGGAGAGGAACTCCGAGTACCCTTCGATCAAAAGGGAAAGCTCCTTTGCACTTTCGGCGGCGTCGCCGGGCAGAAGGAGCCACAGGTCCTGGATCGGGGGCCCTAACACCATGTCGTCGAAATCCAGGATGGCTAAGCCTTCCCCCGGCCTCTCCAGGATGTTGCCCCGATGGAGGTCGCCGTGGATCCTTTGGGCGGGAATCGAGGAGACTTCCTGGGCGGTGGAATCAATGAGGGAGGCGCAAAGTTTCGTAAAATCTTGGGTAAATTCGGGGTGGATCAGGTTTTGGAGGGTGCCAAGGTTGGCCTTGGCCAGTTCAGGCCCAAGCCGTGATCGCGCAAGAGCCGGCCTCCGAGCGCCGACCGCGTGCAGTCTTCCGGTCAGGCTGCCCAGGCGCAGCCAATCTTCGTCGCTCGTCGGCTCGAAGTTTCTCCCCCCCCGTTTTGGGAAAAGGGCGAAGTTGAACAGAGTCGATCCATCTTCCAGTTCGATGGCCGGCAAGGTTTCGCCCCATAGATCCGGCAAGGGAGCCACCACCGGGAGCTCGGCCTCGGCGCAATCCTTGAGAAAGCGGTGTTCCTCGAGGATTGCCTCGGGCGTCCATCGGTTTGGGCGGTAAAACTTTACCACATAAGAATTTCCACTTTCATCGCCAAAGCCGTAGACACGGTTTACATAGCTGGAGTAAGGAAAAAGGGATCCGTCTGGCGCGAGGCCGAAGGCCATTTCCACCGCTTGAAGGACGGTTTCTGGGGAAAGGGCGTCGAAAACCCCGCTCATCCTTCGGCCTCGCGCTGGGCGAGCTCCTCCCAACGGAGGGTTTTTGCCTCGATCATTCCGCCCACTTCCTCATAGCGGATATGGCCGGAGCGGATTTCCCCCGGATCAGCGCCGGGAGAGGAGAACAGCCGTTCCAGACGAAGTTTCTCCTCCTCAAGGGCTTCGATCTCAGGAAGGAGGGAGTCCAGTTCTTTGCGCTCCGCGAAGCTGAGCTTTTTTTTCCTCGCCGCGGACTGCCGGCCTTGTCCCGGACCTGCAACACCCTCTTTGGCGGTTTCAGCCTTGGACTCAAGGCTTTCCCTCCATTCCAGGAAGGATCCTATGAAGGGCTTCGCCGTCCCAAATCCATCAAGAACCAGGAGGAATCGAGCGATTCGATCCAAAAATGCCCTGTCGTGGGACACCGCCACCACGCAACCCTGGAAGGCTTCGAGAAAATCCTCCAAAGCCTCTATGGTTTCGATGTCCAGGTCGTTGGTAGGTTCGTCTAAAAGAAGGATGTTGGGGGCTTCCGAAAGGACGCGGACAAGCTGGAGCCGCCTTCGCTCCCCGCCGGAGAGCATGCCCACGGGCATGGACTGGAAGTCCCTATCAAACCCAAAGCGCTCCAAAAGGATCACCGCGTCTTGAGCAGCTCCGTCGGAGAGCCGAACCTTTTCGGCATGCTCCCTGATGAAATCCAGGACGGAAATATTCGGATCGATGGAATCCGCGGTTTGCTCAAAGCAGGAGATCCGCACCGTGTCGCCCCGGTCTATCCGCCCCGAGGAAGGTCCTGTCTTGCCCGAGATGAGGTCTAAAAGGCTGGTCTTGCCGGATCCATTCGGTCCCACTATTCCAAGCCTTTCTCCCGGACGGATTTCATACTCCACGTTGTCCAGCACAGGTTTTTCACCGTAAGAAAGCGAAACCTTCTTCAAAATTACGGCTTTCTTTCCCAGCCGGCTTTCCGCGGAGGAGAACTCGAAGTTCGAGGGAGGACGCTCCAGGGCTTGGGCTTGCATCGCCCGGATCTCGTCCTTGCGGCGCTCGCTCTTTGTCGCCCTCGCCTTGGCGCCCCGCATGAGCCAAGCGAGTTCGACCTTCAGGTTCGCCAGCCTTCGGTTTTCCGCGGCCTCCAGGGCCGCCCAGCGCTCCGCCTTCCTTTGCAGGTAGGCGGTATAGTTCCCCGGATGGCGGAAAACCGTCCTTCGGTCTATTTCTAGGATCGAATCCGCCACAGCGTCCAAAAACCAGCGGTCGTGGGTTACGAGGATGAAGGCGAAGGAGGAAGCCAGGAGCCGGGACTCAAGCCATTCTATGCTGTCCAGGTCCAGGTGGTTGGTCGGTTCGTCCAAAAGGACAAGGTTGGCCTTGGGAGCCAAGGCGCGGGCTATGGCCGCCTTCTTGGCTTCTCCGCCGGATAGGGTGGCCATGGGGCGTTCGGGATCTTTGAGTCCTAGCTCCGCGCAGAGCGAAAGATACCGATTCTCAAGGGGAACGGGGCCGTAGGCATCGAGCTCAACCTCAAGGATGGCGTGCTCGCGGCCTCTAGAATCCCTCATCCGCGCGTAAAGCTTCGTCTCCGGCGCGTCCCCGCCGTAGAGAAAATCCCCCACCGTCGTATCCGGATTAAAAACCGGCATTTGGGCCAGACTGGACACGGCGAGTCCGCGCCGTCGGGCTATCTTGCCCCTGTCCGCCTCCAGGTGCCCTGAGATGAGGCGCAAGAGGCTGGTTTTTCCCGAGCCGTTCTTGCCTACCAGCCCAAGCCTCTCGCCCGCCTCTATGCCAAGGTCGAGGTCCGAAAAAAGATACCCATCTTTGAGGGCGACGGCGGCACCGGAGATCGAAAGAATATTCATGCGGCGTCACTTTACCACGCCTTCGGGTCTTGTGTCTTTCATGCGGAGGGTTGACGGAATGCGATATAGTTGTAGGTAAGTAGATATTGTGTTCTCGAGGAGGCGCGCCGTGTCGATTCGGAAAACCCTGGCTCCCTTCGCCCTTACACTCATCATTATCCTGCCCCTGTTCCTTGTCGCGGCCTGCGCCAGCGGAAAGTCGTCTGATCGCGTGGTCTACGAAATTGCCCAACCCGCCACAGGCCTTCCGTCCGCCGCAATGCCCTCGCCCGGAGTGGCCTACGCCATGGGCATGAAGGCCGGCTCCGGGCTTCCCGAATCCGCGCCGCCCTCATGGACCTCTGGCCAGCCCGGCGAATTCAACACCGAGGAATACGACAGGATCGTGGACAATCCCTTCAAGAAGAGCATGGACAATCCTGTCTCCACCTTTTCCGTGGATGTCGATACGGCCAGCTACGCCAACCTGCGGCGCTTCGTGATGGAGATGGGCGAGATGCCCCCCAAGGACGCGGTGCGCATCGAGGAAATGGTCAACTATTTCAATTATTCCTACCCTGAGCCGTCCGGCGGGCATCCCGTGGCGGCTGCCTACGCCATGGCTCCCGCGCCCTGGAATCCCGCCCATCTTCTTCTTCGCGTAGCCCTCAAGGCCAAGACGGTGGAAACAAAGAATCTCCCCGCCTCCAACCTTGTGTTCCTCCTGGACACTTCGGGCTCCATGTCCGACGACAACAAGCTTCCTCTTCTAAAGGCGAGCCTCAAGTTCCTGGTGGAAAAGCTGAGGCCCGAGGACAGGGTGGCCATCGTTGCCTACGCCGGGAGCGCCGGCCTTGTGCTGCCCCCCACCCCGGGATCGAAAAAGGAAACCATCATCGCCGCCTTCGACCAGCTCGAAGCCGGCGGCTCCACCGCCGGTGGCGCGGGAATCCGCCTCGCCTACGACGTCGCCAAAGCCAATTTTATCCGGGGCGGCAACAACAGGGTCATCCTCGCCACGGACGGCGATTTCAACATCGGTGTAAGCTCCACCAGCGAGTTGGAGCGCCTCATCGAAGACAAGCGGAAGGAAAACATCTACCTCACCGTCTTGGGTTTCGGCATGGGCAATTACAAGGATTCCCGGATGGAGACCCTGGCGGACAAGGGCAACGGCAATTACGCGTATATAGACAATCTCCTGGAAGGCAAGAAGGTCCTGGGCAAGGAAATCTGGGGCACCCTCTTCGCCGTGGCCAAGGATGTGAAGGTCCAGATTGAGTTCAACCCTGCCAAGGTGGCGGAGTACAGGCTCATAGGATACGAAAACCGCCTTCTCGCCCGGGAGGATTTCAACGACGACACGAAGGACGCAGGCGAGATGGGCTCTGGCCACACGGTCACCGCCTTCTACGAGCTAGTCCACAAGAAGCCTGGAGACGGAGCCGAGGCCAGCATCCTCGTGACTGACCGCCTGTTCGAGAAAGCCCTCCTTGTGGCCGAGGCCGACCTGGACGAGGATTTCCGCTTCGCCACCGCCGTGGTGGAGTTCGGCATGCTGCTCCGGGACAACCCCTACAAGGCCCAGGCCTCCTACCAGGCCCTCTTCGAGCGGGCCCGGAGAGCCAAGGGCGAAGACCTGGAAGGCTATCGCGCGGAGTTCGTCCGCATCGTCGAAATGGCCGAGATCCTCGATCGCGAGTAGCCCGCAGAAGTCAACAAGGGGTCTGACCCCTTGTTGACCTGTTTGGACCTAAAGCTATACCTTTGGCCTGAGGAGTTGCCATGCGTGTTTTAAAGCAGATTGCCTTTACCCTTTTCCTGGGCCTCATTCTTTCGTCCTGTGCCATTTTTTCAAGTGATGTATATATGGCGTATTATTGGGATGACGATCTATATACTCTACAGGTGCTTGAGGATGATAATCCCGACGCTCCGGATGTTCTGGGAAATNNNNATAATAATTATTTTTTATCACGACCAGGAACATATTCTGGAAGTTACACCCTTAGCGGAAGTAGTTGGGATTTCAAATACAAGCTCTGGGTTGACTACCCAATTTCCCTCTTGGATGACGTGCAAGATGGATATTTTCAACTTTGGCTAAGAACTGACGGTCCTTTGTTCCTCGATAGGACTTTCGATGTGGAAGAAAAATCAATAGACCCGATTCTAGATACTACTTCTGAGGCTCCATCTAAGGGAGTAATCTATGCTAGCCATAACGGCTACCACATCCAGCTTGAATACTGGAAATCGGAAGAGTAGCGGCCAACGCGCCCAATTTCCTATGAAGAGTGAAATCGCCTATCGCAAAGCCCTCGCCAGCGACATGGATCGTGTGGGGGAGCTCATAAGGGAGTATGCCGGGAGCATCGGTGTCGACATCGAGTACCAGGGCTTGAGCGAAGAGCTCGCCGGACTTCCGGGAAAGTACGCCGAGCCGAAAGGGGCGATCCTGGTGGCCCAGCGGAGCAGCTGCCTAGTCGGCATGGTAGCGTTGCGCGACTTAGGAGACGGAGCCTGCGAGATGAAGCGCCTCTACGTAGCCACATCGGCGCGGGGATTGGGAATAGGCGCGCCTCGATACCCTCCGCAGCATGGAATCCGCCCTCGGGCTGTACCGCGCCGCGGGCTTCCAGGAAAGGGATCCCTATATCTACAACCCCCTTCCCGGCGCCGTGTATATGGAAAAAACCCTTAGAACGAAGGCCCCTTTCTCGCCTCGAATCTCCTCGCGAAGCCCACGCCCAGATTGACGATGGCCGAAGAGCTCTGCTCAAGCACAAGCTGGGCCTTCGCCGTGGCATGGCACAGGGCGCCTAGCCGGTAGCTTGCATCCAGGGAGAAGGTGGATTCCGGCGTAGGGCTGGTGGGCCAGAGCCAAACCGAAGCGTCCAGAGTAGTTATGTCATAGGTCTTTGTCGTACTCTGTGAACCCTTCAGGCGGTACTCGTAGGAGAAGGATGCCACAAGGGGATAGTCCATCCAGGCCAGGGAAAGCCTCCCCATCGCCATGTCCGGCGCAAGGGGGGTGGCCAGGAAGGGACTCACCAGGCGCGAACCGTTGGACCAGTTGGACATCACATGGTACCGGGCGGTAAAGGCCTCCTCGGGAACAGTTTGGTTGCGCCGGTAGAGGTAAGTCGAGAGGAGGTAACCCTCGAGTCGGGCGGTGAGGCCCGATTTTTCCGCCCTGCCGCCAATGCGGTAGGTGTAGTCGGAATCGAGGAATTTGGGACCTTGGCGGCTGGATCCCGGGAGAATGATGTACTCAGCCTCGGCCATGAAACCAAAGGCGTTGGGGTTCCCCCCTTCCGCGCCGATCTGGAAATCGTCCATGACAAATTCGCCGTACAGTGCCACCGACTCGGCGGGAGTCCAGGTCAGGTCCACGTTGATCATGACATTGTGGTGGTTGTTGAAAAAGTTGTGGTAGAAAAGGAAGGGATCCCAATCCTGGAAGTCCGGCGTGACATCGGCCAGTAAATTCAATTCCGTAAGCCCGATGGAAAACCTAGGCCCGGTCCAGGAGGCGCGGTGGAAGAAAAGGTATTTGGGCTTGGGATTGCTCGAACTCGATCCATCAACCCCATCGTACCAGCGCTGCATGCCTACCGCGGCATAATCGTAGGCGACCTTGCCCTTTCCCACCGGCACGGAAAGCCTCGCCGCGACATGGTCGTAGTAAGGATTGTAGTCCGAAAGCCCCAAGGTTCCCAGGCCGATGACGCTGGGGTACCGCCTTTAAATAAGACTACCACGAAAACCCAAAACCAGGAATAGGCTCCGCTAGAGCAGCTTGGTCACCTGTGCATCGCCCCGCCTAGACTTTGTTTCTTCCGCTTTCTGGGCCGAGGAAATCGCCGCGGAACTGGCCTGAGCGGCTGCGGACAAAAGTTCCTCCCCCAGGGCGGCGAAGTCCTCCCGGTTTGCGCCGAGAATCCTGTCCCGCATAATCTGGCGGTCTTCCTGACGGTAGCCTGTCAGATAATGCACCAGGGAAGTGAAGCCCTTGGCGTCGGGGAGCATGTAGGCGTCCACATCGCCGATGGTGCCTACTATCGACCTGGAGATCTCCTCCCGGGACGGGGCGGCGGCCCTGAGGAAATCCCCTGCTTGGGCGAAGAGGCCAAGGGTGGGCTCCAGGTTGGGGTCGCGATAGGAGAGGAAGGTGAAGAGTCCGGAGTTGAACTCGTAGGTGGAAAAACCGCCGTAGGCTCCGCCTTGGACTCGGACTTTCTCCCAAAGGAAGGTGGTGTCCAGGTATTTCTTGGCTACCAGGAAGGCGCCGGCCCGGGGATCGGCCGCGGGAAGGGGAAAGGCTGTGCCTACGAAACTGACCTGGCTGGGGGCTGTGAGCAGCTCGAGGCGTGGATTTTTCCTTGCCGACCGAACCAAGGGGGCCTCACGTCGGGAATTGGGAAGGGATGCGATGAAGTCCTGCAAGGCTGGTTTTACAGACAGAAAGTTTTCTTTGTCCAAAGTGACATTGACTACCGCTCCAGCGGCGTTTACCACGGCGCAGCGCGTATCCTCGAGGTCTGCAAGGACGCCAGTCCAATCGGACTCGATCCTCTCCGAAAGTCCGCGAAGGAATAAAAGCTGGTCAATCCCTCCGATGCGCTCGGACAAGGCGTCTGCCTCGGTGTAGCCCGACCTCATGCGAAGGCTCACCAGCCTATGGCCCGCGGGGATTATCGAAGACTCGGCGTCCGCCTTCTCTTCCAGCACAATTTGGCGCAGCCTTTCCTTGTCGTCCAGCTTCACTTTGGTGAGCACGGTTCCCAAAAGCTCAAAAAGCTTCGGCGCCCTGTGGGAGAGGGTTTTTGCCCGCAGGATGTACTGGGAGACCAATTTCTGGGTTTTCCATGCCGAGGCGGCCAGGGCTGTGGTTGCGAGGCCGCCGGTGTGGATGCCGATTTCCTGGCCGAGTTGGATGTAGTCCATCGTATCGGTGCCCATCTCCAAGAGGAGGCGGCCGAGGATTCCGATGTACGGCACGAGTCGATTGTGGAGGCTGTCCATAGGGAAGGCGAGGTCGAGGTAGAGTATGCCCGAGGTAGGCAGATCGTGGAAAAGGAGGGTGGTACCTGGGGCGAAAGGTTCCGCATGGGAATGTATGGCCGCGGTCTTGGGAGGCAGGTCAGCCAGGGAGAGCGAGGGGATGGAGGCCAAGGCTTCCGGACTGTCGGGCTTTTCCTGCAGTTCCTTGAGCCTTGACTCCTCGGCCTGGACCTCGGCAAGCCGAGCTTCGGACATGGAAGCCTTGGCCGCATGGAGGGCTTCTTTTTCAGCCTTAAG
>VKGY01000077.1:0-3948 GCA_008080685.1 Spirochaetota bacterium
ATGCCGACATAGCATGGGGAGTTATCGCTAGTTTTATTATTGGTAACATAATTCTTCTAATACTTAATTTGCCATTGATCCGTATTTGGGTGAAGATTTTAAAGATACCTTATGGTCTTCTATTTGCAGTTATTCTCGGTTTTATGATCCTTGGCGCTTACAGTGTGAACAATAGTGTTTTTGAAATAATGGTGATGCTTTGTTTTGGGATTTTCGCCTTTTTTATGAAAAAAATGGAATTTCCCATGGCTCCGCTCATTCTTACGCTCATCCTCGGTCCGCAGATGGAGAGAGCTCTGCGGCAATCTCTGGAGATAAGCCAGGGTTCCTTTTCCGTTTTTATCGAGACACCACTTTCAGCGGCTCTCTTTTCGGTGGCGGCGCTTATTCTGATTGCGCCAGCCTTTAAGTTGTTCAGGAAAGGGAAAGAAAAAGTCAGCGGAGCAGGTGTCTGATATCGGCCTGTTTCTGTGTGGAACAAATTTGGAAATAGGACGAGTTTCGTCCTGAATACTATAGAGGAGGCTTTGTAATGTATCACAGGAAATCAAATACTTTTATGGTGACAGTAGCTCTGGCAACTCTCTTGGCGCTTTGCCTTGCACCTCTCTCCGCACAAGCCAATTGGCCTGTCAAGGGTAAGACCATCCAGCTCTGGATAGGCTTTGCAGCAGGCTCCGGAACCGATTCCGGCGCTCGCTTGATGGCTGCTGGTCTTGAGAGTGAACTTGGTGTGTCGATCGTTCCTATGAACAAACCTGGTGCCAGCTCGCAGATAATGTATTCCGAATTGGCAAGAGCGAAGGGCGATGGGTATGTTTTTGGCACAATCAACTTTCCTTCGGCGGTCGTTAGTTACATCGATCCGGACCGGAAGGCGACCTATACGAAGAAAAACTTCGATCTCTTAGCGCTACATATCGTGGATCCTGGAATCATTGCGGTTCTGCCCAATAGCCCTTATAAGACGCTTGGCGATCTGGTAGCTGCAGCGAAAGCTAATCCCAAGAAAATCACGATTACAACTTCGGGGATCCAAAGCGATGAGCATTTCGCTCTTCTCCAACTGGAAGAGATGTCCGGAGCTCAGTTCGCATTTGTACACTTCTCTCAAGGCGCTGCTGCTGCTATCGCCCCGTTCTTAGGCGGAAAAGTCGATGCTTACACTGGAAACGTTGCGGATGTAATTTCTCAGCATAGAGCTGGACAGGTAAGGATTCTTGGAGTTATGGACGATGTTCGCACTCGTTTCTACCCCGATGTTCCCACCTTTGAAGAGCAAGGTTTCAAGCTCTACAACTCGGTACTCCTAAAGAGATTGTCAACAAGCTGAGCGCTGCCATGAAGAAGGTAATGGAATCGGCTGAGCATATAAAGAGAGTCGCGGATATGGGGCTAACTATCCGCTACCTTGATCCGGAACAGTATTCCATATTCTGGGACGAATACGCAGAGACGGTCAAGCGTCTTCTCCCGTTGAGCAAAGAATAAAGAGTTCGCGCCAAAACAAAGGAGAATCTATGGCAACAGGGTTTAGAGTATTTTTAAAACGCGATCTCCCTCCTGTGGATTTAGTAGAAGCATTCAAGGAGCTTCCAACGGCTAACGTGGCTGATACAATGAATCGCCTTTGTGCTTTATCCTCAGAAATACTGCTTCTATCTTCGCCTCAGGATGAAATTATGTCTGGAGTGGCGCTTACCGTCAAAGCTCGACCCGGTGACAACCTCATGATCCACAAAGCCCTCAACATGGCAGGTCCTGGCGATGTGGTTGTTGTTTCAAATGAGGGAGATAGGAGCCACTCTCTCGTTGGTGAAATCATGGTAACCTATGCCAAGTCTAAGGGTGTGGCTGGATTGATATTCGATGGACCCATACGTGATATTGGTGCAATTTCCGAAATGGATATTCCTGTGTACGCGACTAGCACAACGCCTGGAGGTCCTTTCAAGGAAGGACCAGGGGAGATAAACGTGCCTATCTCCTGCGGCGGCATTGCTGTTGAACCAGGCGATATTGTTCTTGGAGACCAGGATGGCGTGATTATCATTCCAAAGAAAGACGCGGTTGCAGTACTCGATGCCGCCCGTAAGTTCAAGGCGAGCGATGCCTCCAAACTTGCTGCCGCGCAGAACGGCACGGCCGACCGCTCATGGGTAGACAAGACACTTGCTGCCAAGAACTGCGAAATCATTGACGGGCTTTATGGCGCCTAATAGACTTCAATCCATATAATTTATAAAAGGCTGCCCTTGAGGGCAGCCTTTTATATGTCGAAACTGCTTCCTGAATCGCCTTGGTTTATGTGGTCGGAGTATCGTCGTCGATGATAAATTGCCAGAAAAAGGGGAATTCCAGGCACGTCTCTGACACAGGCAAACCGCGAAAAATCAAGACCGATACGACAAGGACAACAGGATAGGCAGGAGGGACAGGATTTTTTATAGATGTGCGGCAGCCGAATTCCGCTATTTTATATTACTCGATCGCATCTCCACATACCCTTGCCTTCTCCCCGTCGATGTAACTGAGATAATGCTTGGGCCCTTATAAGGTGGCATCGGCGGTTTGAAAAAAAAGTGCCTGTCTCGGTAATCGAAGTCGTCCAGAGAAATGTGCTTTCCCCCAGACATACGGATGCCGCTGGCAACAAAGAGTTCTGCTACCCGTTCATCAACGAGATCGATCCCAGCAAATACTGGTAGACGCCCTTCTTCACCCTGGTGATGACGCCAAGATCGACAAGCATGGGGGAAATAGCATCAAGGGCAATATCCAGCGTCCTATTCGAACCATAATGATCACCTATTTTCTGGGCAAGGTAGGAGCGGCTCGGTCCGTGTACTTCATGTCGCCAGGGGGTCAGTTTCTCATGTCGCCTGACACTTCCACATATCCTTGCCTTCCGCCCGTCGAAGTAACGGATATAATACTTTGGCTTTTATAAGGCGGCATCGGTGGCTTGAAGAAGAAGTGCCAGTCCCGGTAATCAAAGTCGTCCAGAGAAATGTGCTTTCCCCCAGACAGACGGATGCCACTGGCAACAAATAGTTCTGCTACCTGTTCATCAACGAGATCGACTCTAGCAATTGTCTGGTAGACACCCTTCTTCACCCTGGTGATGACGCCAAGACCGACAAGCATGGGGAAGATGGCATCAAGTGCAATATCCAGCGTCCTGTTTGAACCATAGAGATCACCGATTTTCTTCGTAACGTAGGAACGGCTGACAAAGTTCTGTACCCTGTACACTTTGGACAGTATTACAATCGTGTCGTAGAAGATCGGGTAGGCATTGGACAGAAGAGCCAGAATGAGAGCGGCACGGTCAGAACTCTTGAGATTGGCATATTTCTCGTTTCCAATAACTTTCCTGATATAGTCCAGGGACACTGTATCGTGGGTAAGAACTCTCCAGGCGAATTGGGTTCCTTTGTCAGCCCTATTCTTTCCCTCGTATACAAGCGCCATATCCTCTTTCAAGGCAGAACGATCAACTTTACCTGTTTGCAAGAAAATGCGGAGATGTTTATCCATCAGTTGAAAGGGGATTCTCTGGTTGATTCCTATGAAACGTGTCTTTTCACCCATGATTACCCCACAATGCCTAGCGGCACGAGCATTTCAAGTAAATGACTACCCCCATGGGTTACGACCAGAGAATCACTGACGAATGCAGAAGTATCACGAAGGAATACAGTAGTTTCTCGTTGGCTAAGTTGCATTTCAGGATGAGCCTGGATGTAATCCTTGGCAAGATCGGCTGAAACAAACTCGAGATGACGCTTGCTCCGTGAATTGGAAAGGCAGCGTGTATTCAAAGGCAGGCTGCCTGTACCGCGTGCTTCAATGTTGCCATGGTCGGATGTAATGTAGCATCGATAGCCTGCATCAAGTAGAAGGCGGATGGCAGGTACGATTCCGGTCTTGTGAATCCATGTATCG
>VKGY01000077.1:3972-24225 GCA_008080685.1 Spirochaetota bacterium
CATGTATCGCTATCCTGGAACAGCTGGGCATTGCCAAGAAGAGCGCCATGCATCAACTCGTCAAGATCAGTGCAGACTACCCCCACGAGTTCCGCTCCAGGGTATGACGATAAATCTAGTGGATGTTCAGAGTCAAAGCGACCATAGTTAATTTCACTTGCCGCATATCCCCTACTAAGCCAGTAGTCGTAGAAGGTCTTTTTCTCGACTTCGGTGCCTACGGAGAGATCGGGCTTTCCACCGCGAAAGAGAGCCTGGCGTGACCAGGCGGTGATCGAGGGCAGATAAGAGAATATGGTGCTGGTCTTTACTGGAAAGTTTTCGTTGCCAAGAAGTACACTGAGCTGATGCCACTGCCAGACGTTCATGCCATCAATAACAATAAGAGCCCTGCCAGTAATACTGATCGATAAATACCTGGAATCGATGGTTGATAGCTTCTATAGACGCATTTAGGCGACCAAGCTTTTGTCCGTCTTTCGTAGAGAGCGCGAGGAAGTATGATTCTCCGATGAGTGGCCCTAAGTCCAGCCATTCCGTGGGAACGTCCTGTATGGCAGAGGTAATGCCATCCAGTTGGGAGACGAGCGAAGCAAAGCGCTGGCTTGTTTCCTCATCGGCATCGACATGGAAGAATATCTTCTGCCTGGCATCAAGGGTCTCATACAGCTCTTTTCCGATCTTCTGTGATTCGATCAAGCGGCGTACGACAAGCCCGCTGAGGGCTTTTAGCAGGAGTGGCTCTGTAATGGTGCAGGCCGGTTCTGTTCCCGCTGCGATGGCATTGATAGATTCCTTGATATACGCAGAAAGGGATTCCCTCTCGATTATGTCCTTTCCCAAAGGGGAGAGACGTATCCGACCTTCACGGTACAGATACTCGCGTACAGGAGCGTTCATGCCATCCTCGTGAAATACTACATCGATGAGTGCTGCCAGCCAGCGTTCCTTGGTCTTGGATGATTCGAGAGCCTGAAGGTCGATATGGTACAAGTTCTCGAGGAGGAACCGGATGGTGCCATCATAACCCAGGCTTTCGTAGGGCCGCAAATCATGCAGGGAACAAAGCGCGTTGTAGGAAAGCCCCTTGAGTGCGGCAGCATCGAAATAGGGAAAAAGGTTTGCATAGCCTATGGTGGCGACATGGATGGCGTGGACCATATCCGGCCTCGGCGAGTAGGAGGATTCGACAACCAGTAGTCGTCGCTCCTTTGAGCCCCGAAGATGCAGCTCGTACAGTCGGCGGGCATCGAGGGCAGAGGTTGTCAGGAATAGTTCATATCCTTCAGCCTCGAAGGCTTTCTTTACAATTTCATAGGAAAATAGACCGTCGGGATCACAGACGAGAACCTGGTTGATATTGGCTGGAGTCAGGCGTTCAACAATTTTTCGTACCCAATCACTCATACAGTATCCTGAGAGCAAGAAGGCAACGAAGATCGGGAACCACGCGAGCCGAAGCACTGTAGGTACTGATCCAATCCGAGCGTTCCGATTCCAGCCGCTGCAAGCGATAGTTGCGGATGGATTCTATGCCTATTCGTCCAATCTGCCGGGCTTGAAAATCAAAGGCTTTTGCCTTGTTGGTTCGTATTCTGTCCGTAGTCTCGAGGACCAGGGCTTCCATCTCGCCATATCGTGCGCTGAGTGCTTCCTCGGCCTTCATAGACAGGATTGCAAGATCATCCGGTGGTCTATCTTGAGGTGAGTCTGCAACTCTACCACCAAGGCTGGACTGGGAAATCTTTATCAGGAGGTCGTTGGCGAACGCGGGGAACAGGTCGCCTTCATCTGAAAAGAATAACGGGTACACCGTTGATCGTGAGGCGTACTCGTTCGATGCGGAGAGTTCCCACAGGGTCCAAACGCCTAGAGGGAGATCCTTTGAATCTGGAATGAATACGGGGATACGGCTCTGGTCCGTGAGTGGAACGGCGTCTGAGAACATGCGCTGGATAACTTCGTGTTGCAGGGTAAGTGGCTCAGGAATTGGATTCTCCAGACTTGCATGTGTATCGAAGGTGTAGGCCTTTTCCACCGAGCCAGGGAAGCTTGCGACGATACCGTCAAGGTTGCGTGACCAGGGAAGGCCCTTCCAGTTAAGCCAGGATGCCGTGGCAGTCTCGAGCCAGACAGGGAGCGGGCTGTGCCGATACTCATCCGACTTGGTGGTTTTTATGAGGCTTGAGTCTATCGTTGGCAGTGAGCCTTCGGTGCTTCGGTAGTCATGGAGTTTCTTCTTGATATCCGAGAGCCATTCTTCACTCTGGGCCTTGAACTTTTCAGGGTCAAGAAGAGAAGCCAGGAACAGGCTGTTGACCCCTTCGCGTTCAAGGGTGCTGTCAAGGACATCGCTGGTCTTGTCGATGCCAAGCTCTGCCATGATCTGCCCCAGCTTGGTTTCAATGACGTCGTAGACCCGTTCGTCCACCGAGTTGCCCTGCATGATATTGACCGCGAGCACTTCAAAAGACTGACCGATACGATCGACACGGCCAATACGCTGTTCAATGACCATAGGATTCCAGGGCATGTCATAATTGAACACCACATGGGCAAACTGCATATTGAGCGACTCACCGGCTGCATCGGTGGAGACAAGTACCTGAGCCTTTGCCTTGAAGGTCTTGAGCGCTTCAACGCGTGTCTCGAAATCCATTGACCCGTTGATGGCTACGCAGACATAGCCAGCCCTCTCGGACAACTCTTTTACGAGCATCCGCTGTGTGGAGGTGAATTCAGTGAAGATGATGAACTTGGTGTCCGGATCATCCTCACGGCTCTTGATCTCCTTCATCCGGTCAATGAGGTATTCAAGTTTTGCGTCAAGCTCGCGATCAATAACCTCTTTGGCCTGGTTGACGAGGCCGTTCAGGAGTTCGAGTTCCGTGGCATAGGCGGCTTTTGTGTTCTGTAAGGCTGTGGTGACCTTGGACTCAAAGTCAAGCTCGAACTGGCCAGAGTATCCAAGCTCGAGTAGTTCAGCAGCGACAGACTCCCGACTGGCGTCATCCCGCTCGCTCGTGAGCCTTGCCACCCTTTTTTCCATGGCGTCCAGAATAGCTTGGGTAGAACTGGACAACATGCGCTGGAAGAGGATCATGACAAAACCATAGGAGGAATTCTTGGTAGTCGATGCCAGATTGAAGCCATTCACCACGTACTCGGTAAGGTCTTCATAGAGAGCCATCTGTCGGGCATGGCGACCTTGGTCATATTGAACAATGACTGGTTCGGTATGGCGGGAATTAAAGAGCGGTTTGCCTTCATAATCAATCGACCGGCGCTTGTCAGTGCGGATAACGTACGGTTCAAGTTCAGGAATGGTAGGCATTCCATCACCGGTGAATGCATCAGCATCGAGGAGTCCCAGCAAGCGCCTGAAATGGTCGCTTTTGCCACGATGCGGGGTAGCAGATAGCAGGAGCACGTTGGGGATGGAGTTGCACAGGATCTGGGCCATCTGGAAGCGTCCAACGAGCGCGGAGCCGCCGCCAACCTTGTGGCACTCGTCGATAATGACAAGGTCGAAATCTGCCTCTATGACGCTCTGGATACGGTAGCGGTTGTATTCATCAATCTGTTCCCTGCTCCAGTTCTGCCGGGATTCCACAGGCTTTAAGGCATCCATCGAAACGATAAGCTGATTATGGGTCTTCCAGATGTTGATTTCATTCTCGGCTTCCAGCCTCGAGAAGGTTCTGGCAAGGGCTCCTATATACTCTGAATCGTAAATATGAAAAGACTCATTGAAATGCTGCTTGAGTTCGGTCCGCCACTGCTGCATGGCCGAAACAGGCACGATGATCAAGGTGCGTTTTACAACGCCCCGCAGTTTCAGCTCTTTGAGGATCAGACCTGCTTCAATGGTCTTGCCCATGCCCACTTCATCGGCAAGGAGGAAGCGTAGATAGCTTCCGGACATGACCTTTTCAAGGGCGAGTATCTGATGGGGCAAGGGGATGATGTTGCTTTCGAGCGGAGCTAGCGCCGCCCGGGCAGCAACCTCGGTCCGGATGCGCGCCGCCATAGCCTTGAAGGCAAGCTCGTGGATTGATACAGCAACCTCATCATCCTTGAGTTCTTCAGTAGGCACATCGAGAACCTGGGAATCGGCGAGAACCCTGATCCGGGACACGCTCTTGCCAAAGGTCGTCCGCGAGGAAAGCAGCTCAACCTGTTTGTCGTGATAGGTCATTGGTGCTCGACTTGGTCGTCAGCTTGGTTAGTAGCTTGGTTAGTACCTTGGGTAGTAGGAATAGTTATGCTCATCATTATGTCTCTTCTACCGGGAACCATGATCTCAAAGTTGTCCGCAGTTTTAGAAAAGTCTTAGATGCTTCCAGATTATGGATTCCAGCATATTGACCAATCATCTGGAAATCTTTAGGAGATATGGTCCTACCTATTCCATCCCTGACCAGCAACTCGAATAACTCTTTAGGCTTTACATACATCGCTCTGTCTGACGCCATTCCAAGTTGCCTTGCTGCAACTTCTATCAGCCTGTCCAAGGATTGGATGTCCAAGGAATAATGACTAGCAATTGCTTGTTTACAGTGCCATAACCATGTTTCAAGTTCAGGAACCAATGCTATTGCATCATTATCATTGCTCCAGGTTATAACATCGAGTTTTTGCCTGATCTGTACTTCAATTTCCGGTGCTTGATATTTATGTTCTCTGCCAGAACCTTCGTGATCCCAGATAAGGATTATTTTTGTATACTTCCCTTTCTTGAGCCTTGAAAGTTCAGCGCCAGATTTAACCATACCACTATCATGCAACGGATGCGCTTCAATATCAAAAGTTATCGGTCGTATACCGATAGCCTTATGTTTCTGTAATATTGAGTAGATGAACATTTTAGCATCCATGTCAGCGGCTTGAACAAAAAGGTCCTTCATTCAAGCACTCCAGCGGCAAAGACAATACCAAGATCTGGTTCTCCATCCCAATCCTTTAAAATGGGATGATCTATACCACGCACGATAGTTGTTCCGTCGGCTCCGCGATTAAAACATAATAGTGGCTTTATTCCACTTTGTTGCACGACAAAAGGGGAATGGGTTGCAACGAGCATCTGACAGGATGGAATAGTAGCAAGTGAACGCATTATTATTTCAAGCGCCTTTGGATGAACGCCATTTTCTGGTTCTTCAACCATGTACATGGCTGATTCAGGCGGCATAAAAGCTATAAGAGTTAAAGCCATCATGCGCAATGTACCATCGCTCAGTACCCAACTAGGTGCCTCAAGGCCATTCTCATACTGCACGATTAGGTATTCAGCATTATCTGCGATTCTGCGAGAGCATCCGATATTTTTTAGGTCTGGCAAGGCGAACCTGAGATGATCTACCCATCGAACAAGATCCGAGTCATCCTGAATCCAGCTTATTTCTTCTCCATTTTTTCTGCCTATCAGGCGACTTACTACTCGGGCAATATTAGTTCCATCCATGTCTAGTTCGGCACTTCTCGTTGTAGAACATGGCAGTCGCATTCCAGGGCTGTCGAGCTGAATATATCGAATACCTTGCATCAGAAATTTTCTTACCAGGTTTGCTGTTGGATACCTCTCTTCATCGGGGGGTGTAAGAGCCAATGTCAGCTTGTCTATACCAAAATTGAAAGAGTCCTGATAACTACTTGTCTCACGCGCATAGTAGTCTGTTCCTTTAGAAGTTTTACCGAGCAATCTTGCTGGTTTAACTCTATCACTAAAAGCAAAATGAGTTCCTGCAGGCAACCAGCTTTTAGAATATCTCTGAAGAACCTCTTCTGATACACAGACTCCATGATCGATATCCTGCTTGATAGCAAGTCGGTATAACACCAATGAATCAAAAAGCTGTTTACGTTGCCTAGAAAAGTCAAACCAGATCGAAACCTCGATGATTCCACCATGCTTCATCCAAGTGAGGTCATTGAAATTTGAAACATTCCGGGATTTTACAGCTTGTTTAGGGCCATCAATTAGGCAATCGCGCACAAAGTCTATTGCATCGAGAAACGTAGTCTTGCCTGATGCGTTTGGGCCGACAAGTACATGAAAAGGCTCCAAGGGTAAATTGACAATTTCCTTTATCCCTTTAAAATTTCGAATTGTAATGCCTACAATCATCGGTACGCCTCCATGGCCTTCATCACATCCTATCCTGTGCAATATCGTAATACATAAGAAGCTGCTCGTCTTCCATGAGGAGGTTCTGCGGTATCTTGTCTCCCAGGTTGACAATGGTTGCCCATTCCTTCTTTTCCCAACAATACCGGAATCCTGCCCTTAAGGCTTCAAGGCGTACATCCTTGATCTTCTTAACTTTTCCTGAGCCTAGGGCTTCAAGGTACTGGTTGAACTCTTTAAGAAGAGTCTTGGTTCGAAGGGCTTCTCTGTCTTTGGCCTCGTTGGGGTCTGGAACACGCCAGCGCCCTTCTGAATCCTCGATATAGTTTTCGTCAAGCAACACCGAAAGTTCCAGTTCCTTCTCACCTTTTCGTGTAGTAGCATTGGCTTTACGGAAGTCCGTATATAGGTCTTGCCGTTTAGTTGGAGACTTTTCAAGCTTTTCCTTGAGCCAAGCTATGGCCTCAGACTCAGAGTAGATGGCATCAAATACAAAAGTTGTTTGATTGTTTATACCCAGTTTGCGCTTCTGAGCCTCATACTCAGCCAATTGGTCTGATGTGAAGATCATGCCATCGGACACCCGATAGCTTTTGCTGGAACTCTGCTGCATCGAGTGGAATGGGCAGGTTACGCATCAAGAAGAAGCTGAGCATCCGGTCGTACAGAATCTTGGGGCTACGCTCTATAACGGCGGTCGTCTTCTGATCCTTTATGATGCTGACCGGCAAATGGGCAAGATGTTCATCAACAAAGGCCCAGACATTCACATCACCACTCTGAGTGCGGAATCGCTGGTCAAACTCGCTGGAAGGCTTGTAGCAGGAGATAACCAGATCCTGTTTTACTGCAGTCGGCGTGGTAACTGCTTTGAAACTACCTTGTTTTTTATCGAGTGCAGCAACATTGGCGATAACAAAACCGGCTTGCTGAAGTCCCGTCTGAATACTGTTCCACACTGCCGCACTAGTGTTGCTGAACTCTACTGTCATCCAGCGACCAGGTTTTAGCACCCGATAGTACTCATTGAAACAGCGAACCATAATTTGTTGGTAATCAAAAAGTGATTTGTTTTGAGAAGAGTTTTCAATTGCTTCGAGCTTGTTATTGGTCTTGACCTTTAACCAACTTTCCCAGAGATAATTTAATTCAGAATACATGAGATTTGCGCCAAAAGGTGGATCTATGAAAATATAATCAATGCTATTTTCTTTAATAATATTATTGGATGCTGATAGGGTCGTGACAACTTGTCTCTTCATTATTTGCTGAAGTGCTTTTTTCAAACGTTCTATCTTGCCATCCAATATGTACCAGGGTGAAACTTCAGATATTTGTGATCCAATATATAGTGTTCCCGCTAAATTACGGTTTACCTGACTAAAATGATGAGGACCATATCGGTTTAATATTGATAAGCCAATAGCAGTCTGCTCAATGGAAAATTCTAAATGAGGAATAGTCTTTAACTTACGTACTCTTTGGTATAATGAGGCTAAAGAAAAGAGCGCCCGTTTTATATAAAAATGATGCACATGGGTAATTCCTACAGGATCGTTGCGCCGAGACTCATCGCCTTCCGGCATCCGATCCGTCGGATACCAGTACGGTATCTCCAAATCTTCGATCTTCTTGATCAAGGCCAGGTCGGTTGCGTCGGGTTTTTTTTCGTGGCGCTTGCCGTTGATGGTATAGTTTATCAGCACCGGGACTGTCTTGGCCTGGCGGACGCTCTGGTCCAAAGCGCGGTCGTGGATGGTGACCATGGCCTTGGATAGGCTGCGCTTGGTCTGCAAAGCCTGGCAGTGGGTGCAGGTAAACTCATCCTTTATCTCGCCCTTTTCCTTGTCTACCGCCGCGTCCCAGAAGATAATCTCGTGCCCACAGTCGGGACAGACAAAGACATCGCTCCAGACTGTGTAGTTGATCCGGCCTTTGGAACCATCCGTATGCCTGGTTTCATACATCCAGCCACACTCTTTTTCTACTTCAGCAAGAATACGTCTGGCCTCTTGTTCAAAACGAGCGGTGTCCACCGGGGTGTTGTAGTTGTAGGCGATAAAGCTTGCTATAGGTGACAGGTCACCGCAGATAGCTTTGCGTGCGCCCCAGACCGGCTTGGCAAGGCCATTGGATGTAAACTCCTGCTCAATCTTGGACTTTAGTTCATGATCGGGGTTGCCGCAGAGTTGGGCAGCGACACCAGTCATTCCCGTGCCAGCAAAACCATCCAGTACAATGTCCCCTGGCTGAGTGTAGTGCAGGATGTAACGCATGATGGCAGGATGCGGCACCTTGGTGTGGTAGCTATGGGCATTGTAGATAGGGTTGTTTTTGCCTTCGCTTACATCCGAGGCATAAGGTTCGTGAACCTCAAAATCAGCCTTGCGCTTTTTCTGGGCTTGCAGAGCCTTTTTGTCCTGTTCCCATTCGGCCACAAAGTCATTGAGCCAAGGGTTGGGGCACGCGGTGTAATACGGTGGATCTGACAACTCGATTATATCGTCATCCTCGCCAATCGGAAAACCTTCCAGCTTCTTGAGTTCTGGTAGCTGCTTGCGCAGTTCTTCACGGAAATATGCACGGCGCTCGGCATCGTTTTTAAAATCTTTCCCAAGACATCGGACGGGGCTATTGGCCTTTGCACCGAGTGGGGTGGCGGCGTAGAGGGTATCGGAATCAAAGAGGCTATTTGTTGGCATAATTTTCTCCACTTGTAATACTTCGGAGTCCTGGAGTAAGCATCATTCCTTCTCCGTAAACACAATCCGTACCTTGCCTCGTTCCTTGCCGACACTGGACTCATTCAGGAAGCGGTCAAAGGCTTCTCGGGCTTCGTCGATGGTCATGGGTTTATGGAACACTTTTGCCAAGGAGCCAACACTTAGTTCGACCTTTTCAAAGCCTTTGGATAGCTCACTCAAAAGCTTTCTAAGTTTTGGGGCATTGTCAGGATCAAGGGCATGGTTGCCATCGCGGAAGCCTTCTACAAGCTTGCGAGAGCTCGCATCCAGAACCTCGAGATTGGCTTTTATGCTGGGGTCCTTGAAGATGGCACGCATGGCACCAACCCATTTATCCAGGATGGCATCCAGCTGTTCCCTTAGGTCCCTGATTGCATAGTTTGGCTTGTCGTAGAATTCCCGGGGGTTAAAACCATGGTACGGTTCCGTCGCCACTCTGGCCTTGGTAAGTGAATGGTCGGCCTCTTTAAGGGAATTGATGCGGTTTACCCAATTCTCGTATTCAGTACGGGAGATGAACTCCACATCCTTGATGACATCACACACCTGTTTGGTTTTGGAGGCCAGCAGGGCGTCTTTCTGGAGCGCGTCAGCATGGGACAGACGGCACTTGAGATACTGGGCCATGTAGTAATCAGCGTAGCGGTCTACCAGGGACTTGAGCAGGGCTTCGTATTTGGAATACTCCGCATCCTTGCTAGACTGCAGAACGCTCGGCAAATCCGCAATGGATTTCTCCATGTCCTCATACAGGGGCGATTCGCTGGCCACCACATAGGACAAGGCCGTGGAAAGGTAGCCGACGAGGTTTTCAAACCGGGTGCTCCGCTCCAGTATCTTTTCCAGGCGGTCACAGTCTTTCCAGCCACTGAAGGCTTGATCCAGCTCTGCAACCGTATACCGGAAGCTCTTGAGTTTGCCAAAGGTATCATAAGCCTGGATTCCATCCAGCACAGAACCGAGTGCTTCCAGCACGGCGGAAAGCCGGGTTGTTTCATTTGCATCGAGCAGATCTACGTTGCGGCAATAGAGCCCCTTGGCTACCAGGCTCTTGATGCGCGCCACCCGTTCTGCCCGCTTCTTGGCTTCCATCAGGATACGGGCAAGGGTATCTGCCTTTTCCAGTTCCGCAGAAAGATCGGGCAGGCCCAGATGACCAAAGAGAGCCTTGATCTCCTTGATGGGCAAACCCACCGGCTCGCGGACGCTCTGGAAGCTTGAATAGTCCTCATCGCCAAGCTTGAGGAGTTCCTGGTCGATGTTCGTGGCGAGGATGGATCTGGAACCGGACCAGGATATCTCGATGTCGCCCTTGTAGACCATGGCGGCCAGCACGACAAACTCCAGCTGATGATCCAGCTTGAAATCCTTTGAATACCAGAGGTTCTGCGCGATGTAATGCGGGTATAAAATCTCGTCCCGATTGAGGACCTTGCCGCTACCCTTGGCTTGGAGCAGCTTGCGGATGCTGTCCGCATACCGGGAATTGCGGGTGTCTATGCTCGCGCCGTTTATCAGGCCAAGACCTGACAGGATCGCCTCACCATCGCGGTTTGCCTGGGAAAAGTTGACGATCTTTTTAAGGCTATTCTTGATCCGGGCGTCGAAGTTCTCCTTGGTAAGGGGGCTCAGGAGGTCGCAAAAGACTGGATAGTCGGGATACTTGTCGGAGAATTGCTTGTTCAGAACCTTTGCAGCAACCGCTGAGAAGATGGCATCCTTTCCGGCTCCGTCACCAGGGAGCTGATAAGATTTGAGCAGGGTTTCCGTGCCCTTGTAGATCACAGCCGTGCGATCAGCATATTCCCGCTCAAAGAGCTCGAGGGCCTTTTTGCGGTGTTCGTCAATCTGGCTTTTAAAGAGGGCTTTCTGGTCGCTCGAGGCATTGGCTTCAAGCGCCTTGGAGGCACCGTACAGGAGGATGCGATCCTTGAATTCCTTGCTCAAGCCCTTCATCTCGAAATAGACTTCATCAGCCTCGTCATTCCTGGATATGTCATGGAACAGGGGACAGAAAAAGAGGTAGTACTGCTGGATAGGCTCCGTTGTGCTTCGCTCATTGGGATTTCCGAAGAAGATGTACCCGAGCCGGAAACTCCGCTTATCTAACCACTCCAGGCTGTGTTGCCAAATCTTGAACCGCGGATGATCTGAAGTATGTTGATGCCGCCTTCGGTCCTCAGATAGAACTGGCTGGAAACAGTATCCTGGTCAACATACTGTCCAGCCGTCGCGGTCTTGAGCTGATTGGCCGTGCTCTCAATGGCCTGGACTAGGAGTTCAGGATCGGTGACGCCGGGTATGGTCTGGCAAAGATCTTCTTTGAGATTCTGGGCGCTCGCGCCGTTTCGTTTGTCCAGATCATCAGAGAGGATGCGGATGGCCAAGGCATTGGCAATGCATCGTGCCAGAGGTTTGCGAGCCGCGCGGGCCTGCACAAAATGACCATCGATCCGGTCGTAGACTATCTCGAGCTTGTCCTTTACCGCCCGGATATCGGGAATCGTTATCATGGAAGGAGTGGCAGCCAGGTCTTCCCAATAGGTGTCGTAGGTGATGAGTCCGGGCTTGTCCGTGGGCACTTCGGTATCCCTTAAGGCAATGAAGCGGGCAGAAAGTACCTTCAGGATTTCACGCTGACTCTTGCCCTGCTTAATGCGCTCGAAGTGTCCGACGTAACTGGGATGGACGGGGAAGAGATCGACATACTCGTTTAGGCTCGTATTGATTCCATCGAAGATTGGCGCAAATGACAGGAGGTGATCGCGGATCAATTTCTTCTTGTGCTCGTCCTTCTTGAGGAGACGCTCCTTGACGACATAGGCGACATCCTCCTTGGTGATGATGAGGTCGGCGAATCTATCCTCCACCTTGCCGAGCATCTCCGCTGCGAACTGAAACTCAGGCGCGCGATAGAGGAGTTCCTGCACACCGAACATGATCTTGAAGCGACTACCATCGCAGGCCTCTCCCACCTGCCGCAGGAGCATCAGGTCATTGTTCAGCGCCGTAGGATCGCGACCCTTGAGGTATTCAAGCATCTCGTCGATGACTATGAGCAGATGCTTGTCTGGGAAAGCCGCCTCGAAGGCAGCCATCATGTCACCCAGGAGCTCCTTCCAGGAAAATTTGGAATCCTCATTGAAGGTGTATCCGACATTCTGTTTTTCAAGGAAGCGCTCAATCTGGGCAAAGAGGATGTCTTTAAGGGATTTGTCCGTGCCTATCTCAAAACGAAGGACTTTGTACTTACCGGCGATATCCGCAAAGGCTGCCTTCATATCCGCATCGGCGAGGAAGTGCAGCCGGGATGCGTCCTCCGCAATGGCTGCCACAAGGGCCATGAGGTGGGACTTTCCCGTACCGTAGCTACCTACGATCTGAATGCCCTTGGTCTCGGCAGAAGGGTTGGGATTGAGGTTGTTGAGGACCGCAATGCGGACGTCTTCCTTGATCTTGCGGGAGAAGACATAGGTCTTGACCAGAGACTCGGCGGCGTCGCGCGCTCCGCTATCGACAAGTTTTACTACCGAGGTAATGGGATCGAACTGTATCAGATCACGGTACTTCATCAGGCAACTCCATATTTGTGATGGTATGCGAAGGGAAGGAGAAACCATATTCAGGCTCTGCCTCATCCCAGACAAAGCGTCTTCCATCGATGATCGAATAGTCCCAGACCAGGACAATTACAGCATCGAGGGACAACTCCAGGAATAGCTTTTCAGGGTTCAGTTCAAGTTCAGGTTCTAGAAGAATGCCTAGGTTTTCAATAATTAGCCCTTTGATGGGTGTTTCCTGAACCGCCAGGCACTGCCGCAGAGTGGCCTTGAGAAACTCATCAATATCGAGACTCACATGCCTGCCAGGAGGATTCCTGGTTAGTTCACCGGAAACGAGTTTTCCTATATCAAGCCTGGGGTAGTGCGTGCTCCTTTCGAATTCATCGATAGCTTGGTTTTTAATCCAATAGAGTTTGTTGCGACTGAGGGTGCCTACATGACCAATCACAAGCCTATCCTTTTAATAAATCCATATTTAATAATCATATATTATTTATTCCCATTTTTACAAATCTGGGTGAACTTAACGTTTCCATTATCCGTTCATAGTGCGGCGCTGTCAATGTTTGGAGGTGATTTTATGAGATGGGTGTCAAGCGACATCCAGAACTGACCCCTGTGGAGGTCTTTCCTCTCCTGTCGATCGTGGGAATCCTGTTATCGTGTCATATGAACTTTTGCCGAGGCGTAAGTGGAATTTTGAAAATGCCCGGGTTTATAAGTGGAATTTAGATTTTGTAAGCGTTCCTGTGAATCCTGAAAATCCTGCAATCCTGTCCTATTTCTTACAGCGATTAGGCCTTGCTGCGCTTTATGTAGCGGTCTAGGAGGACGGCGAGGAGGATGATCACGCCTTTGGCGACAAGCTGGAAATGGGCGTCCACGGCCATGAGGTTGAAGCCGTTGTTGAGGATGCCGATGATGAAGGCGCCCACCAGGGTGCCCCAGATGGCGCCGCGGCCGCCCATGAGGCTGGTCCCGCCAAGGATTACCGCCGCGATGGCGTCAAGCTCAAAACCCTCCCCCGTGTTGGGCTGGGCAGAGGACAACCTCCCCATGAGCACCATGCCCGCCAAGGCGGTGAGCATACCCCCCATGACATAGACCTTGAACTTCACCCACCCGACCTTGATGCCCGAGAGACGACTAGCCTCCTCATTGCCCCCGACAGAATAAACATGGGTGCCAAAAGCCGTCCTTGTGAGGAGAAACTGCATGAAGACAACAACAACCGCCATGATGATCACAGGCACAGGAACCCCAAAAAAAGCCCCCTGGAAGCGGAACCCCCCCTCGAAGCGGATGATCGGCGTGCCCCCCGTGATGATAAGCGCGATACCCCGATAAATAGTCAAACCAGCCAAGGTCACGATAAAAGGAGGAATCCCCGCCCAGGCTACAAAAGCCCCATTCAAAGACCCAGCCACCCCGCCAACAACCACCCCCGTGCAAATGCCCAGCAAGGAAGAACCAGTCGCCTCGATGACAATCATAGCCACACAACTGGAAAGCGCCACCAAAGAACCCACGGAAAGATCGATCCCCGACGTGATGATAATGAAGGTCATCCCCGCAGCGATGATGGTATTGATGGAAACCTGCCGCGCCACATTGATAAGATTGGGAACAGTGAGAAAAGACTTGTTAGCCAGAGACATAGCCACGGTGATGACGAAGAGGACACCGAACACACCATACCGGGCAAAAAGCTTCGATACCTCGTCCCTCTGCAGCGTTTTCATAAACTATCTCCCCCATTCCCCGTAGTTTGGCTTTTATTGAGCCCCGAGGCATACTCGAGAATCCTCTCTTGGCTCGCTTCCCGCCTGGAAAGAGAAGCCACGAATTTCCTCCCATGCATCACATAAACCCGATCGCTCATGGAAAGAAGCTCGGGAAGGTCCGAAGAAATGAGAATGATACCCTTACCTTCCCTGCAAAGGGCATTCATCTGCTGATACATCTCCAGCTTAGCGCCCACATCGATACCCCGGGTAGGCTCATCCAAGATGATGATATCCCCCTTGCGGGCCAGCCATTTGGCCAAAACAACCTTCTGCTGGTTCCCCCCACTCAAGGTCGAGACATCCACCGCAGCGGAGTGGCATTTCACAGACAACTTTTGAATATACTCAGAGGAAATAGCCGCCTGACCCCTTCGGTCCACAATGCCGAATTTTGTAAGCCAATCCATGACAGTAATCGTGATATTGTGAAGCACCGGCCTCCCGGAAATAAGACCATCCTCCTTCCGATTCTCAGGCACCATGCCCATGCCCAAGTCGCGGCCCTGCCGCGGAGACCCCACCGAACACTCGACACCCCTGACCCATACGCGCAAAGAAGAATCAGGATCGGCACCGAAAACCTTCCGGGCCCATTCGGTCCTACCCGCCCCCACAAGCCCCGCCAAACCAACCACCTCCCCCTTGCGAAGCTCAAGGCTTATTCCTCCCGGACCGGAAGCCCCGTCCTTCGCCTTGAGGAGAAGCTCCCCGGGCTCAAAGCTCTCTTTTGGATAATGATTGCCAATCTCCCTCCCCACCATGCGGGCAATGAGTTCCGAGAGGGAAAGCTCCCCCGAAACCCCGCTATACACCGTCTTGCCATCCCGCATGACAGTAACCCTGTCGGCAATGTGGAAAATCTCCTCAAGGCGATGGGAAATATAAAGAATCCCAACCCCCGCCTTCTTGAGCGTTTCAATCTTTCCAAACAGCAAATTGATTTCGGTCTCCGTGAGGGAAGCCGTAGGCTCGTCCATCAGGATAAAACGGGCATTGCGCGAAAATGCCCGGGAAATTTCCACCAACTGCTGTTCCGCCATGCCAAGATCTCCCGCAAGGGCGGCGGGATCGAGATTGACCCCCAGGGCGGAAAAAACCTCGCGCGCCCTATCGGCGCCACCGAAAGCCAGGGGACGAGGCTCAGCTCCTGGTAGATCGTCGCGATACCCAGACTAGAGGCGGATGCCGGAGTCTTGAGACTTATTTCCCTTCCATCCAGCAAAAGACGGCCTGAATCGGGCAGAAGGGCGCCAGAGAGCACCTTGAGCAAGGTAGATTTCCCAGCCCCATTTTCGCCCAGGATCGCATGAACCTCCCCCCTTCGAAGAAAGAAGGAGACATCATCCAGGGCCTGGACGCCCGGGAATCCCTTGGAGACACCCTCCACCGACAGCCCCGGGGCTTCTTTCGAAATTCCGAGGCTGTCCCGCGCCACAGTCTTACTTTCTGAATTGTCCGACATTTTTTTCAGTCACAAAATTGACATCCATGATTTTTGTCCCGGGAACCTGCTTGCCTGCGAGAACATCCCTGGCGAACTGGACGCCTATTCTTCCTATGTCATAGGGAGGAAGGGCTATGGTCATGAAAATCTTTCCTTCCGCAACCGCCTTCAGGGCGTCGGGATTGGCGTCCATGCCCGTGATCTTGATGCGCCTATTCATGGAGGAAGCGGCCGCCAAGGCGCCCATGGCCATCTCATCGTTCAGGCAGAGAATCGCTTCCGCGTCGGGGAACCTTAGCAACATATTTTCCGCCACCGGCAAGGATCTGGCACGATCGTAATAACCGGTTTGGGAGGCAAGCACCTGGATATTCGGATACTTGGGCAGGGTAGTGTTGATCCCCTTTATCCTGTCTTCGGAAGATCGCCAAGCACTGTATTGTTGGTTCCGATGAAAGCCGTCATATTCGCGGCGCCCAGGTTCCTCTGCAGGGCCATGACGGGGATTCCCCTTCCCAAGGCCTTCTTCGCCAAGTTGATGGCTCCGTCATCCACCCCATTGATGAGAAGCACTTTGATGTTCTTGGTAAGGGCATCCTCAACATCAGCCATCTGTTTTTCAATCTTGTTCTGGGCATCCAGGATGATTACATCCAAGCCGAGCGCGGCCGCTTCGTCCTTCACTCCCTGGACCATGGTGGCGTAGAATGGATTACTCGACGTGGAAACGCTGAAGGCGATCAACGCCGGCGCCGCGAAAAGCCGCGGGACGAATAGTAGGAACAAAACCGCGATCAATAAAATCTTCCTTTCCCTCATTTGATTACCTCCTCATGCTTTAGACAGGACCATTGTCCATTAGTTGTCGATTGTACAATCCATTTGCTTGGATGTCAAATTATTTCTTCATTTTGTTGACTAATAAAAAATACGCTTGTACAATAAGCAATATGAGGAATACGGCGCCTATTGAGAGGTGAGGGGATATGAAAAGGGAAATGGATGCTATGGAGGCTCGCGCCAGGGCGATTCAGAGAAACGGCGGTGTGGGAGCGGCGATCGAAAGTGGAGAGCTTGCCCAATTCCAAGCCGTCTCCTTGGCCGAAGCTCTGGTCATCGGACTGTTGAACCAGGGGGTAAGGAAATACATCGGTGTATTCGGCCACGGAAGCACAGCCTTAGGAGAGGTGCTTTCATGCTATGAGGCCGCGGGAACCTTGCGGATGTGGAACCTGCGCAACGAGACCGAGGCAGCCCATTGCGTCACCATGCTGAAGTGGCATTACGGGGAAACCGCGGCCGTGGTCACCTCCATCGGCCCCGGAGCCCTCAACGCCTTTTCAGGATCCCTCGCCGCAGCCTCGAACGGTATCGGGGTCTACCATATATATGGAGACGAGACCACCCACGACGAAGGTCCCAACATGCAGCAAATTCCCATTGCCCATCAGGGGGGCTTCCTTTCCCTTGCGAATGCCATGGGCTCGGGCTATCAAATCCACACGCCTGAAGCCTTGTTCACCGCCTTGCGGCTGGGCGCGGCCACGGTGTTCAATCCCGAATTCCCGGGACCTTTCTTCCTGCTTCTTCCCATGAATGTCCAGTCGGCGCGCATGGGAGACTGCAACCTCTTGGAACTGCCCTTGCCTCCGCGATTTTCTCCCCCCGTCTGCTTTGATAGGGAGGTATTCGAAAAGGCCACCCGCCTTGCGAGGCAGTCCAAGGCTGTGACGATCAAATTTGGCGGAGGAGGGGCTGAATGCGGCCCGGAACTCCTTGAATTGGCCGATCTTCTCGACGCGGTGATAGTGCCGGGCGCCAAAATGAGCGGGGTGGTACCGTATTCCCATCCCCGCGTCATGGCGGTGGGAGGCTCCAAGGGAAGCCTTTGCGGAAACTACGCCATGAACCAAGCCGACCTGGCCATCGTCATCGGCGCCAGGGCCGTATGCCAATGGGACTGTTCGGGAACGGCCTGGAAAAAGGCCAAGGCAGTGGTCAACTTCAACACAAGGGCTGTGGATGCCGGCCATTACAACCGCACCGTCGCGGTCATAGGGGACGCAAAGCCCAATCTTCGCCAATGGATCGACCATCTCAAGAAGGAAGGTTTCGCCCCCAAGCCCCTTCCTTCGCCGTGGCTGGAAGCGAATTTGGCGAAAAAGTCCGAATGGCAGGCCTTCAAGAAAAAGAGATTCGACAATCCCACCCTCTTCGATCCCACCTGGGGCAGGAAGGTCCTTACCCAGCCCGCGGCCATCGAAATCGCCTACCGCTTCGCCGCCGGCAAGAAGGCGGCGCGCTACTTCGACGCAGGGGATGTCCAGGCCAATGGCTTTCAGATCGTGGAGGATGAGGCCCGCGGCCTTACCTTCTCCGATACGGGCTCATCCTTCATGGGCTTGGCGGCGAGCAGTCTTCTTTGCACCGCCGTGGCGAACAACCCGGTCTACACCTTCGCCTTTTCCGGCGATGGAAGCTTCACCATGACCCCCCAGATCATTTTCGACGGCGTCGAGCATGGCGTGCGGGGATGCCTTCTCATCTTCGACAACCGGAGCATGGCGGCTATCGCAGGGCTGCAGATGGCCCAGTACGGGAATGCCTACCGGACTAAGGATTCGGTGGAAATCGACTACAAAGCCCTTTCGGGCGCGGTGAGAGGGGTCAAGGCCCTCTTTGGCGGATACGACACCGATTCCCTGGTCCAAGCTCTTGAGGAAGCCTACGCCCACGACGGGCTTTCTGTCCTCACCGTTCCGGTCTACATGGGGGATGACGAGCTAGGCGGCCTGGGAGTCTTCGGCGATTGGAATGTAGGCGCCTGGTGCGATGAGGTTCAGAAGGAACACCATCGGATTGGGTTGTGATAAAAGGAGGATACAATGAGAGTAGCAGTATTGAACGAAGTAAGCGCCGCGGACAAGAATCCCGCCATAATGGCGGCCTTGGAAGGCAGGAACCTTGAACTTATCAACCCAGGGATGAAGAGCAAGACGGAAGAGGAGCCCCTTCTCTACACCCATACAGGGCTCATGTCCGCTCTCCTCCTCCATTTGGAAATCGTGGACTTTGTGGTAGGAGGCTGCGGCACCGGCCAGGGCTACCTGAATTCAGTGATGCAGTATCCAGGCGTGGCCTGCGGCCACCTGACCTCGCCCCTGGACGCCTTTCTCTTCGCAAGGATCAATAGCGGGAACTGCGTATCTCTGGCCCTCAACCAAGGATATGGCTGGGCTGGGGAGCTGAACCTCCAGTTTATGTTCGACCGCTTGTTTTCCGTAGAATGGGGTGCCGGATATCCGCAGGAACGGCGGGAGCCCCAAAGGGAATCGAGGGAAGCGCTCAAGGCCATATCAGAAGCGACCCACAGGAGCTTCCCTCAAATAATCCTTTCCCTTCCGGACTCGATCGTCCTTCCGGCCCTGAGGCGCCTTGTGGCGGCGAAGATTGTGGACCTCGATTCCCCAGGCTGGGAGGAGACAAAAAGCGCCGCGCGGAAGCGGCTGGGGAGGGCATGAGATGGAAACCCGCGGCACGCAGGAGGCGCTTCTTTCGTATCTGCGCGTAAAAGATTCAGAAATCCGCATCCTTTGCCTTGAGCAGGGTAGGGATGCGGTGGACCAAGGCATCCATATCGGCGGGGCTTTTTCCGCTGTCGTGCCCCTGGTCGCCCTCTATTACGGCGGCAAAATGCGATATTCGGTGGAAAATCCGACACGGCTTGGCCAGGATATGTTCGTCCTCAGCAAGGGGCATGCCGTGGCCGCCCTCGCCTCGGTCTACGCCGACTTAGGCTACTTTGACAAGAGCCTTCTCAAGAACTCCCGCTCCCACGAAAGCCGCCTGAACGGCCATCCCGGCCCCTTGCTGCCCGGCGTCCATATCGCCACGGGACCGGAGGGCCATGGGCTGGGTGTCGCCCAGGGCTTTGCCCTGGCAGGGAAGGAAGATCCCCGGTTCGATGTGTTCTGCCTGACCGGAGACGGAGAGATCCAGGCAGGCATGATTTGGGAGGCGGTCATGTTCGCCGGGGCCAAGAAGCTGGACAATCTCTGCCTCATGGTGGACGTCAACGGCGGCCAGTTGGACAATCCCAGGGCTACCGCCTTTCCCATGAACAATATGGAAGGGTGGTTCGAATCCTTCGGCTGGAAGGTGATGTCCGTGGACAGCTCGGATTACCCGGCTGTCCTTTCGGCCTTGGGCGAGTTCAAGGACAGCACCAGGAATGGCAAGCCCACGGCCATACTCTGCCGGGCAAAAAAGGGCTCGGGCGGCTTTTCAAGCTTCTGCGTCAGCCACAAGGGCGACATTACCCCAGGCCTGGCCGCCCAGGAGATCCTCTTCCAGGAAAGAAGGAAGCACCTTCGCATCCAGAAACACCAAGAAATCCTCAAGGGGCTTTCTCCGGAGGAAATTGCCTTCGTTAAGTCCAGCCCTGGGCCCTTGGTCAAGAAAGCCCCGCCGCGGGATAAAGGCATCCCCTACAATCCCGAGCTGTTGCCCGCCCTCGATCCCTCCCGTTCCTACGCGGCGAGTTGGGTGATAAGCGAGTGCATGAAGGAATTCGGCCGGTCGGGGCGGG
>VKGY01000078.1 GCA_008080685.1 Spirochaetota bacterium
GTAAGGAGCTTATTCTCCCTTCCCGTTCACAACATTCTTCGATGAACTAATTAACGTTTCTGGAAATCGATATTTTTTCAGAAGCCGGCAGCATTAACATCAATCCAAATCTCCCTCATCAAAGACGACACTCGTCGCACCTATGGCAAGCAGGTTCTGATGGATCGTTTCTACATATGGCAAATAATGCCCCTCTCTATAACCAGGAGCATAAAGGAACCATAACTTCGAATTGTATATAAAATAGAAGCCTGCTCTGTGAGTAAAATAACCGGAATCTTCGGATTTCTCAGCAAGCTTTTTCCAGACCATGGAGATATTCTGAAGAAGATTCGGGGTGTCCGATGTGTTTGTCACTTCTCTAGGGACTATGCCCAATTTATCATGTGGGATATATACGGAGCGATATTTATCCATTTTATTATCATACTTCAAGACTAAAAAGGTCTTCGTGCAGACTTTTTTGACCTCAAGCGTGACATAACATTCATGGTCATAATCCCAATGTCTAACTCTGTCGCCTGCCTCTACGTAGTTAGGATGTGCCGAGAACCATTTTTGCATGCTACCTCCAATTTTGTTATTCTGTACAACAATTATATTTTGATCATTGCTGATTGATTAACAGATGTCAAGAGAAGCCCAGAACTAACCCCATTGCTTTGATGAGTTCATAAAAGCTCAAGGTCTGAGCCAACGAAGTATAGACGCGCTTGTTTGGAAAACCCCCCGCTTGAAAAATTCGATCTTGATCCAGAAAAATCCTGAAATCCTGTCGAAATTCCCATATCCCCGCACTTTGAAGAATAATGAGGGTGAATGATCGGAGGCGCCCTTGGCAAATAAAAAAGGCCGTCTTTTGGACGGCCTTTCGATCAGCTCCCCCGCGGTGGTTCGAACACCGGACCCAGTGGTTAACAGCCACTTGCTCTGCCAGCTGAGCTACAGGGGAATGGCCTCGGCTTTCGGGCGCCAAGGACAGGAAGCAGGGTAGCGCAAAGCCATTTTCTTTGTCAAGAGGAAGAGGTTTCCTTGTCCTTTCCGGCCAGGCGGGCGAGGAGACCCTTGCCTTGGACCGGGCCTGCCGACTCGCTCTCGGTTGCCGATCCGCCTTCGTTGGCAGTCCCTCCTTCGGCCTCCGGTGCGGCGATCTCGTCAAAAAGCCCAGGTTCCGCCTGATGGGTTTGATGCTCCAGATGGGCTTGATGGATCGACTGGGCTCGCTCCTTCGTACTCGGAGCCGCTTCATCGCTCTGATTCTGAACCGGGTCGATCAAAGATTCAGCCGGTTTTTCTTGTTTGTCTAGCTTTTCCGGCTTTGCTTGCTTGGATGCTTTGGCGAGCTTGGCAGGCTCGAGTGTTTTTTGCGCCTTGGACAGGGAGGATGACTTTGAAGCTCCAGATGACTTGGATTTGACACCTCGAGCGTGGGGTACGCCATCTGCCTTGCCATCTGCCTTCCCGTTTGGTTCGCCAGAGCCGTTCGAGGTGGTGCCCCCGTTAGACCCAGTCCCTCCAATCGAGCCGTTGCCTTCCAGGGTTATGCGCGGTCTTGGGCCGAGAAGCTCGGCTCCCAGGACCTCCCTGGGCGCAAGCCTCACACCCCCAGCCTTGAGCCCCTTCTCGGGGAAGTTCTTCGCCCTGAAGCTTTCCTCTGCCTTGCGCATCCTCCCCTTGACCGCATACCTCAAGGAAAACTCAAAGTCGGGCTCGGTGGAGAAAAGGAGAAGCTCCCCTCCCTCGGGCACCAGGGAATAATCGCGGCTTAGGATCCAGGATTCGATCCTACAGCGTTTAATATAAGGAAATCCGGTTTTGGCGGCTTTGTAGACTACGGTGAGGAGACTGCCTTGGATGGATTCCTTTTCAGCCACCGCAACCCATTGCAGTCCCTTGTCCACGAAAAGCTTGTCCGGAACAGGGAGGACTGAGTACATACCGTCCTTGCGCACTATCAAAATGCGGTCGAAGGAAGAAACCTCCAAAAGCTTCTCTCCCGACGAAAGGGAGGTGCCCAAATACCCGGACTGCTCGTCGTACCGTAAGCCTATGTCCTTGCGCGCTGCCTCCTTGGCTTCGATCCTGGAGAAACTGGTGATCTTGGTGCGCCGCTGCCAATCCGCCTCAAGACGCTTCGCCATGCCTCTTAAAAAATCGATGGCATAGTCGACTAGGTTGGCGAGGTGGAACTCCACCTCAGCGAGGCGGGATTCCAGGCGCTTAAGCTCCTCCTTGGCTTTTTCGATATCGTAGAGGGAAATGCGGCGGATGGGGATTTTAAGGAGGCGCTCAATATCCTCCTGGGTCACCACCCTTCCGATTTCCTTGGCATAGGAAGCAAGGCCCTCCTTCACGGCGCGAAAAATCCCTTCATGGGTCTTTTGGCTCTCGATTTTCTTGTACACCCGCTCTTCGATGAAAATCCTTTCCAGGGTGCGGGCGTGGATCTCGTCCAGAAGCTCGCCCTTTTCTATCTCGAGCTCCCGCCTAAGGATCGAAAGAAGGGCTGCGCTATGGTGGCGCACAATTTCCGACCCTGTCGTCACGATGGGCTTCCGATCCCTGATTACCAGGCAGTTCACCGATATGCTCTGCTCGCATTCCGTGAAGGCGTAGAGGGCGTCTATCACCTCCTGGGTATAGATGCCTCGCTGGAGGCGGATCTCGATTTCCACCTTGTCGGTAGTGTAGTCCGAAATAGAGGCGATTTTGAGCTGGCCCGACCGGGCGGCATTTTCTACGCTTGCTATGAGGCTCTCGGTGGTGGTGGAGAAGGGAATCTCCCTGATGACGATTTTTTTAGGATCCGAGGTGTCGAGGGTAGCCCGAACCCGCACCTTTCCGTTGCCGTCCTGGTAGTCCGAAAGATCCACCGACCCTCCGGTCAGAAAGTCTGGGAAAACCTCAAATTTCTTGCCATGGAGGCAGGCAATCTCGGCCTTTATCACCTCCACAGGGTTGTGGGGCAGGATCTTGGTGCTCATGCCAACCGCGATGCCCTCGGTGCCCAGGAGGAGGATCACGGGCAATTTCGCCGGGAAAAGCGCAGGTTCCCGATTGCGTCCGTCGTAGGAATCGGCGTATTGGGTGATCTTGGGATTGTAGAATACATCCTTGGCGAAAGCGGAAGCCTTGCACTCGATATACCGCGCCGCGGAAGCCTCGTCCCCGGTGAAAATATTGCCGAAATTTCCCTGCCGGTCTACGAAGAGCTCCTTGTTGGCCAGGACCACCAAGGCCGAGCCTATGGATTGGTCGCCGTGGGGATGGTATTTCATGCAATGGCCGATGACGTTGGCCACCTTGTGGTACTTTCCGTCCTCCATGTCGAAGAGGGAATGCAGGATCCGTCGCTGGACAGGCTTCAATCCATCTTCCAGGTCGGGAATCGCCCTATCTTTGATGACGTAGGAGGCGTAGTAGAGGAAATTGTCGTTGAAGATTTTTCTTACGTAGGCCATGGTTCTTTCCCCGATCTCCTAGAGTTCCGCTATCAGGTTCTGCATGATGAAATCCCTCCGCTCAGGCGTGTTTTTGCCCATAAAAAAGCCTAATAGCTCGGGGATGCCCGAGAGAGTCTGTATGTCCACCCGCACTATCCTCATGTCTGGACCTATGAAGCGGCCGAATTCCTGGGGGCTTATCTCCCCAAGGCCCTTGAACCGCGTAACCTCCGAGGATGCCCCCAGGACTTTCAAGGCCTCGTCCCTTTCCCTCGCGTTGTAGCAGTAGCGGGTTTCCTTCTTGGTCCTCACCCTGAAGAGGGGGGTTTCAAGGATGAACACCCTCCCCTGGGTGACCAGCTCTTCGAAATAGGTGAGGAAAAAGGTCAGAAGCAGATTCCTGATATGGAATCCATCGTAGTCCGCGTCGGTGGCTATCACGATTTTTGCGTAGCGGAGGTTTTCAACCTCGTTTTCTATGCCCAAGGCCATCATGAGGTTGTACAGCTCTTCGTTCTTGTAGATGGCGCTCTGGCGTTTCCCGTACATGTTCTCCACCTTGCCGCGGAGGGAGAAGATGGCCTGGGTGTTCACGTCCCGGGAGGACACCATGGAGCCGGCGGCGGACTGGCCTTCGGTGAGGAATACCATGGAGCCCTCGCCCTTGGATCCCTCGCCCAGGTGCTGCTTGCAGTCCCTGAGATTGGGGATCTTGAGCTCGATTTTCCGCGCCGCTTCCTTGGCTTCCTTCTTGACCACATTCAGTTCTGTGCGCAGCTTTTCGCTTGAGACAATCTTCTCCTGGATCTTCTTCGCCGCCACAGGGTTCTTGCGGAAGAAATCGTCCACGCCCCGCTTCACCTCCTGGAGGATCCATGGGCGGATTTCCGCGTTTCCCAGCTTGTTCTTGGTCTGGCTTTCAAAGAGGGGATTCTGGAGTTTGATGGCTACCGCGGCGGCCACGCCTTCCCGGACATCCTCGCTCTTCCAGGAAGATTGGAAATACTCGTTCACAGCCTTGTAGAAGCCCTCCCTGAAGGCCGAGAGATGGGTTCCCCCATCGGAGGTGAACTGGCCGTTTACAAAGGAAAAATGTTCTTCCCCATAGTTGTTGGTGTGGGTAAAGGCGAATTCTATCCTTTCGCCCTTGTACCAGCCCACGTCGTACAAGCCTCCCTCCCCCACCTCGGAGGAAAGCAGGTCCATGAGCCCCTTCTCGGCTTTGTACTCCGTTCCATTAAGGACCAGGGTGAGGCCTGAGTTGAGGCAGGCGTAGTTCCACATCCGCTTTTCGAGGAATTCCGCATTGAAGGTGAATTCGGGAAAGATGTCCGGATCGGGGGTAAACTCGACTAGGAGACCATTTTTCTCCCTGCCGGCCCCGTCCTCCCGGGAATTCTTTAGCTTGCCCCTTTCGAAATTCGCTTCGAAAAGCCGGCCGTCCCGGTAAGAAACGACCCTGAACGACTTGGAGAGGGCGTTGACCGCCTTGGTTCCCACGCCATTGAGCCCAACGGAGAACTGGAACACTTCGTTGTTGTACTTGGCTCCCGTGTTGATGGTGGAGACGCAATCTATTACCTTGCCCAGGGGTATGCCTCGGCCATAGTCCCTGATCCTCACCGTGCCGTCGTTGACCGATACGAGTATCCTGGTGCCCGCGCCCATGATGAACTCGTCCACCGAGTTGTCAACCACTTCTTTGACAAGGACGTAGATTCCGTCGTCGGGGTTGGAGCCGTCGCCAAGCCGCCCTATGTACATGCCCGTCCTGAGCCTGATGTGCTCCAGGGACGAGAGGGTTTTTATCTTAGACTCATCGTAGATTATATCCGAGGATTTCTTTGCCGCTGCCACGGTTCGATAGTACCATAAAAGACGATTTACTACGAGAGATTCAGCGGATTCTGGTCGATCATGGTTTCAAGCCTTTCTTGACACCCAGAGCTCCTCCCCAAGGTCTAAACCAGATCCCTTCCGTTACATAGTGGAGCCGCATCTCCCAGAAATCCTTCGCCGCCTTGGCGGCCAGGGCGTCGCCGTAGACCACCCCGGAGGTGCCTTCCACATGGATGCCGGAGACTTTGCACTCCACCCAGCCCGCGACCCCATAGGGAATCAACGCGTCCACCTTCTCACCTCGGAAGGAGGGAATTTCAAAACGGGCATATTTGTCCGCATCTCTGCCGGATACGGAGCCGCATTGCTCAACCAGACGCTTTTGGGCGTAGCTCGGCAGGGCGAGGATGAATTCCCCCGAAGCCCTTAGATCCTCGAAGGTACGGTGGCTCGTATCCAGGACACAGATGAACCGGGACTGGGGTGAATAGTCCAAGGGACAGCACCAGGCCACGGGCGCGAGATCGTACCCTTCGGCTTCGCCGACAGCTTTGGTGCAGACCAGGACCAGGCCGCCGGCATTCTGCAGCCGATAGGCGTCTTGGATGGAAATTTCCTCATAATCCATATGCTTATGCTCCTATGCCCGCCTTGGCGAGGATCTGGGATGACACTTCGTAGAGACGCTCACAATCCGACGGCCGAGTGAGATACCCGGTGCCCGAAGTGGCTTGGCGCAGCACCACGGTGGAATATTCTCCCGAGGGATTGGCTTCTATATGGTAGCCTCGGGCTGATAGGGAGGAAATCGTCTTGTAGGCTGATCCTGCTCCCTTGAAGAGGAATACAGCGTAGAGATACGGCACCTCCCCGTTTGGTCCCTTGTTGATAGCCGCCTGGAACTGCACTCCCACGAAGCCCTCGGGCTTTCGTTTCGGTTCGAGCATGAGACGGATATCTTCCGGAACATCCTTGCCTTCCTCGTCCTTGTCGAACCTCAAGTAGGGTGTGGCGACAAGCCCGTCTCTAGCCGCGGCGGAGAAGACAGCCTGGAAGCATGACATTTTTTTGGAGAGCAGGGGCGGGAGAAATAAGCGGACGTTTCCGAAGCCATAGCGAAGGAAACCGACACGACCACCAAGCCGAGCAGACTCAGCAGTATCCTGCCCGCAGTCCCGCCCATGGTGTGGGTCCTTTTTTTCTTTGTCTCCGCCAAGGAATCGGCGATTTTGTCTATCTCCGCCATGGAGACCGGCCGCCATTCCTCCAATCCCTTGTCCGATGGCTTATTGGTGATTTTCTTCAGCAACAGCGGTGCATAGCCGGCGAGGATAAGGATGAATCCCGGCGCCGTCCCCCAGGGGAAAAGCATGTGGATCATGGCGCCCAGGGCAAAGAGGCTGGCCGCCAGGCTTATCCGCGCCGCCTTTCCAAGCGAAAAAAGGGTGAAAATCTGTTCCATGCACTACCTCGCTTTGCATTCCGCCAGTTCGCCGTATCCCGCATAATTCCAGTAAAGCGGGCAAGCGGCCTGGCAGGCGGTGAAGGAGCCGCAAGCCCTGCAGGAATCCGGAGCGTACCGCTTTTGCTTGAACGCTTCGGCGCGGGATGAATACCAGACATCCTTGAAGGGCTGAGTCAGGAGATTGCCCAAGGGGAGGTTGTAGGACGAACACGGCAGAACCTCGCCAAAGGGGTTTACGCTGATTAAGCCGTCCGCGGCCGCGCAACTCTTGTTCCCCAGGCCGCGGGCAAGGGGATTGTAGATGCACAGAGGAGTGGGTGAATACCAAAAGAATACCATACCTTCCCTCTGGGCACGTTTTTTAATCTCATCCACAAATCCGCCGATCTCCGAATAGCGCACCAGGAGTTCTGGCGCGCGCTCAAGGTTTGCCGAAGGGATATACAGATTCATCGAAAATCGCCCAATGCCCAGGCTTCTCAAAAAGGAGGGCATCATAGCCAGGCTTTCCCGGTTTTTCCTGGTGACCGTGGAGTTGGTCTGCACAGAAATCCCTGCGTCCTGCAAAGCTTGAATGCCTCTAACCGTCCTCTCCCATGATCCGGGAGCGCCGCACAGTTCGTCATGGACTTGGGCCTGGGGGCTTTCAAGGCTTACCTGCGCAGTCCTGAGGCCGGCAGCGTAAAGGGATTTGGCCCGATCAGGGCTGGCCAAGGTGCCGTTGGTGATAAGGTTCACCTTGAGCTTCTTTTTCTCCCCGTAGGCGATTATGTCTTCGGTGTCGCCCCTCAAAAGGGGTTCGCCACCGGTGATTGAAAAGAACGGTATTTTCGCTTCCCCGCGGAAGATGTCTACTATGCGCTTGATCTGGTCGAGGTCCATCTCCGCTCCATTCTCGGCTGCTCCCCGCTGGGAGCAGCCGGCATAGCAGAATTCGCAGCGGTTGTTGCACGCATAGGTCACGGCTATTTCCCCGAGGATTGGCAGGTGGGTAAAGTCGAAGCCATAGGGGACGGCCTGGGTAGGCACAGCCTTCCCCTCGCAGAGGTTCTTGATGTCCCTGAGAAAGGCCTCGACTTCCGTCAATTTCGCCGCGTCCATGCCGGGCAGGTCGGCCACGGACCTCCCCTGGTCCAGCCACTTAAGGATCTTCAAGCCTGTGGCATTGGTC
>VKGY01000079.1 GCA_008080685.1 Spirochaetota bacterium
CCCGTCGGGCCGTGGATCGAAACGGACGTGGATTCCTCGTCCTTGCGCATCCAGGCCTTCCTTAACGGCGAAAGGAAGCAGAGTTCCAACACCAAGAACCTGATCTTCCCCGTGAAGACCCTTATATCCTATCTCTCCTCGATCATGACCTTGGAGCCCGGGGACATCATCATGACAGGCACCCCATCAGGCGTGGGCCCCATGGAGCCGGGGGATGAAATCAGGATAGAAATCGAAGGCATTGGCTCCCTTGTCAATCGCGTTCGATAGCGGCCAGTTCCCATGGTAGTCTTCTCGAAAGTCGTTTCCATATTCATTCTCGTCGTAGTGGGTTATGTCGCCCGAAAAGCGAAGGTCATGGACAGAACCCTCATTAGCGGGTTGTCGGGCTTCATCCTCAACGTAGCCATACCCTTCACGGTATTGGCCAGTTTCGATAGATCCATACCCCGTTCAGCCATGCCCGATCTCTTCGTGGTGGCCCTCTGGGCCTTGGCCATCCATGTCCTCAGTATTTTTGCAGCCCGTTTCGCCTACGCAAGAACCGAGGATGGGGACAGAAAGGTGCTCTCCTACGTGACTGTTTTCTCAAACTGCGGATTCATGACGGTTCCATCTATGTGATCGTGTTCCAGACCTTCGTGTGGACCTATGGGGTCGCCCTGTTTTCGGGAATCAAGGGCGGCGGCGCCCAGATCAGGAAAGCCCTCTTCAATCCGGGAAACGCCGCGGTTTTGATCGGCCTGGGAATATGGCTTTTGCCCTTCGACCTGCCTTCGAGCATAACCAGTTCCATTTCGATCCTATCAACCCTGACCACACCCCTTTCTATGATTGTTGTGGGGGCCACACTTGCGGAGGTGCCGGTGAAGGGCTTGCTGAAAGGCAAGGAACTCTGGATCGGGACTATCACCCGCCTAGCCATAATCCCCTTGGTTTTCCTGGGGATAATGCGGCTTACGGGATTTGAGAGCCTCCCAGGCCGGTTGGCCATTTTCCTGGCTTCCATGCCCGCGGCTGCCCAGACAGTAATTTTTGCCGAACGCTACAAAGCCGATGTAGGCCTCGCGTCCCGCATGGTATTTGTCTCAACCGTCTTGTCCGCCCTCACGATTCCGGTTTTCGCCATCCTCCTGCGTTAGGGTGAAGCGGGGATCGGAGGAGTAGCCGGTGCAGCAGGCTGGGGCGTTGGCTCTGCGAGGGCCTTTTGGATGAGTTCGGCGAGCCGCCGCAAGGTATCATCAGAGAGCGAATCGAGCCTGGCGGAGATCCGGTCCATCGATGCGGCCACCCTCTGGACCTCTTCCTTGTCCTTGGCGTGGGTGGAGCCCAGGACGGCCAGTTCTTCCCTCACTTTTGAGATTCCCAACTTTATTTCTTCCACATTGCGGATCGCGGTGTTGGCCTGGACGAGAATCGCGTTGAGTTCGTTGATTTTTGCGTTAACCTCTTCGATTTTCCCGTTCATGGCGGCGTCTCGGGCATCAAGATCGCTCTTAACCACGGCTCCCATGGATTTGAGCATGGAGGCGCAGCCCGACAGGGAAAGAAGGATCAGGATCGCCGCGAAGGTAACCAGCCCACGAATGGCTCTTTTCATGATATTCTCCTTTCGACCAGTGTAATCCTATTCGATTGCGTGCGAAAGGGAGAAAACGAGGTTTTATGTGATAGGCCTAGGTTTGGAAATTCCGGTTTTCCTCGGCGCCGCGGCCGCAGGCTTTGCGGAGTACGCAGGGCACAAAAAGCGTCTTTCCTCCATTCCCGTGCGGGTGTGCGTGAACGGCACGCGAGGCAAGTCGAGCGTCGTGCGACTCATCGCCGCCGCTCTTCGCGATTCGGGGATTCCTTGCCTTGCCAAGACCACAGGGACGGCGCCGAGAATCATACTCCCCGATGGCAGGGAAGAGGTTTTCCGCCGCCGGGGTCCAGCGCGGATAATCGAACAAACCCGGGTGGCGAGGATGGCTTTCAGGCTCGGCGCCAAGGCCCTTGTGGTGGAATGCATGGCACTGGCGCCAGAAAACCAGGGGGTCTTCGAAACCATGCTCACCGCATCGACCATTGGTGTTATCACGAATGTCAGGCTGGACCACCGGGATGTCATGGGCGGGACGGAAGGCGAAGTGGAGGAAGCCCTTGCGAATACCGTGCCGCATAACGCAACGCTTGTGGTCGGGGAAACGCAGGGAGGGTCGATCATCACCGCACAATGCAAAAAAAGAGGCACGAGGCTTTTTCATGCCCTGCCCGGCGAGGAAGATAGTGCCGCGGCAGCCCGGTTTCCCTACACCGCGTTCCCAGAAAATATCGCCGTTGCGCTGAAGGTGTGCGAGCTCTGCGGAATCGGACGGGAAAAGGCGCTTGCGGCGATGCTCAAGGCAATTCCCGATCCCGGAGTCAGACCCCTTGTTTCCTTTGGTCGAGGAGGCAGGAACTTCCGTATCCTGGACGCCTTCGCCGCGAACGATTACGAGTCCACCCTGGGAGTTTGGGAGCGTTTCGGGCCTCGGGGGAGGGAGGGGAAATACCTTGTCATGGCTGTCAACAACAGGGAGGACAGACCGTGGAGATCCCTGGAAATGTCGGCCGTGGCGGACAAGATCTCTTCCGACCTTGTGGTTCTGCTCAGGCAAGGAAGGGCCTTCCGAGGAAGGATCTTGGCGGGAGCACCCTCCAAAGGTGGGCCTCTTTGGGCTGAAAATCTCGACGATCTGCTCGGCTTGGCTGAATCAAAAGCCGGACAATCGAAGGAAGTCTGGATCTTCCTCTGCGGGAACGTAAAAGGGGCGGGCTTTGCCCTGCAAAGGGAGATCGATGCGAAGGCGAGGGAGGAAAGATGACCGAAGCCGCCATACTCCTTGGCATCGTATCGAGCTTTTTATACACCGAGCTCACAGGCTATTTCGCCGGAGGATTGGTGGGCTCGGGATACCTGGCCCTCTTTCTCGGCCAGCCCTCAAGGCTCGCCGCCACCTTCGCCATCGCCGCGGCGTCGAGGTTCCTGGTAGGATTCCTCTCCAAGAGGATGATCATCTACGGAAGGCGAAGGTTCATGGCCTTGGTCCTGACAGGCATGGCCTTGTCCTGGGCATGGGAAACCTTGGCGGGCTTCGTCCCATCCTCAGACTTGGATTTGCGGGCAATTGGCTTTATCGTACCGGGTCTCATCGCCAACGATATGTGGAAACAAGGGTGCGGAAAGACGATCCTCTCTTCCCTTTTCGTAGCCGCAGCGGTGCGCTCGATCCTGGCGCTCCTGGCCTAGGGTGATCCCATGCGCATGCGCCTCATAGCCTTGGCCTTGGTTTTCGCCTCCCTCGGAGTACTGCCATCCCTCCTGGCGGAACGAAATCCGCGCCTCGTTGCGAAGCTCGGCTTTTATTCCTTGGTGGAACGAGGAGATAGCACCCTCATGAGGGAAGCGGAGGAAAGGTCCAAGGAGGCAGCGCGGACAATCGCCAAAAGACGAATAACACTTGGATATCCCATCGATCCCATGGCCGACCCCAACCGTACGGGTCTTATAGGGCTGAAATTCTCCGACATCACCACAACCCTAGGCGATCCAGCGGCGAAGCGGACATCGGTCAATCCCGGGTTCGCCGCCCTCTGCGTCGCCTGGCTGGGAGACTTGGGCTTGAATTCGGGCGATAGGGTGGCGATCGCCGCCTCAGGTTCTTTTCCCGGCCTCATAATCGCCGTCCTTGCGGCCTGCGAAACATTGAACATGGAGCCTGTCCTCGTGCTCTCTCTCGGCTCCTCCGAGTACGGAGCCAATATTCCTGAACTCAACGCCGCCCAAATGATTCTGGAATTGAATAAAGCGGGCATTCTAAAGACCTTCCCAGCCGCGCTCTCCCTAGGAGGGGAAAAGGACAGGGGTGAATCCGAGTTTCCCGGCCATGAAACCCCTGGAACCCTGCGTGCCTTGGCCGCCGCGACTGGCCTTCCTCTCCTTGAGCCCCCTGAAGGGGTTGATGCCATCACGGCCTTAAAGCAGGGGGCGGAACAGAGGCTGGCCGTCTATTTCGAAGGGGCTGAGCCCAAGGTTTTCGTGAACATCGGGGGAGGGGAGGTGGCCTTCGGCTCCACCTCCGCCTCCTTGCGGCTGCCAAACGGTCCGATCACGGCAACTTTGTCGCGTTACGATGACGCGACGAGGGTGGAAGGAAGGTATCGAGGCCTGATTTTCAATTTTCTGGAACGCGGTATCCCTGTGATCCACTTCCTGGACATCAAGGGAATGGCTTTGAGACACGGTCTTCCGGTGGACCCAGTGCCTTTCCCCGAACCGGGGGAAGCGGCTTTCTACCGAAACGGGAAGACCTCCAAGCTTCCGGCAGCCTTGGGGCTTGCGGCTTCCTTTGCCCTCCTTTTCTTCGTCCGCCTAAGTCGGGACAAGGAGGAAAAGGGCGCTCCATAGTCCGTCAGAATTTGAAGTGGGGTTATTCTATCTCAATTACCCCCGCCCCCGCAAAGGGTACGAAGTTCTTAGGCCTTAGGGCAGAGGCGATGATTGCATGGTTGGGGTGGAGGATTTTGCATGCACCGTGGCTTGGCGTAGTCCTCCTTCGGACGCTTTTATTCAAATGCCGCGGGCTTCGCTTCTGCATCCCGCAGCGGCGGCGTGGGCACCCAGGCCTTCCAGGGCGGCGAAGGCCTGGGTGTCCGCCGCAAGGGATTGTTTGGCTTCTGAGCCGCTCTCTAGGTCGAGCCATGTGCGGGCGCGGAGGAAGTCCAGGACCGACAAGCCTGCGGCAAAGCGGGCGGCCCCGCCTGTAGGGAGGGTATGGTTGGGTCCCGCTCCGTAGTCGCCGAAGACTTCCGCCGATCCGGTTCCTAGGAATACCGCTCCGGCGGATCTGATCGCCTGCGCCCATTTCCATGGGTTTTCCACATGAAGTTCCAGGTGCTCCGGGGCGCAGCGTTCCGCTGTTTCGCCTATTACTTCTTTGTTTGTCTCGACCATGATCCAGCCGTTTTCCAAGGCCCTGCGGGCGGTTGTGGCGTTGGGTTCGGGGAGGGCGGCCAACCTTAGGGCGATCTGGGTTTCAACGCGGCGCGCGAAGCTTTCTGTTTCACATATAAGCATAGGCCAGGCGGCTGTGTCATGTTCCGCCTGGGCGAGCATGTCCGCGGCGACGATGTCGGGTTCGGCGCTTTGGTCGGCGATGATGAGGAGCTCGGAAGGGCCTGCCGGGGCTTCGGTGCCCACCAGGCCGAAGAGCTGCCGCTTCGCGCTGGCAACGTAGGGGCCGCCGGGGCCGACGATGACGTCGCAAGGGGGGACTAGGATGCCAAAGGCGAGGGCGGTGATTCCGTGAGCGCCGCCGCAGGTGAGAAAGCCGGCGGCCCTGGCGATGTAGCTTGCGGCTAAGGTGATTGCCGTCGGCTTGGGGCCTGAGCAGAAAACTTCCGGCACTCCTGCGATCACGGCGGGGGTTACGGTCATGATGGCGGAGGAGGGTAGAGGGTAGCGGCCTCCCGGCACGTAGCATCCGGCGCGCGCGACGGGCACCAAATCGTGCCCGGCGCGGCCGCCCGGCACCTCCATGGCAAGGGGGAGAAGACAGGCCTTCTGGGCGGCCGCGAAGGCCGCTACGCGGCCTTGCGCGCGCTCCAAGAGTGCCTGCGTCCCCTTTTCCAATCCATCCCACGCTGCCTTCAGCCCCTGGCGATCAATGAAGAGGCCGTCCCCGGGCTTCGCCTCCCCCAAGGCTTCGGCCCAGCGGCGCAAAGCCTGCTCGCCTTCTGTCGATACTTCACGGATAACCCTGGCAGCAACCGCGTCCACCTCGGGGTTGAACAACCTCAAACTGGAACGGGGAAGTTCCCTGGCTCCGATACGCCTCAATGGATGCCGATCCACTGCGTGCCTCCTTCACCCTCTGAATACCCAGGCTTTGCGTTCCCCGGCCTCCTAAGCACCTTGAAGGACCTTCTTTCCAGTTCAGCCTCTATGTCTGACAGCCGGGCTCCTTCCCTCATCGCCTTCACCAAGGCGAAATACACTACATCGGCAGCTTCGAAGGACGCATCCGCCGCGCAGTCCGAAGCTGCCAGCTCGTCCGCCTCCTCTCGCAACTTGGAAGCCAGAAGGGACGCATCGGAGAAAAGCCTTCGGGTATAGGAGCCCTCGGGCGATGTTTTCATCCTTTCGGCGATAGTCCTTGAAAGCTTTTCGATCCCATAGCCGTCGTCGAAGCAATTCTGCGTTCCCAGATGGCAAAACCCTCGCCCCTCTTGCTTGACCGTAAAACGAAGGCAGTCCCGGTCGCAATCCAGGTCGGCCTTAAGGAGGCGCTGGCCGTTGCCCGAAGAGTTGCCCTTGACCCAGAGACCTCGCGTCCTCGACTTGTACACCCCCTTGCCCGATTCGAAGGAAGCCTCCAGGCTTTCAAGGTCGGAATAGACAAGCCCTAGGAACCGGCCTCCCTCGTCGCACACCGCGGTGGGCCATAGCCCGTCGGGCCTATCGCTCCGCATCGGGGCGGAAAAAGCCTCGGCCAAGCTGATCGCCTTGGTCGCCAGGGCGGTGCCGATCTGCACGTCCGAACCCATCTCATCCAGCTTGGCGATCTGGTCGCGACCTTCCTGGCCACCAGCAGCTCCCCCCGCGAAAGTTACCCTGCAGCCTTGAGCCGCCTGGACGATGCGCTCCGCCCTTTCAAAATCGAAGCCGTTCATCTCTCCCTCGCGGTCTATGGTGGTGACCAGGAAACCTGCGACATAACCCTTGAGGGCGGCGATGCGGTCTAAAATCCCGCCTTCCGCCGCTTTTTGCCACCCCTCGACCATGATCGTCCCATCCTTGGTGTCCAAGGCGGCTATGAGCCTTTCCCGGGGAAGCTCGGCCAAGAATTCTGGCGTCGCCTTGG
>VKGY01000213.1 GCA_008080685.1 Spirochaetota bacterium
AAACCCTCTGGCCAGCGGGCTTCGACACATCCAGCTTGTAGGTCAGGTTGGCCAGATGGGGCATGCGTCCGTCAGGGGCGGGAAGCTTACCAACGCCGTTTTCGAGGATAGCCTTGAACTCGGCTCCCTTGATCTTGGCTACCTGGATGTAGTTGCCGAAGGGAAGGACGGTGTAGATGAGCTTCTTGGTGATGTCGCCGGCGGGCATGGAATCCCTGATGCCGCCGCCATTCATAAGGGCTACGTCGGCGCCGGAAACGAATCGCATGCCATTGGCGATGAGGGTTCCGAGGTTGGTCTGCTGGGTGCGCACGATCTCGCGCTTGCCCTCGAGGGCTACAGTGCTCTTGGCCACTACCTGGCTCAACACCGCATCCTGAGCTTTGACGAGATCCTTGATCATGGTGCCGATCTTTTCGTCACCCTTGAGGTTGGGAGAATTAGCCACCGTGATGGTGCGGGCGGCCTTGGAGATCACCGACCTATTGGTTCCCACTACCAGGTCCACAACGCCGAGGCCGGCGCCGTGGGAACCTGTGGAGGCGATGAGGACCGGAGTCTGATTGATCTTCTGCAGCGTTTCTAGGGTAGTGTGGCTGTGGCCGTCCAGGATAACATCGATCTCGGGAATCGCCTGGGCTACCTTTATGGAAGTGGGATCCGAGGAAGCGTCGGTTCCGACGTGGGAAAGAAGGACGAGCACATCGTACTGGCCTGCGATCTCGTTGGCCACCTTCCTTCCTTCCACCACCGGGTCGGAGAAGGTGACGCCCTCAAGCCCCTTGGGATCGGACTTGTAGGCTGTCTCGGGCGAAGCAAGCCCGAAGAAGGCCACACGGACGCCGCCCACGTTCTGGATGACATAGGGGGTGAATACACGCTTTCCGCCTTTGTAGACGTTTGCTGCTAGGATCTTGAACTTGGCTTCCTTCTCCAGCTGCAGGAGCCGGGTGGTGCCGTAGTTGTAGTCGTGGTTGCCCGTGGTCATAAAGGAATAGCCTACTTCATTCATGAGCTTCACGATGCTGGCGCCCTGGTCGATGTTGGCGATGGAAGGTGTCGCCCACGTCGATGAGGATAGTATTGGGGTTCTTGGCCTTGGCTTCCTGGAACGCGGCTGCCATTTTGGCATATCCCAGCTCTGTCTTGCTTTCAACGATGCGGGCGTGCACGTCGTTGGTATGCATGAGGGTGATGGCCACTTCCTTGGCCAGGGGCTCCGGCGCTTTAAAGGCTACGGGAGCCGTGGTGGTGCAGGCCATCGCCAGCAGGGTCGTCAACGCAAGCGCGATGCCAGCAAATTTCTTCATCATTATAAAACCTCCTTGGTTTGAAAACATTTGTAGGAACGGGTGGAATTATAAGCCCCTTTCCTCGGGATAACAAGAACAAATGCGCCTTTCGATCCCTGCGATCCTTTGCCAAAGGCTCTGTCCTGGGATAGTATCGGCCTATGCTGCTTCGTTCACGCACATCGCCAACTCCTTGCCGCGATGGGTTCATGTTTTTGCTTTTCAGCTTCGCCTTCCTCCTTGGATGCGCGAAGCCCACAACCTTCGCCCAAGCCTTCCCTCCGGGACATTTCCTCCTGGCGGGGGGAGAAAAAGGTTTGTATGTATTCGACAATTTCGAAAAAAAAGCCCCGCCTCGCCTGGCCTGGGAAGGGGGGGCGGTGGACTACATTGCGTTTTCGCCCAAGGCCTGGTATTTCCTGGGGTCTAGGGGTGTCCTCTACAGCGAGAATCTTGTGGATTTTGAGGATCGCTCCGCCGGCCTGCCCCGAAAAACGCTCAAAGTGTTCAAAGACGGCGCCTGGTCGTTGGAAAGTTCCGTCGCAGCCCTTAAGGACATAGCGATCGATCCGGATGCGCCAGAAAGGGTCGCGGTCTGCACCGACACGGAGGTATGGCTCAGTGAAAATTCGGGCAAATCCTGGGCATCCCTCGGCAGCCCCTCGGCCATCCCGGGCATGAAAGCCCTCGCCTTCGGCCCCCGGGACTCTGCCGGCGGATTTTCGGTATGGGTCGCCCACGCCCTTCGCGGAGTCTACTCATTTGAATCCGAAGCACCTAAGAACTGGACGCTTAAATCCGCCGGCCTGCCCAGGATTTTCGGAAACAACATGGAAGAAATCTCGGGGTTCGCCTGGATGCCTGGAAAGGAAGGAAAGAGAACCTTTGTGGCCGGAACCACCTTCACAGGCGGCATCTTCGCATGGAATCCCGAATCCAAGGCTTTCAATGAAATATATTCCCCAGGGGGAGATTGGGGATCCATGGAGTCCATCCATCCTTGGGGCGAAGATTCCGGCCTCGCCATTCAAGATGATGCAATTGTATCAATAAATTTGAGCCTCCAAGGCCACTCGTCTCTGGTAGTTCCCTTGCCAGAGGCGAAAGCCTTTTTCGAACGTGTGGCCGAAGTCCTCTTCCGCGAGGCGAAAGATAGCCCGAGGTCCCTCGCCTTCATCCCTGGCAGCGGAGCATCCCTTGCTCAGAGGAAAAATCCTGTCGTAAACCTCCACCGATGGGCGGCGCCAAATGGCCGCAGGCCGGACCGGCCTCTACCTCCAGACCGGCTTTCTCATAGATAAGGAAAAGCGGAGCTTCTACTTCGATCTCATGAAGCGCAAAGGCCTAGACCATATCGTGGTGGATGTAAAGGACGATTATGGCAAGCTGCGGTTCTCCCCCCGGTCCACCCTGCTAAAGTCATGGGGCACCCGGGGCAACGCGCTAGACCTTGAGGAATTCACCGCCGAGGCCAAAGCCAAGGGCATCTACCTAATCGCCAGGGTGGTGGTCTTCAAGGACGAAGCCCTCCATGCGTGGAACAACGGAGCCCTGGCGGTGAAGGACCGCCGCACCAAAGGGCTTTGGCGAGGCCTCGCGGCTAACGGCCAGCCTATCAAAGAACATTGGGTGGATCCATTTTCCCAGGAAGTTTGGGCGTACAACGTCGAAATCGCAAGGGAAGTGATCGAACGCGGCTTCGACGAAGTACAGTTCGACTACATCCGCTTTCCCACCGACGGCTCGAACCTGGCGGACGCAGTCTATCCTTCCAAGTCGCCGGGCATGCGTCAGGACGATGCCTTGGAGTCCTTCCTGCGCTTTGCCAGGAGCCGCATCGAATCCCCCATCAGTGTGGACATCTACGGGGCTAACGGATGGTACCGCTCGGGGACCCGCACCGGCCAGAACGTGGAAATGATGGCTCCCTATGTGGATGTCATCTGTCCCATGCTCTACCCCTCCCATTTCGAGCAAGAGTTCCTGGCCTTCCCTCCTCCGGAGGAGCGACCCTACCGGATCTACCGCCTCGGAACCTTGAGAAACCTCGTGATCGCCCGGAACCGGGTACTGATCCGCCCCTATGTCCAGGCTTTTTACCTTGATGTGGCCTACGACAGGAAATATTACAACTCCGCCTATGTGGCAGCGGAGATCCGGGGGGTGAAAGATGGGGCGAACCACGGAATGACCTTTTGGAACAATTCCGGCCGCTACGACGATATCCCTTGATTCGGCCGCGATCTATCATTTTTCAGGGAAATGCCTTACTATAGGCCTATGGCTAAGAAAGAACGCGTCCGCGTGATTGCCTGGTCACTCGTGGCCCTCGCTTCGGGTTTGGGGATGAATGCCTACTTCTATTCGCTCCAAGGGGCGAAAGGGCTCTATTTCTGGAACCAAACCGGACTGTTCAGGACTTTGCTCGCCGCTCCGCTGATCCCATTGAGCATCGCCCTCCTCACCTTCCCCCTGGAAAAGCTCGGCACCCGAATCCCTGCCAAAACAGGCCGTGGCATATCCCTGGTTCTATCCTTCCTCGTCATCCTAGGCTCCTTCGGCCT
>VKGY01000080.1:0-10364 GCA_008080685.1 Spirochaetota bacterium
GATATTCGCCTCTATGGCGCACAGCACATCCTCATTGATGACCACCGACTGGGAAAACCTCTCCCCACCGTGGACTACCCGATGCCCGATGGCCTCGATCTGGTCTACCTCGGACAGGATTCCCCGGTCTTTGTCCATCAATGCCTTGGCCACCCTCGCCATGGCATGTCCATGGTCGGGCATGGTTTCCTCGATCCGCATCGTCCCCAGGGGGGCTGTCTGCTGGAGGAAGCTTCCGCTTTCACCGATTCTTTCCACGAGGCCTTTCCCCAGGCTCTCTTTTTGAGGCATACGGAAAACCTCGTACTTGAGCGAGGAACTTCCGCAGTTCAGCACCAAGACCGTCGTGCCATCCCGCCGCGTTTCCATACTGCGTACTCCTTGTGCGGACTCTTAGGGTCCGATTTTTATCGATTGTATACTCGATCGGACTCAGTGGCCAGCGCAAACTGCGGCGCAAACTGCAGCGCAAACTGCGGCGCAAACTGCGGCGCAAACTACGGCGTTATTTGGAGCTCACCTAGCGCACGCTTTGGCGTATCCGGCGTATCCGGCGTATCCGGCGTATCCGGCGTATCCGGCGTATCCGGCCCCCCTCGTCCGCTTCGTAGACGCTGCGGGGAACCTTGGTCAGGAAATACCGAGCGCCGCCAACGAGGAGGTGAAGGTAGTATGTGCCCACCCGCCAGGCGAGGATTGCGCTCAAAGTGGCGGCGGGTTTGCCGGTAATTGTTCCAAAAACCAAAAGGTAGGAGGCTTCGATGCTGCCCGAAGCCCCTGGAGTCGGGATGAAGAGGGAAATAAGTCCGCAGACGCAATAGGAGAGGAGGAAATCAGGGAAGGGCGGTCTGCTTTGGGTCAGGAAGGCGAGGGGAATGTAGAGGGAGAGGGCCCATACCACCTGGGTGAGGGTTGTGCCGAGGATGTCCAGAAGCATGAAAGGCGTGTTGTGATGCCATAGAATCTTGAACCCATTGCCCAGGTCTTCGCTCCAAGCCGAAATTTTTTCTGCCCAACGGGGATTTTTGGCCACTCTGGAAATAAAACAGCCCAGCCTCGATTTTTCCAGATTGAAGGCCATCGCTCCCAGCAGATGGGGGTTCAGGAAACCCAAGGTAAGGACAATGGTCATTAGAATAGTAACCGCCATGCCCGCGAAGAGGAGGTATGCGCCCTTGCCCATCTTTGCCATCATGACGATCCCCTTGTGGAAGAAAAGGGCGACAATGGTTAATTGGACGAGGTTGCCTTCGATCAGGCGGGAAAACACCACATTTGAGGCGATGGCTGAGTCGATTCCCAATTTTGAGAAATGCAGCACTTGGAAAGGTTGTCCGCCCACCGATCCAGGGGTGATGGATGAGAAGAAGTATCCGAGCATATTGTTGAAAAAGCTGTCCCGGAAAGAAATCTTTATAGAAAACCGGGAGAATATCAATTTGAAGCGGATGCTGTCGATGAGATATATCAGGAAAACCATCCCGAAAGGGAGAAGAAAGAGAAGGGGAGAACTGCGACGTAGGGCTTCGGAGAGCTCTTCGGCGTCCAAAAGCAGGCCGATCGTCACATTGATGCAAAATCCTGCGAAAAGTGCAATGAAAATGCTCTTCAGAAGTTTGCGATCTTCCACGTCGACCTTTCTTCGCTCGGGCTCGGAACTCATACATGGAAATATACCGTCACCTATGCTAGCCTTGGCAAGAGGTTCCGGAAAGGGAGGTCTTTATGGAGCGAAGGCGGCAAATGCCCAGGGTAGCGACGGGATTCGTCGTGGTTTTTCTTCTCCTGTCGATTTATTCTCCCGCCGCGGAAGGCGTGGAATTCACCCTCAACGGGGTCAGGTTCAACAATGTGCTCTTGGGATTTCTTCCCATGCCCGCCGGCGTCGATGTAGAGTTCGCCTTTCCCGTATCTCGATCCGGACTCATGTTCTCCCTGCGGCTAGCAGGCGGATATGAAGATCGGCTTATTCTTCGGGACGATATGGATGGAAGCCCCCTCCCCAAGCCGGCTTCCTTCGACAACGATGCATGGTTCCATTGGCCCAACGGCCAAGTGGATGCGGGGTTTGTCTATAGAACCGGCGAGGCCTTGGAGTTTTTCACCCTTGGCCGCGGAAGGTATGAAAAGAATTCTCCCGGCTTGCCAGGAGGCTATTTCCCCGACGGGAACGGTCTTTTCGCATTCTCCGCCTTGGGCGGGATTGGTCTTGACCGAGTCGAAAAACTTCCTTCGAGGATGAAGCGCGGGATAGGAGGCGAGGCAGCCTTTGAATACGCCCCATCGTTTGCGCATCCGCAAGATTTGAAGCCTATCTTCCCTTATTCGCCACCGACGAGGACCCCAAGAAGGCGATTTCATCCTACCTTGGACTGTTCTTGGCCGGGGACCATGCGGGCGGGAATTCAATTCCCCTCTACGTGCTAACCAGCTTTGGGGGTCGCCACCTGAGGGATGGCCTCGGCGATTCCATCCGCGGCTACCAGCCGTGGGGCTACGAGGCGGCCACCAAGGCCGAGGCAAGCATTGACCTGCGCGTGGTGGGGCCAGCCCTCTTCGGGCTTGCCGGCCTAAGGCCGGTCGGCTATGTATTCGGCGACGCAGGGTACTTCGCCGGCCTCTACGACTGTCCTTCCGTGGCGGACAAGGACGGCTTATTATTCTCCGCCGGAGCCGGCATTGCCCTGGGAATCTTCGATTTCGCTTACCTGGGAGCCCGTGCGGGCTATGCCTTCCCTGTCTTGGATCCGCTTTATTTGGAGTATTATCCAGGGGGAGAAAGATTCTTTTGGAATATCACCTTCCTCCTGCATTTTTGAGAATTCGAAAGAGTTTTCATTTTTCTATATTGTCATATCGATATATAGTGTAGTATCCTCCTTTGCCGGGCCGTAGGCTCAGTCGCATGTTCACAGGAGGAATACGTATGAACCGTAAACTCATCGCATTTCTTGTAGTCTTCGCAGCCATGGGCAGCATTGCCTTCGCGCAGACCGCAACCAAGTATTTTGTAGCCCACCAGGGCGGCTATATCGGAGCCGCAGTCGTCACCGTCGGGAAATCCGGCGAAGTAGTCTCGGCCAGCCTCGAAGAGTGGCAAGGCCCGGGCGGATGGGCGGAATACAATTCCACGGATGGAAAAGCCCTCGCGGACGGCGCGGTGGTCCGCGTTCCCGATCCCTTCGCCAACGTGGCCAACAAAGACCCTGAGATCAAGGGTTATATGTTCTATGTCTACAACCAGGCCGCAGGCGGTCCCGGTGTCTGGTCCCAGTTCACCCCCGGCGCCAAGGGTTTTGCCAAGCCCACTCGCCAGTACGAGCGCGATTTTGAAGGCCTCATGTCCAACCCCATCAGGGCCGAAGCCTATGTGAAGGCTGCCCGGGAAGACAAACTCGTGAACGTCAAGATCGACGGCCTCAAGGTCATGGTGGGCAAGAAAGCCTCCGAGACCGTGCACTACGGCCACATGGACAAAGCCAACAAGAATTCTGTCTATATGCCCTTGACCGCCAATTCCATCGGCTACCGCTACAACAACCTGGCCACCCTGGACTTCTTCAAGGCCAACCCCAGGGCCGACTTCTCCGCCGCCACCCTCCAAAAGGTGAAGATCGCCGTGGCAGAGAACAAGGCAGTGGATTCCACCGCAAATGCAGCGGCTTATGTCGCAGCCGATGACATGGTCTACGTCGTAGCCGACGCCGTAACCGGCGCCACCTACTCGGACTTCCAGCATTACGCCCTCGAACTCCAGACCGCCTATAAAATGGCCATCGCGGACATGCTTTTCCAATTCTAGGTTTTTTGTTTCAGGCTTGAATCGGGGCTGTCCAGGAAGAAGAAACCTGGGCAGCCCATTTTTCTCTATCCTTTCTTTGAATCCTGTCTCATCTTGTCAAAATTTGTCAAAATTTATAAAAATTCCCAAGATAAAAAAGAAGCGTTGCAAGTTGTTATCTTGCAACGCTTTACTAATTACGTTTTGCCGGCAGTGGGACTTGAACCCACACGCCCTCGCGAGCAGCAGATTTTGAGTCTACCGTGTATGCCATTTCACCATGCCGGCGTAGGGCTTTTTTGTACTATATACGGCGAAGGTGGTCAAGGGCATGCCTGCCGTTCATGGGTTTTGAAAGGTAGGCATCTACCGCGACTCTTGTATTGCCTGGACTCCAGCGGTCATGTACTATGGCCTTAGGAGTAGTAGGGCATGGAAGCTTTGACCGCCTGGGGACTAGAATTTGTTCGCGCCACGCAAAACACCTTGGGCAAGGCCTTTATCGGTGCGTAGATAGGAAAAAGGGCGCCAGGATAGGCATCCTCATCCTCATCTCCGCTTTTGCGAACCTTTGGGCCAAGACTCTTTTCAAGCTTCCCCGTCCTTACGAGCTCGATCCCAGCCTGGAATTGGCCAGGGAACATACCTCAGCCTTCCCCTCGGGGCATAGCCAAACCTCCATGACTTTCTGGGGCGCAGCCCTCACAGTACTTCCCAAGGGCATCGGCCTTGCCGCCTTCATCGCATTCCCGCTTTTGGTGGGGATCTCGAGAATATACCTGGGAGTCCATTTCCCTATGGATGTCGTTGCGGGCTGGGCTTTAGGTGGAGTGTTCGTGGCACTTTTTTATTTCCTTGGACCGAAGATTGAAACGATGCTCCACAATCTGGAATCCCGCTTCAGGATGATAATCGTGGCGGCAGTAGCCTTGGCCATGAATTTTCTCATGCCCGAAGACACCATGATGGGCGGGGCCTTCCTGGGATCGGGACTGGGCTTTGTCCTTGTGAGCAAGAGCCTTAGGTTTGAGGCCGAGGGCAGCTTGGCTGAAAAAACCCTGCGCTACGCTCTGGGCATGGCCGGGGCGGTGATCATTTTCCTTGGACCTAAATACCTTCTGGGGGATTTATTTCCCGCCCAGACCTCCCTTATCCGATTCCTGCGATATGGACTTCTCGGCTTCTGGGTTTCCTATGGCGCGCCTTTGGCCTTCTACAAGCTAAAACTGGTCGTCTTGGAAAAAACGAGGTAAATCCTCTCCGCCGTCCAGGACGCTGTCAAGGACGCCGTCCTGGGCTACTCCGCCATTGTGTAGCCTTTGTTGGTCAAGGTGAAGATTTTTTTCGCCCTGGAGCTCAGGTAGACACGCTTTTCCAAGTCTATGAAAACCGCACCGACATCGGGAATGCCCTCCACCAGCTTCATGCCCTTCTCCAGGCCCAGGATGAAGGCCGAGGTGGACAGTGCGTCGGCGTCGATGCTGCTGGAAGCGATGATGGTAACGGAAACAAGGTTGTTTTTCGCGGGAAATCCCGTTTTTGGATCGAGGAGGTGGTGGTAGCGCACACCGTCCTCGATGAAAAAGCGCTCGTAGATCCCCGAAGTGACTACCGTCATCGCCTCCCCGGCCACGAGGCCGATGTATTCTCCTCGATCCGAGCTGGGATCTTGGACCCCGACCCTCCAGGGAGAACCATCCTTTTTCTTTCCGAAGACGAGGACATTGCCTCCCAGGTCCACCACAGCAGCCCTCACCCTATGTTTTTCAAGGATACGGGCGATTTCGTCCGCCGCATATCCCTTGGCTATGGCGCCCAGGTCGAGTTTCATGCCCGGAAGGGGAAGCCGAACCGTCAGGGCTGTTGGGTTGATCTGGACTTTTCGATAGTCAATCAATGATAGGGTGCTTCGTATCTCCTCTTTCCCAGGGATGCGGGCGTCGTCGGTGCCGATATTCCAAAGCTTTACCAATGGGCCGATTGAGGGATCCAAGGCACCTTCGGTCTTGCGTGCGTATTCCAAGGCTTTTTGCAGGACGAACATGGTGTCTGCGCCGATTTTCACCGCATCTTTGCCCGCGTGGGCGTTTATCTCGGCGATCTGGGTGCCGTCCTTGTTGGCGCTCATGGTATCTTCTATCGCCTTGAGCCTTTTGAAAATCTCGTCAGCGGTTCGATTGGAACCCCCATCCACGAGCCTTAGCGTGCACACCGTGCCAAGGACGAGGTCAGTGCGGTTGATTTCCCCCCGGGCATTGGGAGCGCAGGCGGAAATGACAAGGAGGAGAACGAGGAGTCTGGAAATTTTTCTCATCGAATACCCTTTCATCATGTGGCCGCTTCTCATCGTCCCCAGGGGGAGAGTTCCCTTCCGATGGTAGTCTCAGTCCCATGGCCGGGGAAGACCTTGGTTTCCGCGGGGAGGCGGGCCAACCGCTGGAGGCTGCGCTCCAGGGCGTGAAAATCGCTGTCGGGGCCATCTGTCCTTCCCACTCCATCCCTGAAAAGCGTGTCGCCGGAGATGAGGGAACCCGATTCCTTTTCGTAAAGACAAATGGATCCAGGGCTGTGGCCGGGGCTATGGATCACCTGCCAACCGCTGCCCTCCAGATCCTGCCCATCTTCTAGAAAGAAATCCGGTTCGGGAAGGGTTCCCCGCCAATAACCTTTGAAATAGCTCGGTGCCCGAATCGCCTCGAACAGGGCCTTGTTCGTCCCTTCACCCCGAATTCCCAGGTAGTAGGCGTCCAGGGTGTGGATGGCGATCTTAGGCCGCGATGGGCCGAAAAGGGGTAAAAGTTCCGGGAGGGCCGCCGTATGGTCCAGGTGGCCATGGGTAAGCACGATACACGCTACCTTGATACCCTTTTCCTCTAAAAAGCCCATTATCTCCCGGGCTGAGTCGCCGGGATCCACAAGGATGCCAAAGCCCCCGGCATCGATTGCGTAGACATTCTCTCCGATCGGTCCGACTTGAAGGCGGACGATGCGGGAACTCACTCGGCCTTGTCCTTTTCGGCGGGAGCGTCTCCCCGCTTTTTCGCAGGCTTGATCTCCACAGTCCTTCCCTTGTACTCCAAGCCTTCTGCGGAGCTTATGACTTTCTCCACGTGGGATTCCTGTACGTCCAGGAAGGAGTAGTTGTCGAAGAGGTGAACCCTTCCGAGTTGGTCTGGAGGAATGCCCGTCTTCTCGCTGACCAGGACGCGAAGTTCCTGTGGATGAAGCCTCTGGCGCTTGCCCATGGAAACGAAGAGCGGCACGGTGTTTTCCGCGAGTTGGGGAGAAGGGTTTCTTTTTTTAGGGGCTGGAACTTCTTTCTGAGGTTTTGGGGGAGCCTTTGAAGGAGCTTCCTTCGCCGGGACTGCCTCCGGGGCGATGTCGCGATACGCTGTCTTGGGACTCGAGACGCGGGCGAGGCCGGCGGCGCGCATGATGAGGAGGGCTGCCGCATAGGAACGCATGTGGAGAGGAATCCGCTTGCGAAACATCGCCCTCACCCTGGTTAGCGTGGCCGGGTCGGATGGCGAGGCAAGCTCTTGTACGATACCGTCGAGGAAGGCGTTCATTGCTTCTTCGGGAATCTTGGTTTCCGCAGAGTCGTTGGGCACGAGGTTCTCCTTAAACCGTTGCACGATGTGGAATATTCACCCTAATATAGAATAAATTCCGCTCCGTCGATAAGCCCCCTCGACGGTAGCCTCGGAGCTCCCGCCTGGGGTACACTGCTGGCATGGAAAAGAACGATTTTCCCGTCTGTCTCTGCCTCACGGGCAAGACAATTCAGGCGAATCTCGCCGTGGTCGAACGGTACAGGAACACCATCGATATGGTGGAGCTAAGGGCTGATTGCCTTGATCCGGCGGAAAAGTTCCTGATTCGTTCCTTCCCCGAAAAGGCGAGGCTTCCTTGCCTACTGACCGTTCGAAGGGAGAGCGACGGAGGATATTTCACCGAAGGGGAGGGCGTGCGCCTGGTCATGATCGCCAAGGCCCTATCCTACGCCAAGGACGATGCCAGCGCAAATTTCGCCTACGTCGATTTGGAGGAGGATTTTCGCATGCCTGCCATCGAGGAGGCATGCCGGACCTTTGGCACGAGGATTATCCGATCCAAGCATTATACGGAGGGCATGCCCCAAAACTTGGACGAAGCCTGGTCCAGACTCGCCGAAGAAGAGGACGAAATCCCCAAACTTGCCGTAACCCCCAAAAGCGCCGCCGATCTCTCAAGGCTCATCGCCTGGTCCAAAACCCTTCCCCAGAGGGAACGGCTGATAATAGGCATGGGAGAATACGGGTTTCCCACACGAACCCTGGCGCGGTGGATGGGTTCCCTGTTCACCTACACCAGCGCTCCCCGGGACGATATGCCTATCGCTGCCCCAGGGCATACCAGCCCCGATACCTTCGTTTCGATCTACCGCGGCAAGGACACGGATGAAAAGTCCACCCTCTACACCCTTCTGGGCGGCCCGAGCATCCTCAACTCCCTTTCTCCCTTCCTTCACAATACGGCCTTCCGCGGCAAGGGCAAGGACGCCCTCATCGTTCCCCTGCCTTCGGAGTCCATCGAAACAGCCTTGGAAAATATGAAACTCCTAGGGGCTAGGGGAGCCGCCATCACCGTTCCCTTGAAAGAGGACATTCTTCCCTACTTGGATTTCAAGTCAACGGATGTTCAGAAAATTGGCGCATGCAATACCATCTTCCTCCGGGATGGGGGATGGGCGGGGTACAATACAGACGCCGACGGCTTTGAGCGGAGCGCCTTGGAGTTCCTAGGAAGGGAAGACTTCAAGGGGCTCAAGGTTACCCTCATAGGCGCCGGGGGAGCCGCGAAATCCGTCGCCCTCTCCCTTTACCGAAAAGGCGCCGAGTGCGTCATACTCAACAGGACTATTTCCACGGCTCGGACTCTAGCGCGGAAGTACGGTTTTGTCTGGGGTGCCTTGGACGACCGGGCTATCGACATCGTGACCCATTATTCAGACTTTATCGTCCAAGCCAGTTCGGTGGGCATGGCGGGGATGACCCAGGGCGATCCATTAGAATTCTATGAATTTGAAGGCCATGAAAAAGTGTTCGATCTTATCTACAAGCCCGTGAAAACCGCCCTCCTGGCCAGGGCCGAGGCGGCAGGCTGTGAAATCTGCAATGGGTATAAGATGCTCTGCTATCAGGCGGCGGGCCAATATAGACTTTGGATGGGGGAAGAACCCCCTGTAGAGTATTACTAAAGGAGAGTTCATGGCAAAATCTGCCTTTGTCGCGATAGTAGGAAGACCCTCCTCGGGAAAATCCACCTTGGTGAACGCCCTCTGCGGCACCAAGGTGTCTATCGTCTCCCCCGTGCCGCAAACGACGCGCAACACTGTAAGAGGCATAGTCAACCGCCCGGAGGGCCAGTTGATTTTCCTGGACACGCCGGGGTTCCACATTTCCGATAAAAAGCTCAACCTCAGGCTGAAGGATCTCGCCTTGCGCGCCCTGGGCGATGCGGATATCGGCCTCTACCTCATCGATGCGACCCGTGAGCCAGGGCCCGAGGAGGAGAGTCTTGCCGCAGTGCTCAAGGCAGCGGAGATCCCCTTTGTCGCGGCGATCAATAAAATCGATGTTTCCGATGCCGATCCGGCCAGGGCGCGGCTTTTTATCGCCCAATGGCTTCCCAAGGCTACAGTATTGGAGATTTCCGCCAAGCACAACATAGGCCTGGAGGTCCTCGTGGGCAAGGCCCTGGAATTGGCCTTGGAAGGTCCGGCCTGGTATCCCCAGGAATACTATACCGACCAGGAGCCGAAGTTCAGGATCGCTGAGATAATCAGGGAAAAGATCATGCTCCACACCCGCGAGGAACTCCCCCATGCGGTGTTTGTAGATTTCACCGATTCCAGAAAGCTGAGGGGCGGCGGCCTTGAGACTTCCTACGATATCGTGGTTGAAAGGGAAAGCCAGAAGGGGATTGTGATAGGGAAGGGCGGGTCGATGATTAAGATGATCCGCGAGGAAGCCGAGGCCGATCTGGCCGAGCTCTTCGAGTATCGGATAAGCCTAAGGCTTCAGGTTAGGGTGGATCCCCATTGGAAACACGACGACAAGAGGCTAGAAAGCCTCATCCATTAGCCTTTCCTATTCAAACGCACACCACTTTTTTATATAGTTCCACCAGGGGAGGGAAATCCTTGCCCTGGCAGGCTTCGAACAAGATGCGAGCCTTCGGGAATACCGCGGTTTGAAGAATGAGCCTTTCCTCGGGCTTGAAATCCGACAGCACATAGCCTGCCACATCCTTGTGGTCGGGCCGCCCGATTCCAAGGCGAAGCCTGGCGTAATCCCGGGTTCCCAGATGCTTTTCCATGGATCTCAAACCGTTGTGGCCCCCAAGCCCGCCTGAAAATTTCAACCCAATATTGCCCAGGGGCATTTCCAATTCGTCGTGGATAGCCATGATCTCCTCGGGAGGGATCCGGTAGAACCGAGCCAATTCGGCGACGCTCTCTCCGGAGTTGTTCATATAGGTTTCGGGCGTGAGGAACCACACCCTTCCTTCCAGAAGCTCCTTGAAGGCGAACTTTCCCTTG
>VKGY01000080.1:10376-11058 GCA_008080685.1 Spirochaetota bacterium
CAGGAAGGGCGGATAGGAGCTGCCAGGCCACATTGTGCCTGTTTCCCGCGTACTCGCGGCCGTAGTTGCCCAGGAAGGCGAATAATTTGATCATCCTGGGCTATGATAGCGCGAGGCTTCGCACCTTGCCCAGCCTTGCCCCAACCCCTATACTAAGATCCGCCATGCAAAATGTCATTTATGTGATCGGACACAAGAATCCCGATACCGATTCGGTGGTAGCCGCCTCCGCCTACGCCGCGCTCAAGAGGTCCCTGGGTTTCGCCAACGCCGTAGCCGCCAGGGCAGGCGCGGTAAACCCTCAAACGGAATATATTTTCCATCGCTTCGGCGTTCCCTTGCCGGAATTCATCCCCGACCTCGTTCCGAAGGTGGAGTATTACCTGGGCGAAGCCCCGGTTTGTGTTTCCGCCTCCCTCCCTCTTTGGGAAGCCCTTTCGATCATGGAAAAATCTGGCCGGCAAGTGCTGCCCATCGTAGACGAGGGAGGAAGGTACAAGGCACTCCTCCATTACAGCGCCTTCGCCCAGAACATCCTCACCAAGATAAATCCCAGGAAGAAGGCTGTCATTCCCACATCCCTAGGTCATCTAATAGATACCATCAAAGCCCAGCCCTTGGTGGTCTTCGACCGCGACAAAGTTTTCAACGCCCGGATGGTGGTAGCGGCGCTCAGCACGGA
>VKGY01000081.1 GCA_008080685.1 Spirochaetota bacterium
GCCTCCAATCCGATGATCGTCTGATGTAGCATCACGTGGTTGAGCACGCTTCCCAAGGCGTACCTAGTTTTCCCCGAAGTATCCGACACCGCATCTTCCACGGCTTCGCTGATGGCAATTCCCAGGCTTCCCGGAGAATCGGGATCCCGGGCTAGGATCGCCCTGCCCGCCTGCGTCGTGTCGCTTGGGCTGGGTATGCAGGTTCCTCCCCAGGTTTGCATGAGCATTTTCCGGTACGGCTTGTGGTTGTAGCTGGAGCGGACCATATACACCTTGCATTCCATGCCAAACTGTGCACAGGCGAAGGAAAGGGCCGAGCCCCACTGCCCCGCTCCGGTTTCGGTGGTGAGCTTATTTATACCGGCAATCTTGTTGTAATACGCCTGGGCCACCGCCGTATTGGGTTTATGGCTCCCCGCGGGGGAGACGCTCTCATTCTTAAAGTAAATGCGTGCCGGCGTTCCAAGGGCTTTTTCCAAACCGTAGGCACGATGCAAGGGAGAAGGCCGCCAGGTGGAGAGGATCGAGAGCACCTCCTTGGGAATATCGATCCACCGCTGGGTGGACATTTCCTGCTCGATGAGATTCATGGGGAAGACCGCGGCGAGCTGGTCGGGACCCACGGGCTTTCCGTCTCCTCCAAGAGGAGGCAAGGGGGGGCTGGGCAGGTCTGCGGCCAGATTGTACCAGGCTCTCGGCATCTCGCTTTCGCTCAGGACTACTCTTCTCAGCATACATTCCTCCGTGCGGCGCAACAATGTTTCTGTCTGTAGAATCATAGTTGCATGGACGAAATGATACTGTCAATAGAAACACACCATAATTATTCAACATATTTCGCTGATTTTGCTGGTTTCTCTAGGATTTGGACTCAGGTGCGGGAACGAGGACGTTGTACAAATCCGGCACCCTCTCCATGGCCAAGGGGAAATCGCACCTGGCCAGGATTTCAGCCTCGCCGTCGCATTGGAGGGGAATTCTCTCGGGGTACTCCATCTCGATTTTAGCCGCGTCGAAGTGCCGCACTTCCCTCACATGCTCATGGCGGCCTTGCTCTATCGCACCTTTTACCAAGAGTTTGCGAAAAAGGCTTGTCTGGGAAACCGCGATGCCGTTTTCATTTCCGGGCAGGATTTTTTTATTGGATCCGTATTGCCGATGTCCCGAGGAACCAAGGGCGACGAAAAGCTTTTCCCCCTCGTCCTCGAATACCAGGGAACCCAAGGAATCCCAGGCTCGCAGGCGCATGGCCGCCACTTTATAAGCCCTGTCGTAGAGAAGGGTCGCCACGTTCACCCAAAATTTATAGGAGTCTCCGGGGAACATCGCCTTGAGGCGATTCGTCTTGTCCGCCACATAGGCGTCCAGTCCGACAGAGGCGATATTGAATGACCAGAGGGGCATCTTCCCGCCTTCCATGGAAGGGATAACCCGGACTGCTGCCCGCCTTTCCATCGTCAGGAGGGCAAAGAAGCGTCCCAGGGAAACCAGGAGGTTCCTCCCCTCCGAGCCGTCGTTGCCCGTCCCCATGGGTAGGCGTAGAAGGGCGAAGCGGTCTCGTTCTCCAGGCGCCAGGTGGATAAGCCTTTCGGCGGTTTCAAGGCTTGTGCCGTCGCCGCCGGCGGTCATAATTATATGAAGCGAATCCACGCCGTTGGAGAGGGATCGCTCCACCACCCTTTGGGCGATGGCCGAGGCGTGGCCGCAGCGTTCGGTGAGGTGGAGGCGGACCTTGACCTCGCCATCCCGCTTGGGCAAGGCGAATGCGGTTTGCTGGAGCTTGGCCAACTCCCAATGCCGGGAAAAGGCGAATCGCCTGCGCTTGAAGCCGCCGGCGTTGGGATTTGCGATGATGTCGACGATGAGGGCCTTCCCCGGATAGGCAGGGGTTCGGGATATGAGATCCCTCACCCCATCCACAAGCTCTATTGGACGCATAGTGCGAAGGATAAGCCCGATTTTTTCTCCTGTCCATGAGGGGCGCGCGCCCAGGCTGGCATCACCCTTTCACAGCCCCCATGGTGAGTCCTTTTACCACATACTTTTGGAAAATCATGGTGAGAAGGATGGCCGGGGCCATGATGGCCACCGCCGCGGCCATGACAGCTCCCCAATCCACCTCGGCGTAGGATACGAAATTGTACACCGCGATGGGAAGGGTCTTGGTCCTTTCCATGCTCAACACCTGGGAAAACATGAAGTTGTTCCAGGAAAATATGAAGGAAAGGGTTATGGAGGTCACGATGCCAGGGCCTGAGACGGGGAGGATGATCGACAGGAAGGCTCTCTGCCGGGTCGCTCCGTCCACCATGGCCGATTCTTCCATTTCCACCGGGACGGTCTCGAAATAGCTGGACATTATCCATACGACTATGGGCAATGCGATGAGCATGTGGGAGAGGATGAGGGCTACATAGCTGTCCATCAGCTTGAGGCGGGAGAAAATGATGTACCACGGCATGAGAAAGGAAATGCCGGGCATGAGGCGGGCGACAAGGATGAAGACAGAGAGCCTCTTTTGCTGGAACCGGGCTATGGAATACGCCGCCGGCAGGCCAAGCAGCAGAGACAGCACCACCGCCGTAACGCCAATCACCGAAGAATTCACAAAATACTTGAGGAAATTCTGCTCCGCGAAAACCTTCACGTAATTGCCCAGGATAGGAGAGAAAAGAAGCTTAGGAGGCCAGGACACGATGTCCACCTGGGTCTTGAAGGAGGAGCTGAGCATCCAGAAGAAGGGGAAGAGCACAGGGATGGCAATGCAGACCAGGAGAACTAGAAAACCCGCTCTGCGGGGTAAGGAAGTTTTCATCTTCGCCTCCTAAAGCTCAAACCTGGCGCGAAGGCGCATGATCACCATGCTCAGGAAGAGCACCAATAAGAATAAGAAAACCAGGATCACCGAGGACTGCCCCATGCGGAAATACTCGAAGCTATACTTGAATGCCATGACGTTCATGGTTTCCGAGGCGTAACCCGGCCCGCCCCCTGTCATGGCGTAGATTATGTCGAAGGTTTTCAGCGCATCCACGGATCGCAGGATCATTGCGGTGAGCAGGGTGGGCGCGATCATGGGCAGAGTGATTTTGGAAAATATCTGGAAACTGCTGGCTCCATCCACCCTGGCGGATTCGTAGGGTTCGGGAGAGAGGGCCGCCAACCCCGCGAGCACTATGAGGGTGATCATGGGCGTCCATTGCCAGATATCCACCAGGACGAGAGAAGGTATTACAGTCTGGGGGCTTGAAACCCAGGCGGAAGGTTGCATGCCCAGAAGGCTTAAGACAAAGTTGGCCAATCCGATGGTGGGGTCGAAGAATAGATTCCACACGATTCCGATGGCCACGGGAGTTGCCACCAAGGGCAGGAGAAGGATGAGTTTCATCACCGCCTTGCCCTTGAATTCCCGGTTCAGCAGGAGGGCCAAGGCCAGGCCCAGGATGGTTTCCGCCGCTACCGCGAGTGCGGTGAAGGAGAAGGTTCTGCCGATCGCGTCCAGGAATCGCGGCTCTCCCAGAACCCGGGCGTAGGACCTGAACCAGGAGAAACGCAAGGGCATGCCGGAGGTTAGGTTCCAGTTGGTGAAGCTAAGGAAGAGAGTGTACAGGACGGGGAAGAGCATCATCACTATCACGAAAACCACGGCGGGCAAGGGAAAGAGCACTCTTATGTTACGTTCTACAAAACTGCCTTTGTTCATTGAATTCTCCCGATTCGCAAGGGGATGAAAAGGGGCGGATTGCTCCGCCCCTCGGTCTTAAGAAGATCAGCCTGGAAAAGTGCCGAAGGCTGTCAATAAACGCCGAATTCCCCGGTGTCCTCGAGAAGCTCGTTCACAGCCTTCACCTTCTGCCTGGCCAGGTTTGCCAGTGTCTGGGAAGTTCCTGCGGTGTTGATGGACTCGATGATGACTTCGCCGATGAGGTCGCGGGCATTGCCCACTGCGCTCATGTAGGGCCTATCGAAGGGGTTGCCGTTCTTGGCGGCGAAGGCCTGGGAAGCGACGAGCTCGGCGTTTGCCTTGGCCCTCACTTCAGGGTCGGCCCAGGCGGAGTTGCGCGCCATGGTGATGTTGGCGATAAGGCCCTTTTTGGCTAAATCTGCGCTGGTGGCCCACTTGATGAAGTCCAAGGCCAGGGCTTTGTTCTTGGACTGGCGGGCGACTGCCATTCCCCATGATACCACATAGAAGGGGTTGGAGGCTTTGGGACCTGCTGGGAGGTTTGCGATTCCCACATCTGCGGCGGCCACCTGGCTCTTTGCCGGATCTACGATCTGGCCGTAGAAGACCGAGGCGTCGGTCCACATGGCTACTTTCCCCGCCTGGAAGAGGGGCATTATGTTTTCCCAGGACATGGAGGTTACTCCCTTGGGGCCATGGAGGGCGAGGAGCTTGCCGTAGAAGCGGATTGCGTCCAAGGCTTCCTTGGAATCAAATACAGCCTTGCCCTTGTCAAGGTATGCTCCACCGTAGTTGTAGATATAGCTGGAAACCTGGGTTACCGCGGCTGCGCCTCTGCCGCGGGAGGCGAATCCGGCCACTTCGTGGGAATCAAGGGCCTTGGCGGCCGCTTCGAGTTCGGCGAAGGTCTTGGGAACCGACAAGCCAGCTTTCCTGAAGAGGTCCTTCCTGTAGTAGAGGACTTGCCATTCAGTAACCAGGGGAACCAGGTAGGGCTTGGCGCCAAACCGGGCTACTCCCATGGCGCTCTCGGGATAATCGGAGAAATCGTAGGCGGTCAGGGGCTCGTACCATCCGTTTTTGTAGAACATCTTTCCTTCCTGGAGGGGACGGGTCATGAAAACGTCCGCGGAGGAAGAATTAGTGGCGAACTCTGTGGTGAGCTTGGTGGTCAGCTGGCTTTCCTGAAGGCTTTCCACATTGACCTTGACGCCCGTGGCCTTCTCGTACTCGGGGATGGCGGCCCTGAGAAGCTCACCATAGGGATGGTTGGCTAAGAGCACCCGGATTTCCTTGGCCTGTGCGCCGGCGCCCAGGATGAGGATCAGGGCGAGCAATACTGCAAAAACTTTGACTTTCATGAAAGCCTCCTTTCACACTATGTTTGATCTAGGTCAAACCAACGACAAGTATCTTATGATTTTAATCCGCAGTCAAGATTACATATTGAAACTTTTTGCCAGTTGAAAGATAATTTTTTTCATTATATACTTGATCCCATGATGGGTTCTCCATCCAAGACCAGCTGCGTGTACCTCATCCATTCCTGCATCGAATCATGCAGCGCCAAGGAAAAGCGAGTGGGCGAGTACATCCTCGCCAATCCAGCCAAATCCGTCCACCCAAGCATCGATGAACTGGCCTCACAGATTGGTGTATCCGTTTCGACCCTCCTGCGGTTCGTCAAGAAGCTTGGCTACGAAGGATATCAGGAGTTCAGGATAGCCTTGGCTACTGAAACCATTGCTCCCGAGGCGAGGATCTTTGAAACTTCCCTGTACCCTTCCAGCGATCCCGTGGGAATTTCCTTCACCGCAGCGAGGTCTGCCCTGGAAATGACAGAGCGCCTCGTCGACGAAGAGGTCTTGGAACAGGTCGCACGAAGGGTCTGCGAAGCGGAAGTCTTCTCCATTTTTGGAATCGGCGGATCGGGCTTGGTCGCCGCCGACGCGGTCCACAAGTTTATTCGGTCGGGAATCCATTGCCAGACCGCCGCCGACTACCATCTGCAGCTAATGATGGCCAGCCAAGCCAGCCCAAGGGATTTAGCTTTGGTGATATCCCACACGGGCACCAACAAGGATACCTTGGCGATAGTCGAAGAACTCAGAAAACGAGGTTGCGAGGTCGCGGCGATCACCACCTATCCGCGGTCGCCTCTGGCGAGGCGCGCCGATTATCTCCTTCTCTCCGGCGCCCCTGGCGCATCGGTGATATCGGAGGCATTTTCAGCCAGAATAGCCCACCTGGCCATTGTCGACGCCCTCTACATCGCCGCCATGGGAGTCTTGGAAAGGAAAGGATTGGAAAACATGGACAAAATGAGGCAAGCGATAGCCGGACGAAGGCTATGAATCATACGTAAACGGAATAATAAGGAGGAAACATGAAAGCTGACATTGGATTGATCGGCCTCGCGGTAATGGGCGAGAACCTCGTCCTCAATATGGAATC
>VKGY01000082.1 GCA_008080685.1 Spirochaetota bacterium
ATTCTGGTCCTTTGGCGCCGATTTCCTGGACACCTCAGGCAAGCCTATCGTAAACTCCGCAGAAGCGGTCAGGGCCCTCAAGTTCTTCCTCGAACTGGCCAAATACGCCCCTAAGAGCCTTCCCATGAATAACACTGCCCAGGTGAGGGACGGTCTCCTAGCGGGAACCGTGGGCATCGCGCCAGAAGTCTGGCCCGCCTGGCTGGGCAAGATAGACAGCCCCGCGGATTCCAAGGTGGTTGGCAAGGTGGTGGTGACCAAGCACCCTGCGGACGTTAAGAAGTCCTCCCCCATGAACGGGATCTGGCATACGGCCATCCCCTCGGCTTCCAAGAACAAACAGGCAGCCTTCGACTTCCTCATGTATCTCACCAGCGCCGAAACCCAGAAGCTCATGGTCATGAAGGCCGGCCTGCCCCCTTCTCGCACATCCCTCTTCGAAGACGCGGAAATCCTGGCCAAGTATCCCTGGTATCCGGCCATCCGCGACGCCCTGGAATCTTCAGTCGCCCGCCCCAGGACCCTCTTCTGGTCCGAGATCGAGAACATCATGGGCGGCTTGGTCCAGGAAGCCCTGATCGGCCAAAAGACTCCAGAGCAGGCCTTGAACGAAGCCAACACGAAAATTGCCCAGATCTTAAAATAGAGCGGACAAGTCCCTAAGACGCGCCGCGCGAGGGCAAGCAAAGCTCGCGAGGCGCGCCTAAGGACTGGGCCGATTCTCCCAAGCTCCCCGATCGGAGAAAATCATGAGATCCCCAGGACTCGTAAAAGGAAAGGCTCTTTTCTTCTGGTGCATCTTTGCCCCAGCCCTGGCCGTCATGCTGTGGCTGACGGTGTATCCCATGATCACGGTGCTTTTGACGTCCTTCCAGCATTACAACTATATTTCCGGCGCTCGGCGCTGGGCCGGACTTGAGAATTACATCGACATCCTGAGAGACGACCTTTTCCTCGATTCCTTCAGGAACACGGTGGTGTACAGCCTTTCCGCCACCTTCATTGAGGTGGCCTTGGGAACAGCTCTTGCCCTTCTATTCTATGGCAATTTCAGAGGAAAAAGCCTGTTCATGATCCTTGCCATCATGCCCATGATGCTCTCCACCATGGTGGTTTCCTCGGTGTGGAAAACTTTATACCATTATGATATAGGCCTCCTCAATCATCTTCTTCAGGCATTGGGCCTGGGAAGGATAGGCTGGCTCATAGATCCTAATTCGGCTCTTTTTTCCCTCATCCTGGTGGATCTCTGGCAATGGACGCCCTTCGCCTTCATAGTGGTTCAGGCAGGGCTGGCCTCGGTGCCCCAGGAGATTTTCGAGGCCGCGGTGGTGGACGGGGCTACCTACCGGCAAACCTTGTTCCGGGTAACCTTTCCGATGCTCAAGGACCAGATCCTGCTTCTTTGCCTTCTCCGCACCATCGACACATTTAAGATTTTCGCTAAGGTATTCGCCCTGACCCGAGGGGGGCCGGGAAACTCCACGGAAACCACCTCACTTTTCATCTACAGGGAAGCCTTCCAGTATTTCAAGCTGGGGAGATCCTCCGCCGCTTCGGCAATGGCGCTTCTGGCGGTAGTCCTGCTCTCGATTTTCTACCTGCGCAAGATGCTCGGGAAAGGTGAGGCCTGACATGGCGTCCTTCGTGACCTCCAAGAAATCGCCCCTTTTTCCTTTGGCGATGGCCATAGTGCTCTTCATAGCTTTGTTCCCCATATATTGGATTCTAGCCACTTCGTTCAAGACGCCGGTGGAAAACATACTTCCCGCGCCGACTCTTTTTCCCCAGCGCTTTACCCTGGAAAATTATGCCAAGGTCATCTTAGGCGGACCCTTGCGGAGCTTGGCTAATTCCATCCTCGTCACCGGAGCCTCCACCCTTGTGTCCCTAGCCCTAGGATTCTTGGCCGCCTACGCCCTGGTGAGGTTCAAATTCCCCGCGAAAATCAATGTGGTGTTCCTGGTATGGATCATTCTGGCGAAGATGCTGCCTCCCGTGGTCTTGGCGGTGCCTCTGTACGATATGTTCGCCGCCTTGAAGATGCTCAACAAGCTTGGAGGCCTTATCCTGGTCTTTCAGGTATACACTCTTCCGTATTGCATCTGGATGCTCTACGGTTTTGTAAGATCCCTTCCTTTGGAGTTTGAGGAAGCGGCGGAAATTGACGGGGCATCCCGACTGCAGATCCTGCGCTTGGTGGCCTTGCCTTTGGTTCGCACTGGTTTGGCGGCTACGGCGATTTTCTGCATAATCGTCGCATGGGATGAGTTTCTCTTCACCATGCTATTTATCAGGAGCCCTGATCTCCTGACCCTTCCTCTCCTGATTTCGAATTATATCGGGGAGTTCGAAACCCTCTGGGGCCAGCTTATGGCCATAGGGATGCTGGCCACCTTGCCTATCATCATCTTCGCCAGGGTGGTCTATCGACAGATGACAAGCGCCTATTCCCTGGGACTCAAATGATGGGGCGCAGGATCCTCATCACCGCCCATGCGGGATGCATGGGAACGGAGCCCAACAGCGAGGCCTCCTTCAAGGCGGCCTACGCGTCCCCGGCGGATATAGTAGAGGCTGACATTAGGATCACCGCCGACGGTATCCCCATCCTTGCGCATGACGAGACGATGGCCCTCCCCGGATCGGGCGGGAGCATGACTGACGCAAGGGTGGACAGTATGGATTGGCGCGTCGACCGGAAGGACTTCGATTCTGCCGACATCATGGATTTTGAAGAATTCCTGGACCTCGTGGCGCGCCTGGATGCCGCGCAAGGGCACAGGAGCCAGCGTCCCAGGATTCTCAACCTGGACATGAAGGATAAAAGGGCTATCGGTCCTGTGGCGCAAGCTTTGCGGCGCCGCGGCTTGGTTTCCCGGGCTCTCCTCACCGGCCTATATCCCGAGGACCTTGAGCTAGCCCGGCACCTGTCCCCGGACGCGATCTACCTACTCAACGCCGAGCGCATGGTCGCCACTGGCATGTTCGCTATGGGCATCGAAGATACCCTTGCCCTGGCCGAGGAATTCGGCTGCGCGGGGATCAATCTGGAATGGAGCATTGCAAATCCAGAGATCATGGAAGCGGCGAAAAGGCGGAATATGCCTGTCTATCTATGGACTGTGGACGATGCGGTCCAGATGCGCCGCGCGGCGCTTTTAGGCCCGTATTCCATCACCTCCAACCAGCCTTCGATCTTGGCTGATATCCTGGGCGAGGTGGGCGAGGAACCGTGACATGGGCCGCGCTTCGTAGTAGTATCCTGCAATGCTGAGAATCCACTTCGACGAGATAACGAGAACCTTCGAATCCATCCTCCTCGCCCGCGGCTGCCCGGCGGTTCATGCGGCCAAGGTAGCCCGCGAGGTTGCCAGGAACTCCCTCGAAGGCACTTATACCCACGGGGTGAACCGCTTTGGGCGATTGGTCCGCAATATCGACCAGGGCCTCATCGACATGGCAGCCGTTCCAACCCTAGGCAAGGCCTTCGGGGCTTTGGAAAATTACGACGGCAACCGGGGCTTTGGGATAACCAATGCCTGGTTCGCCATGGGAAGGGCAGTGGAGCTTGCCGCTGTCTACGGCATCGGCTGCGTGGCCGTGCGCAATACCAACCATTGGATGAGGGCGGCGACCTATGGGTACGAAGCCTGTGATCTAGGTATGGCGGGGATTTGTTTTACCAACACCATGCCGAATATGCCAACCTGGGGGGCGGTGGACGCTCATCTGGGCAACAACCCCCTGGTGATGGGCTTTCCCTATAAAAACGGACACATTCTTGTCGACATGGCCATGTCCCAATATTCCTACGGCGCCTTGGAGCTTGCGATGCTGGAGGGTGAACAAATGCCCACCGTGGCGGGCTTCGACGCGGAGGGAAATCTCACCACCGATCCGGCGGCGGTCCACGCCACCAAGCGCGTCCTTCCCATGGGCTACTGGAAGGGAGCCGCCCTTTCCTTCGTGCTGGATATCTTCGCCGGGAGCCTCTCCCTGGGCAACACCACTTCCGAAATCGGCAAGCTTCCGGGAGGAGAGTACGGCCTGTCCCAGACCTTTATCGCCATCGATTTCTCCAAGGTAGCTCCTCCGGACAGAGTCGAGGAGATCATCCGCACCGCTGTCGAGGATCTCCTTTCGTCAAAATCCGATGGTTCTTCGCGGCCCATCGTATACGCGGGCCAGCGCCTGGCCGCGATAAAGTCGCGCAACGAGAAGGAAGGCATCCCTGTGGACGAGAGGGTATGGGAGGATGTCCTGTCCCTTAAGTCCCGATCGTTTCAGGATTTCCCAAGGTGAAATAGAAGCAGGCGCCCTGGCCGAGTTTTGCTTCGGCCCAGATCCTTCCTCCGTGCCGCGCCACTATCCTATGGGCGATGGAGAGGCCGATTCCGGCACCGGAAAATTCCCTTTCCATGTGGAGCCTCTAGAAGGGCACAAAGAGCATCGAAGACCGTTCTTCATCTTTGCATGGGCCTTCTCCCTTAGCGAGGAGAACATCCAGGCGTTGCCAGGGAGGTTTTCCATCAATATCCGCGCCAAGGCCTGGTCACCCCGGGCGGGCAGGTGGTTGGGAATGGAAATGCTGACTTTCCAGCCAGGTTCTCCCGCCTACAGCTCCTTGGCAATCTCCCGTGCCGTCTCCTCAAGGTCTATGTCCCGTAAGTCCAAGGCCTGCCGACCTACCCGGGACAACTTTATAAGGTCATCGATATGCCGGGACATCTTCATGATTCCACCATGGATCCACGAAAGGCAATGTCTGCGGAAATTGGTCCTCCGAAGGCTCCGGCAATAGTCAGCGCTATGGTATGGCCATCTGATGCAGGAGCGCCATCGTGATGACACGATCCACCACTTCGAAAGGAGGATACGGCCCAGTTCTCCGCCTAAGCGCTTGAGGGGACACTGCTACTGTGCGTTGACACCCGCAAGGAAATTCGCTTGACGGGGCTGTTTAAGCCGCGTACACTCTTGGACATGAAGCTGGCGGTCTGCATCGAAATGCTCTATCCAGGGTGTCCTGCGGAAGAAAAAATACGAAGAGTAGCCCAGCACGGATTCTCGTACGTGGAGTTCTGGGGCCACAAGGACAAGAACCTGGAAGCCGTAGCCCAGGCCTGCGCCGAGACAGGAACGAAGGTAGTCAACTTCAGCGCCCATCGCCGGGGCGACCTGATAGACAAGGCAACCCACGGCCTTGTCCTGGCTGATCTTGAGGAAAGCCTCAAGGCTGCCAAGACCCTGGGCGTCTTGACCTTGATGGTTCTGTCCAATGAGCTGGGAGATGGAGGCAGGGTAGTCCACCGTCTGGACTTCCTCAGGGATGAGGATAAGGAAGCCAACGCCATAGCCGGCCTCAAGGCACTCATGGCCAGGGTTCCCCAGGACATGGCTATAGTCCTGGAGCCCCTTAACACAAAGATAGACCACGCGGGCAACTTTCTCTCTTCCGCGTCCCTGGCAAGGGCCATCATAGGCGAGGTGGGAGATCCGCGCCTGAAAATACTATGCGACTTCTACCACATGGGAGTCATGGGCGATTTCCCTCCCGATACCGTGAGAAAGTACGCTCCCCACATAGGCCATGCCCATATAGCGGACTACCCCGGGCGTCATGAGCCCGGCACCGGCCGCGGTCCTTTGAAAGAAACCTTGGTTGCCCTACGGGACTCGGGTTATAAGGGCTATGTTGGATTTGAGTTTTCTCCCGCCGGCGATTCGGGCGCCGCGCTGGAGGCCGTCAAGAAGCTTTGGAAATCCGCGGGCGGGGAGGATATTCCCGGCTGATCCTATGCATGGGGAGTGCCTATGTCCAAATTGGTGCTCGAGGAGCTCACGAAGCGCTTCGACAATATTGTGGCGGTGGACAAGATAAGCCTCGAAGTGGCGGAGGGCGAGTTCGTCACCCTCCTGGGTCCCTCGGGTTGCGGCAAGACCACCACCTTGAGGACCGTGGCGGGGTTCTACAAGCCCGACGAAGGCCGGGTGAAGTTCAACGAACGGGTAATGAACGACGTTCCCCCCGTCAAGCGCAACACCGCCATGTGCTTCCAGTCCTATGCCCTCTTTCCCCACATGAACGTATGGGACCCCCACATGAACGTATGGGACAACATAGCCTTTGGCCTTAAGATGAGGAAGCTCCCATCCCAGGAGCAGAAGAAGCGGGTTTCCGAAGCTCTGGGAATCCTCAGCCTTGAGGGGATGGAAAAGCGCAAGCCTGGGCAGCTATCAGGCGGGCAGCAGCAGCGAGTCGCCCTTGCAAGGGCGATCGTAACCCAGCCCGACATTCTCCTTTTCGACGAGCCCTTGTCCAACCTGGACGCGAAGCTGAGGGTCCAGGTACGGGTGGAGATCAAAGAAATGCAAAAGCGGCTGGGCATCACCTCCATCTATGTTACCCATGACCAGGACGAAGCCTTGGCCATCTCAGACCGCATCGTTGTGATGAACCAGGGAAGGATCGAGCAAGTGGGCGACCCTCAGGAAATATACTTGAGGCCCAGGACGAGTTTTGTCGCCGGCTTCATAGGCCTTGCCAACATCTTCAAGGCTAGGATATTGGGCTTCGAAGGAAACCTGACACTCCTCTCCGCGCCCTTCGGAGCCTTGAGGGTTGACCTGGGAAGATCCTATCCTATCGGCGCCGAGCTGGATTTGAGCTTTCGTCCCGAGAGCATGTCGCCTTGGACCGGAGTTGGGGGAAACAAGCTCAAGGGCACCATTCTGCATGCAATTTTTATGGGAGATGCCATGGACCTCTTCGTTGACGTGGCGGGCCATAGGCTTAGGGCGAGGGCGGGAAGTGCCGCGCGTATCGCCGCGGGAGACGAAGTCGAGTTTTCCATCCCCGAATCAACCTTCCAGGTGTTGGAGTAAGGCATGGAACGGCAAAGAGTCGGTTTTTCAACCTACCTCTTCTTGATTCCGGGCGTAGGCTTTATAGTGCTCTTCATAGGCTCTTCAATTTTCATAACCATTACCCAGAGCTTCGGGCTTTTCTCTGTCACCGGAACCTCACAATTTACGATTGACCATTGGGTAGCCCTCCTGGGCGATAGGGAATCCCTGGATTCGGTGCTGTTTTCCCTCAAGATGGGCTTCCTAAGCTCTGCAGGGACCATCCTTTTCGCCTTTCCCCTGGCCCTTTTCCTCAGAAAAGGAGGGACGGGTAAACGCTTCCTGGCCTCCTTGGTGAAAATTCCCCTCTTCATCCCCGCGCTGGTTTCGGCCTTCCTCATCATCAACCTGATTTCCTACCACGGCATCGTGAACGAGGTTCTCGTCGCCTTGAATCTCATTAACCGGCCCCTTCGCATGTTGAACGACCGCTTCGGCTGGGGTGTGGTGGGCATCCAGGTCTGGAAGAATGTTCCCTTTGTCCTTCTCATCCTGGCAAGCTCCCTGGCTTCGATCCGGGACGACACCATAGATGCGGCGCGAAACCTTGGAGCCGGAGCCATTCAGATTTTAGCCAAGATATTCATCCCCCTCGCCATGCCGGGAATCCTGGTGTCCGCTATCCTCATGTTCATAAAGGCCTTCGGGGATTTCGCCATCACCAGCGTGGCAGGCCCTGTGTACCCACCCTCCATAGCCCTGAGGATGCGGAACACGGCAAGCCTCTTCCAGGAGTGGGACAAGGCGGCGGTCCTGGGAGTTATCATCATCCTCACCACGTTGGTCGTGACCTGGCTCTATGCGAAACTTGCGGAGTTCGTGACGGGAGGCGAAGGATGAGGCGGGACGAATTCACAATTACCACCCTGGGAACCCAGACCCGGAAAAACCTCTACATCCTCCTGGCTGCCTTTTTCATCCTAGTCCAGCTTGTGTGGGTAGGTTTGCCTATCCTGATGACCGTCCTCTGGTCCCTGGTCCACCCCGACTACCCCTGGTCTTATCCTCAAATGTTCCCGGAGAAGCTGTCTTTCGCCCAATGGAGGTTCGTGTTCAGGTACACCAACATAGTTCGGGCCTTGAAGACCAGCTATTCCGTGGCTCCCTTATCCGTACTCCTGGCTTTCTTCCTGGCCCTGCCTACCGCCTATGCATTGGGACGCAAGAAATTCGCGGGGAAGAAGCTCTTCATGACCCTGGTGCTGCTCCCCATCATCATGCCCGGCATGGTGGTGGCATTGTTCCTGAGCCGGGTTTTTACCTCTTTCGGCCTGGCCCAGTCATTCTTTGGCCTGGTGCTGGCCCATACCCTGATGGGTCTTCCCTATATGATCAGAGTGCTCACCACAAGCTTCGAGGCCATACCCCAGGACGTCATCGACGCGGCAGAAAACCTCGGCGCCACCAGTTTCTCAAAAATTAAGGACATATTCCTCCCCATGGTAAGGCCGGGGCTCTTGGCGGGAATGGTCTTCGCCTTTACCACCAGCATTGAGGAGTTCAACCTCACCTTCATCATAGGGACTCCTACCTTCGAGACCGTCCCCACGATCCTGTATTCGTTCCTTGGCTACAACTTCATCCGCACCAACGCGTCGGTCATCGCGCTTATCATGATGGTTCCCAATATCCTCATGCTATTCGCCGTGGAAAGGATCCTTAAGTCGGATTATCTTTCGGCCTCTCTGGGTAAGCTCTGAGAGCCGTGGATATAGATTTTTAAGAGGAGGCGTCTAATGAAAAGAGTGCTCATTGTGACCTTTGTGCTGGGGCTGGCTGCGGCGAGCCTTTTCGCCGTGGACCTCAAGACCTCGGGGTGGAACACCATAGTCTCCACCGCCAAAGCCGAGGGTCAGGTGATTTTCTACGCTTGGTACTTCCCCGACTACTTCAAGGAAGCCGCGGCGGATTTTGAAAAGTTGTACGGCATCAAGGCAGTTGTGATAATCGGAGACCAGACGGCCAACTTCAACAAAGCGATCGCGGAAAAGAACCTCGCCACGGGAACCATCGACGCGATGATTGTAGGCGGCCAGTGGGTCAAGACCACCATGGATCTAGATCTTTTCTTTGGCCCCATCAAGGGCGTCCTACCCGAGGCGCACCAGATGGCACCCTCCCTATGGGAACTCCAGGAAGGCGTCCTCACCAAGGGCTACCTCGCCCCCTTCCACCGTAACCAGACGGGTATCCTCTACGATCCCAACCGGGTTAAGAATCCTCCCCAGACTTGGGAGGAACTGGTAAAATGGATCGATGAGAATCCCAAGGAATTCGGATTCTGCGATCCCTCCAAGGGAGGCACGGGTCAGTCCTTCGTCCACACGGTGATAGCGAAGACCACAGGCGGGCTTGAGAGGTACAAGGGCGACTCAGACGTGGTGCCTTCCAAGGTGGCGAACTGGAATCTGGCGTGGAAATGGTTCACCGACCGGCGCGACAAGCTCACCATCACCATGTCCAACAATGACTCGATAATCCGCCTGAACGGCGGGGAAATCTCAATGACCGTGGGTTGGGACGACAACGTCAGTGACCAGATGTCCAAGGGAAACCTGTTCAAGCGCGCCAAGATGTACATTCCCCAGATGGGGCTTGCGGGCGGCGGAGACACCATGGGAGTGCTCAAGAACGCTCCCAACAAGGCCGCAGCCTTGCTCTGGATCCACTTCATCCAGTCCAAGGAGCAGCAGCTCAAGAAGTTCCAAAAGGTGGGAGCCTATCCCGCTCGCATAGATTTGCCTTTGGAGGGAACCCTCCTCTCCGAACAAGACAGGGCCAAGAACGCCATTGCCTGGTTCCCGGCGGCGTACAAGAACCTGATGATCAACGAGTTCGTCAGGAATGTATTGATGAAGTAAGCGTGCCCATGCACAGGCGCGTCGCTCTTATCGCGGGCAGTCCCCTATCGAGCGGCGCGCCCTCTCCTGATTCCCTCCTCCACCCTCGTCCTCACCATGTTCCCGAAGGGAAGGAAGCGTTCGACGTAATACTCGCACAGGTACATTCCGTTGTAGTCGGGCCGTTGGGAGGCGAGGAGGGCGAAGATCCTGTCGTAGGGGATCTTGCCGAAATAGGGGGGGAGGTGGATGTCTCCCCGGCCGTATTCTATGCGGTAGCCCATGGGAAGGGCGTCGTAGGTCGGACGGTCGGTTACGCGCAGGGTCTCGAACTCGCCGGTGTTGTCGCTTAGGTGCAGGTGCCCCAGGTAGGGAAGGCAAAGCTTGAAGGCGTCCAGGAAGTCGAAGCCGAAGTAGGCCGAGGCGAGGAAGGCATGGCCAGTGTCGAAGGCGAGGCGCAGGTTCGGGGAGTCCACCTGGGCCACAAGCTCCACCACAGGCTCGACAAGTTCCACCTCAATGTTCTCCACCACCAGGAGCACGCCCTTGGTCTGGGCGTATTCCGCGGCCTGGCGATGGGCTTGCACGAAATACTCCTCCGTAGCCCTGCTCCTGCCCTTCACTTCATAGTGCAGCACCAGGGGAGACATGCCCATCCTGGAGCAGATGTCTATAGAGGCCATGAGCACGGCTCGGTGCTTGTCCTTGCGACCCAGGTCCCGCAGGTCAAGGCCTCGGCCGATATGGGCGGAATACTTGAAGGGATGGAGATTAAGGCGCGTTTCCAACTGGGCGGCCCAAGGTTCGCAGACTTCCCCGTCCACAATGAGGGGGTATGTGTCCAGGCAGACTTCCACCGCGCCGAAACCGTCGGCGGCGAAGGTTGAGAGATACTGTTCCGTTGCGTCGGGATCGCAGCTCCCGTTGGGAAGATTGATGCCAATCATGTCGCTCATGGAGGAACGATATTCCTTCCCGGCGCCGCGGTCAAGGGAAAAACAGGCGCCGGAGCAGCGCTATTGAAGCGCGGGGCCTCCTCCGATACGATGGAAGGGTATGAAACGACCCTCAACCCTGTACCGTTGCGCCAACTGCGGGCATTCCGAACCAAAATGGCTTGGCCGCTGCCCCGAGTGCGGCCAGTGGAATACCCTCAAGGAAACCGCGGCCAACCCCAGGGTTTCCAAGGGTGAAATCAAAGGCGAAAGTTATTCCCTCCCAATCGTAGCCATAGATCCCGCCCTGGGAACAAGGATTTCCTCGGGAAACGCCGAACTGAACCGAGTCCTCGGGGGAGGCTTCATGAGGGGCTCGGCCATACTGGTGGGTGGGGAACCGGGGATAGGCAAAAGCACCCTCCTTCTTCAAGTCTGCGCCACCATGGAAACCAAGGGCAGGGTGCTCTACGTTTCCGGCGAGGAATCCCCAGCCCAGATCCGCATGCGCGCCGACAGGGTCGGCGCCTTGAAGGAAAACCTGGAAGTCCTCTGCTCCTCCGACCTGGATCGGATCATGGGAGCCTTCGAGGCGGTGAAGCCGGTGCTCACTGTGGTGGATTCAATCCAGACCGTGTACTCTCCCGAGGCTGGGGTAGTGCCGGGAACGGCGAACCAGATTAAATATTGCACCCAGGAGATGACCGAATGGGCCAAGTCCCACGATTCGATCATCGTGTTCATCGCCCACGTCACCAAGGAAGGACTCATCGCAGGGCCCAAGGCGGCGGAGCATATCGTGGATGCAGTCCTCGCCTTCGAACAGGCCGAGGGCGACTTAAGGGCCTTGAGGGCTTCGAAAAACCGCTTCGGATCAACTGAAGAACTGGGACTCTACCGCATGGGCGAAAAGGGATTGGCTGAGCTTTCCGATCCCTCGGGGGTGCTCCTTGTGCGAAGGGAGGGGGATCTTCCTCCCGGAGTGGCGGTGGCGATAGTCCACGAGGGATCAAGGATCCTCTTGGTGGAGATCCAAGCCCTTACTGTGTCTGCCAAGGCCGGCTTGACCAGGGTTTATTCCGATCGGATCGATGCCTCCAGGGTGGCCAGGATCGCTGCTGTCATAGAAAAGCAGGCAGGCCTAAAGCTTTCTGACAGGGACATCTACATTAATGTGGCGGGCGGCGTTCGCCTTACGGAACCTGGGGTAGACCTCGCTCTCGCCGCTGCCCTCTTCTCCGCCCGAAGCGACAACCCGATGCCCAAGGCCTGCGCCCTCGCGGGCGAACTCTCCTTGGCGGGAGAGGTCAGGCCGATCAGGCAAATGGCGCGGCGGGACAAGGCGGCGAGGACTCTGGGATTCTCCCTGATCCTCGGACCGGCGGAACAGCCCTCTGGAAAGGGCGGCGCCCCTAAGGTAACAGCCCCTGACTGGACCGCAGTGTCCAGCCTAAAGGCGATGATCCACGCTTTGTGGGGGCGCGTATGAGATTTCTCCACCCAATGGGCAGGCTTAAGGGATTCGCCGTGCCCCTCCTTTCGCTTAGGACCAGAGCAGGACCTTGCGGCGAGTTCCCTGACATCCTTGTCCTCGCCGAAATCGCCAAGTCCTGGAACATGAATTTGATCCAACTTCTGCCCCTGAACGACACAGGAACCCAGACATCGCCCTACAGCGCCTTGAGCGCCTTCGCCCTCAATCCGATCTACCTGCGGATCCAGGATATGGATGAAGTCCGGGGAGCAAACGCTGCGGCCGGGAAGGCCCGAGCCCGGGCGAAGGCGCTGTCCCTGGCGATGGCAGAGGGCTCCAGGGTTCACTACGAGGCCATTCTCAAGGAAAAAATGGATATCCTCCTTGAGCTTTGGCAGGATGCTTCGGAAGGCGCTGATGGACAGATGCTCCGCTCCGAGGTCGACGCCTGGGCGAAGGCCCACCCTTGGTCCAGGACCTATGGGGCGTTCATGGAGCAGAAGATGTTCCATGGTAATCTGCCTTGGTGGGAATGGCCCATCCACAAAGATGTTGCGGAGGAAGAGGAATTTTCCTCCCTGGGCCGATTCCACCTCTGGATCCAAATGAGGGCGGAAGAGCAATTCGAGGCGGCCAGCCGGGCGTGCCTTTCCCGGGGAGTCGACATCCTCGGCGACATACCCATTCTCATGAACGTGGATTCCGCGGACGTCTGGACCCAGCGGGACCTCTTCGACCTGAGCCTTTCGGCCGGGGCTCCTCCGGACATGTACTCCTCTGCGGGCCAGAATTGGGGATTCCCCCTCTATCGATGGAAGGTCCTGGAGGCCCAGGGATACGGCTTTTGGAAGGATAGGCTTTCCTACGCGGCGAAATTCTACAGCGCCTACAGGATCGACCATGTCTTGGGATTTTTTAGGATATGGGCCATAGGAACGAGGGAAAAAGACGGGTATCTCGGCCGCTTCGAACCGGAGTACTCGATTTCATACCATGAGCTGTCGAGCCTCGATTTCGATCCCTCGCGCATACGATGGCTCAGCCTGCCCCATCTGCCTGGCGAAGCGGTCCGCAAAGCCTTCGGCGGCCTGCCTGAGGAATTCGCTGCCATGGCGGCGGACCGCCTCCTTGCGCGGATCGGCAACGAGGATCTCTATCTTTTCGCCCCCCATCTACGCGGCAGCCTGGATATCGTGGATACCATCTACTCCTCCGCCAGGACTTTTTTCTCCCAAGGGAAAGAACCATGGGACTCGTTGCGGAACTGCGAGGAAATCCTTTGCTCCTGGTGGAAAAACCGTGTTCTCCTGGAGATCGACCAGGGCCTTTTTGTCCCCACCTGGGATTATTCAAGCGCCCAAGGATGGAGCTCCCTTTCGGAACGGGAAAAAACCGCCCTCGGCGCCCTGATAGCCCGAAGAAAGGGCGAATCCCTGGGGCTCTGGGAACGGAACGGCCGGGAAATATTGAAGGTCCTCTCGGAAAGCGTGGACATGCAGGCCTTTGCGGAGGACCTGGGAGCCGTGCCTCCTTGCGTTCCCCATGTCCTTGGCCAACTGGGAATCCCGGGCCTAAGGGTGCTGCGATGGCATCGTTCCTGGGACGAACCAGGAAACCCCTATGTCGAACTCCGCGACTATCCCGAAAACTCCATGGCTTGCACCTCGGTCCACGACTCTTCCATGCTGCGGGAGTGGTGGGAAAAGGAAGCTGATAGGGAGGCGGTGTGGGCCTTGGCAAGCCGAGCCTTGGGCGAGGGCACATTCCCCGCCCAGGCCCCTTCGAGACTGGATCCCGATTCCGCAGCCCTTCTCCTTAGAGCCTTCGCAAGGGTTGGCTCCAGGATAGTTGTCTTCCCGCTCCAGGATATTCTCGCCGCCACGCAGGAATATAGAGAGGAAGATCCGAAGGCGGAACGGATCAACGTGCCTGGGACTTCCCTTCCCTCCAACTGGACGTATCGGATGAAACCCTATCTCGAGACTTTAGTCGAGGACAGCGTCTTCGCCGCCAAGGCGGCGGCATGGTTCAAGGCCGATCAGGAATAGCATGGCATCCATACTTTTTGAGCGAATCTATCGCGCTGCTGCCGCGGGAGCTGGGAAATCCCTGAAAACCCTGTGGCTCCTGGCCAAGATCATGGTGCCCACCAGCCTTGTCATGGCGGTGCTGGGATGGAGCGGCGCGGCGAAGATCATATCCATCCTCCTCGCCCCTTTCATGAAGCTCCTGGGTCTTCCGGGCGAAGCCGCCTTCGCATTCATATCGGGCATTCTTCTCACCAATTATTCAGCCATCGCCGTCATGAACAGCCTGAGCCTCAGCTTGCGGCATGTGACGATTCTCGCCTTCATGTCCCTTACGGCCCACAACCTTGCGGTGGAAACCGCGGTGATGAAATCCGCCGGTTCCTCGGCCTTGAAGATGGCGCTATTGCGGGTGGGCGCTGCCTTCTTCGGGGCCTTCATCCTCAATCTCATCCTCCCAAGGTCTCTTGAAACGGTGGTTTTTTCCACCGCCATGGACAGGGCTTCGGTCGCATTCCTCCCTATGCTGGGATCATGGGCTCTCTCCACAACAAAGCTGGTTGGAAAATTGACAGTTTTCGTGGTTGGCATCATGGTTATCCAATCGGAACTGGAAGAATTCAAGATCCTCCGCGCTTTGTCGGCCTTTCTTTCTCCCCTCATGGGCGTCTTCGGCCTACCTGCGAGGGCC
>VKGY01000083.1 GCA_008080685.1 Spirochaetota bacterium
TTTGAAATAGTATCGCTCAACGTATCGAACGTCACAGGCATCAGAAAGAAGCCGGTTGATTCGGTTCGGCTTGTGGAAGGCCTTGGTGTGGATGGCGACGCCCACGCGGGGCTCATGGAAAACCGCCAGGTTTCCCTCTTGGCGGTGGAGGAAATCCAAAAGGCTTCAGAAAATTTGAAGCACGGCGGCTGTGCCCTTCTGGGCGCCCAAGCCCAAGGGCAGCTTCAATCCTTGTCGCCTGGGGATTTCGCCGAAAATATCACTACCAGAGGCGTCGAGCTCCATCTGCTCCCCGTGGGCACCGAGATTAGAATTGGAGAAGCGCTCTGCGAAGTCTCCAAGATCGGCAAAGAGTGCCATACGGCCTGTGAAATCCGCCGTCTGGTCGGCGACTGTGTGATGCCACGGAAGGGCATTTTCATCCGAGTCCTTAAGGGTGGGGAGGTGCGGCGTGAAGATCGCTGTCATTACCGTATCCGATAGGGCTTCAAAAGGCCTCTATCGGGACGAATCGGGCCCGGCAATCGAAAGAATTCTCGCCGACTTCGACCCTTCGATCTTGGTGGAGAGGGAAATCGTCCCCGACGGAGTGGATTCCGTGATATCAGCCTTGGGACGGCATCACGATGCGGATTGGATCATCACCTCAGGGGGAACCGGGCCTTCGCCCCGGGACCTGACGCCGGAAGCGACACAAGCCTATTGCAACCGGATCCTCCCTGGATTCGGAGAATACTTCCGCGCCAAGTCGCTGGGGCAAACGCCCTTCGCGGTCTTTTCAAGGGCCTTGTGCGGGATGAAGGGTGCCCAGTACATCGTCAATTTCCCTGGATCCGTAGGCGGCGCGGAATTCCATGCCGCGCTACTGCTTCCCTTGCTCTCCCACGGCGTTGCCATGGCGCAGGGGAAGGGACATTGAAAAGCCCTGGGCATTCAAGCCCTGGACATTAGACCTGGAATGCAATAGAAGGAAGGGGATGCGCAAAAATTCCGCCATCCTTCGTTGTTTCCTTTTCATCATATTCCTTGCCTTCCCCATTCTCGCCTGGAATGCGGCGGCGGCGCCCATCGCGGTGCTTTCAGGGTGCGAATACGACTATCCCCCCTATTGCATCGTCAATCCCGACGGCACGGCGACAGGTTTTTCCGTGGACCTCCTCCGTGCGGCCCTCAAGGCGGTTGGGAGGGAAGTCAGCTTCAAGACAGGGGTCTGGTCTGATATTAAGCGCGACCTAGAGGAAGGAAGGATCCAGGTTCTACCCAAGGTCGGCCGCACGCCCGAGAGGGAGGCGGTTTTCGATTTCACCTTTCCCTATCTCACCATGCACGGGACCATCTTCATCCGGGAGGACAATGGCGACATCGCCTCCCCCAAGGACCTCAAGGGGAAATTGGTCGCCGTCCTCAAGGGGGACAACGCGGAAGAATACCTGCGAAGGTCAAACCTTGGTGCGGACATCGTCCCGCTTGAAACCTTCGAGGCAGCCATGAGGGGCCTTTCGGAGGGCGCCTACGATGCGGTGGTGGCCCAGAAGCTCATGGGAATGCAAATTCTCCAGAACAACGGCATCGAAAACCTCAAGACCGTAGGATCCCCTCTGACCGATTTCACCCAATCCTTTTGCTTCGCCACCCGCGAAGGCGATACTGAACTCCTGGCTCTCCTCAACGAGGGACTTTCAATCGTCATCGCCGAAGGCACCTACAGGGAACTCTACGCCACCTGGTTTTCCGACTTGGAAGCCATGGCTCAGAAGAAAAGCCGCATCATCGTCGGAGGGGACAGCAATTATCCTCCCTATGAATTTTTGGACAAAGCGGGCAACCCCGCAGGTTTCAACGTAGACCTCACCAAAGCCATCGCCGAGGAACTAGGGCTGGATATCCAGATACGCCTAGGTCCCTGGGGCGAGATCCGCCAAGCCCTGAGCGACGGCGCCATTGATGTTATCCAGGGGATGTACTATTCCGTGGAGAGGGACAGGGTCTACGGCTTTTCTCCCGGCTACGCCACAGTCAACCACGTGATCGCCGCGAGATCGGGCCTCCCCATACCCGAGGACCTGAAAGGCCTGAAAGGCAAGCAAATTGTTGTCATGTCCGACGATGTCATGGACGATCTGGCGGTGTCCCTGGGGTTCGAAGAAAACCTTGTCCGGGTGGATAGCCTGGAGGATGCCCTCTTGCTTCTAAGCCGAGGCGAGGAAGACTACGCCTTGGTGGGCCAGATCCCGGCGCAATATTTCCTAACGCGTCAAAAAATTAAGAATGTCGCGCTCTCTACCTCGCCCATACTCTCGCCAGAGTATTGCTACGCGGCGCCGAATGCCTCTGGGGCCCTGGTTGCCCAATTCTCCCAAGGCTTGGCGGCGGTGCTTGCCAAGGGAAGATATCGAACCATCGAAAACAAATGGCTCGCTCCGTACCGTTTCGAGGGCGATCTGTGGGCGACCGTCGCGAAATACACGGCGTTCGCCATTTCCATCCTGGGGATTCTGCTCCTGGCAACCTTGCTTTGGTCCTGGGCCCTGCGCCGCAGCGTGAAGCAGAAGACACGCCAACTTTCCTTCGAGATAGCCGAGAGAAAGAAGGCCGAGGAAGAAGTCAAAATCCTCAATCAGGACTTGGAACGCCGCGTCGCCGTGAGGACTTCGGAATTGGAAAATGCGCTCAAGGAACTGGAATCCTTTTCCTATGCCGTTTCCCACGACCTGCGCGCTCCCATGAGGGCGATTGAAGGATTCAGCTCGATCCTCGCAAATTCCTACAACGAAGGTTTGGACGCCCAAGGCCTCAACTATCTCGAGCGCATCAGGAACGCTTCGAGCCGGATGGGCAAGCTCATCGAAGATCTCTTGAGCCTTTCGAAAGTATCGAGGCATCGACTTGAACGGAAGGAAATCGACATGAGCGCCTTGGCTACCGAGATTGCCGTGCGGATGGCGGAAGAATGGCGCTAATGGACATCCTATTGAAAAATCTCATTGAGAACGCCTATAAATACAGCTCCAAGGCTTCTTCTCCTCGAATAGAAGTGGGAATGGAAATCCAAGAATCCCAAGGGACGAAGAAACAGGTGTTTTTTGTCCGGGACAATGGAGTGGGTTTCGACATGGAATTCGCAGGCGAGCTGTTTGCTCCCTTCCATAGGCTCCATTCCATGGAGGAGTTTTCCGGCACGGGCATAGGCTTGGCGACGGTCAAGAGAATCGCGGTTCGTCATGGCGGTAAAGTCTGGCCTGAGGCAAAGCCAGGCGAGGGTGCATGCTTCCGCTTCACCTTGGAATGATTAAAAGGATAGTTGAAATGAACAAAGTGATCGTAGTGCCCTTGGGTATCCTTACCTTCTTGGTGGTAGTCCTCGCAGGTTTCAGGGTCAAGCCTGCCGCCTTTGTTCCCAGGGCGCTGGCGGAAGGGAAAATGGAACAGATTGCGATACCCCAGGGCCTTCCCGCGCCGGTGGAAAGATATTACAAAACCATTTTCGGAGATACGGCGCCAAAGGTGGAAACCGTTGTCTTCTACGGGAGGTGCAGGATAAAGCCCTTTGGGCTCTGGATGCATGCCCGCTTTGTTTTTATCCACGAGGCGGGAAGGAACTACCGGCACTACATCGAGGCGACCTGGTTCGGCCTGCCCCTTTTGAAGGTGAACGAAGGGATCGTGGACGGAGCGAGCTTCTTCGAGGCACCCATCGGCAAGTCCCACGATGACCCGAACACCAATCAGGGAGCGAATCTCGCGCTGTGGGCAGAGGCGGGATGGTTTCCTTCCCTATGGATCAGCGACCCCAGGGTCGAGTGGAAGGCAGTGGACGAAAACACAGCCCTTCTCTATGTTCCCTATGGGGATGATCGGGAAACCTTTGTGGTGCGCTTCGATCCTAAGAGCGGGAAGGTGGACTTCCTTGAATCGATGCGATACAGGGAATCGGGGGAAGGAAAGAAAAAAATCCTCTGGATAACGAGGAACGAATCCGCTCCTAAATCTGGCTCCTCAGGCCTTGCCACAGGTACGGCGACCTGGATGGACCAGGGAAGTCCATGGGCGTATTTCACTCTCGAAAAAGCCATTTACAACGCCGATGTGAGTGAATTCTTGCGGGGGAGAGGACTCTGAACCGGTCCTATGATGCTCCTACGCCATCCTTTCCTCACCCTGGCCCATCTGGCGGATAAGGCGATCAGCGCAGTTTTTTGGAAAGCCCGAGAAGGAAATTCCTCAGGAACTGGTCGCCGCAGAGCCTGAAATTGGGATGGTCCTTGTTCCGGAAGAGAGCGTTCAGTTCCGGTTTTGTAACAATGACATTCACCAAGGCCAGGATTTCCAGGATATCCTGATCCTTGAGCTTGAGGGCGATGCGCAGCGCCTTGAGGACATCGTTATTGGAAGGATTTTTGGACAAGGCGTCGCCACCTGAGGAGCCTGTCTCCTTGGCGCCGCGCTTTAGGGCCACGATCCCCCGTAGAAAGGCTCCCATGTGAGTTCCGTCGCACTCGCGGTAGCCCGGCTCCCCTTCTCTTAGGAAAAAAGGCCGGATATCTTCGATTCCTCTGGCAATGCCCCCTAGGGCGAAAACCTCGGGCAAGCGGGCGTCGGTCAGATTGAGGGCGTATCGAATCCTCGAAAGAATATCGTTGTATATCATCCTCTTCATTCTATCGTAGGCGATAGGGGGATGGGAATGTATATTCTAAGAACCGGGAGGGAAGCGAATGGACGAAAAATCAGCCCTTCGAAGCGTGGAAGACTACCTGGCCTCGGTGCCCGAAGAAAAGAGAAGTGTTTTTTTTGCTATAAGGGAAACGATCAAAGAAAACCTACCCCCGGGCTTCGAGGAAACCCTGAGCTATGGGATGCTGGGCTATGTGGTTCCACTCTCCCTCTATCCCCAAGGATACAGGCCAGGCAAGGGAACGGCGCTTCCCCTCATCGGCCTTGCGGCGCAGAAACGATATATATCTATTTACCATGTGGGATTGTACAGCGACCCTGAATTGCTGGACTGGTTTGTCGGAGCCTGTGGGGCGATGAAGTACCCCCATGCTATGGATATGGGGAAAAGTTGCATTCGATTCAAGCACCTCAATGAAGTACCCTTGGACCTCATAGCCGCCTTGGCGGGAAAAATAAGCGTCGAGGATTGGGTAGCCCGGTACGAAACCAGCCTGGTTTCTCTTAACAAGGCCTGAGCTTTTCGTTCGCATCCACCAGACGAAATTACCATCGCGACTAGGATACATGTCCCTCGGCGCGCGCTTGGATGATCCTCACCCTCAGGCTCATTCCGTCCGAGGGTTTTTTGTTCTGCCCAATGTCAAACTCTTTCCAAGGCCTGTAGTTGGATTCGGGCACAAAGCCTGAGTCGGTCTCCTTGGAAAGGATCAAGGCGAGCATTTCCCCGAATCCCGGTTCCTCGATGCCTGCTGAATGGCGGGAAAGGGCATCGGCGACCGAGAGGATGTCGTACCAGGAACTGGGCAACTTGAGTTTCCTGAAATCCTCCCCCATGTAGAAAATGTAGGGATGGAAATCCCTAGAGCGGGCCCAGAGGTTCTGGATCGCGGCGGCGCAGGATCTGATCTGCGATTCGTAGCGATCCGGTTCAAGGGAAAGGAGACGTAGCACTATCATCGTGGCATAAGGGCAGGGATCTGCCGCCCTTCCAGGGCCCCGCCACGCGCCAAAGGAGGGAGAAACCTCGCAGCCGCAACCCCCGCCCCCGCCTCCGCCCGAATGTCTAACCTTGGAAGCGATGAAATCCATGCCTTGGGCGATCCGAGGATCCTTCACCCCCATCCTTGCCAACCCATACAGGGTGTTCGGCGCGTCGCAGAAAGCCCATCCCCCAATCCCCTGGCTGGAGGGCAGGGTGGGCATGGCTGACACGTCCATGCTTCTAAGGATGGCGGCGACAACCGAGCCCATCCCAAGGTTCTCGGGCTTAAGGCCTATCTCCGCTAGGAATGCGAGGATGTGGAAATGTTGCCGTGAGCTTTTACGGCTGGCGATGACAGGACCCGGCCAATCTCCAAGGCTCCTGGCAAGGCCGATTATCCTTGGGTCGGCCAGCATCGTGTCCCTCAGCCTTCCCGCCCTTTCAAGCCTCAAGGCCGCCGCGGCATTGTACGCCACGTAGCTTTCCTTGGAGTTGACCAGGGACGACAAGCTTACCATCAGACCCTCCTAGGTTCATGATAGCTTGCCCTTGCGGCATTGCAAGTGGTAGGATCGCTTTTTAGCAAGGAGTCCGCCAGTGCCTGTCGAACCAATTAAGCGCGTTTCCGTGGTGGAACAAGCGATTTCCAAGATATACGACCTTATCCTGAGCCAAAACCTGAAGGAAAACGATAAGCTTCCGCCGGAGCGCCAGCTTTCCGAGATGCTCGGCATCTCCAGGAATTCCTTGCGGGAAGCAATCCGGGTCCTGGATATGCTGGGGATATTGCGGGTTGACCAAGGCAGCGGGATGGTGATCGATTCTTCGAGAGTATCGGACGCGCACCAAGCATCTCACCTTCGCCCTCTTGCTCAACCGGGAAAAACTCTGTGAACTTTTCGAGGCAAGGCTTGTCATGGAGACAGAATGCGCCGGCATGGCTGCATCCCGGGCCGATGAAGAGGAGAGGTCCCTGCTCCACCGCACGTATGAAGAGCTTTGCGCTTCCAGGACAGATCGGCCCAAAAGCATCGCCTTGGAAATCGAATTGCACAACATCATCGCCAAGGCCGCCCACAACACGGTCCTGGAAAAAATATTGAACTCCCTCAAGCAGATACTCAAGGAAAGCCGGGAAGCCACGGTCCCTCCCACAGGCGTGACCCCCGAGACGGTCAAGGTGCATGAAAGGCTCATAGCCGCCATTGACGCCCGGGATGTTGCGGCCGCCCGGGCCATCATGAAGGAGCACATCGCCTCCGTCGCGGACCGGATACGCCGATTACCAAATAATTGCCGATTACCAAATAATTGGTAGGATGACTTGACGACTCTTGAATCAGGATTTATAAAGAGAAATACAATCCTCTAGGAGGTACCAAGTGAAAAAGCTTGTACTCTTGATTCTTGTAGTCGCCATGATGGCATCCCCCGCCTTCGGTCAGAAAAAGACCGAGCTTTTAATGGGAACCGCAAGCATGGGCGGAGCTTTCTATCCGGTTGGACAGGGCATCGCAAACCTGGTAACCAAGTATTCCAAAGGCTATTCCATGGTGCCCGTCGTGACCGGCGGGGCGGTGGAAAATCCTCGTCTCCTCGATTCCGGCGATGTGGATATCGCCATCACCAATGCCAATATCGCCTACTTTGCCTGGGCGGGAACCTCCCCCTACACCAAAAAGATAGATTCAGGGTGCTACTGGATGAATACGGCATGACCATTAAAGACATAACCCCAAGCTATCTCGCCTATGGAGACGGGTTCAGCCAGATGGCCGACGGAAACGTCGACGCAGCCTTCGCGCTTTCCGGCTACCCTGCCGCGGCGGTGATGCAGACTGTCGCCACCAAGGAGATAAAATTTATCGAAGTCCAGCCAGCCAAGCTTGAGGCTATCATGAAGAAATATCCCTACTACACCGACATCACCATTGGAAAGGACGTATACAAGACGAAAAAGGACGCGGTTCTGATCGGCGTCCAGAACGTCCTCATAGTCAAGAAAAACTTCTCCGAGGAGGCGGTCTACCAAATCACCAAGGCGCTTTTCGACAACCTCCCTGAGTTCGCCGCAGCCAACGCCAACGCCAAGCAAATTGACATCAAGAAGGCTTCCCAGGTTCCCATTCCCCTCCACCCCGGCGCCGCAAGGTTTTACTCGGGCAAATAAGGGCCTATGCGCTTTTCCTCAGGCTGTGCCGCCTGCCTTTGCGGCCGATGGCTCGGCCTGGGGGATTTCAATCGTTTCCTCTCAACAACTAGGTTTTCATAGGAGCCCGTCATGCAAGAGAATTCGGGAATTAAAAAAAACCTGAGAGTCCTGGCTACCGTCCTTTGCCTAGTAGTCGGCGGCTTCCACATTTTCGATGTTTCTGGAATCATCGTGTTTTCCACCATGATCATCCGGATTGTCCATATCGCCTTTATGATGACCATCGCGTTCTTGAGCTTTCCCCTCTCCAAACGAAAAAGCCTCAGCGGGACGGGCGTGGATTTCGCCATGCGCATCCTCTTCGCCTTGGTGACCATCGCGGGAAGCCTCTATATGCTCCTTCGATGGGAGGACATAGCCATGACCGGGGGAATGACCTCTCCCCTCGACGCCATCGTAGGAATCGTCATGATCCTCGTGGTACTGGAAGCCACCAGGAGAAGCGTAGGCCTTGCCTTGGCTCTCATCGCCGCTGCCTTTTTGGTCTATCCCTTCCTTGGACCATTCCTTCCAGGGATGCTCAGGACAAGGGCTATTAGCCTGCAGAGGATTTTTACCTTTCTCTTCACCACCAGCGAAGGGATCTACGGCATTCCTATCGGCGTTTCCTCCACCTTCATCGTGCTCTTTTGCATCTACGGCGCTTTTTTAAGCGAGTTCGGCGCAGGAGATTTCTTCTATGTCGTGGCTAAGAAGATGACCAAGGGGCTCCTGGCCGCTTCGGCTAAGACCGCGGTGATTTTTTCCACCCTCATCGGAATGATTTCCGGATCCGCGGCGGGCAATGTGGCGGTAGCTGGTGTTTTTGCGATTCCTTGGATGAAAAAAGAGGGGTACAAGGATTACGAGGCTGGAGCCATTGAGGCATTGGTATCCACCGGAGGCCAGATAATGCCGCCCATCATGGGCGCCGCGGCCTTCATCATGGCGGAAATCCTGGGCACTCCCTACACGAACATCATGAAAGCGGGCATCATTCCGGCACTGCTCTTTTTTGCCTCCACCATGATCATCGTCCATCTTTTAGCCAAGAAAAACGGCTTGCAATCGAAAGAAGACGATGAAGCGGACCAGAAAGTAAAGACTGGAGTGCTGGAAGGAGGGATCCATTTCCTCGTTCCCTTCGTGACCCTTCTGGCCATGATGTTCATGAATTTTTCTCCCTTCAAGGCCGCCTATTGGTCCATCCTCGCCCTCCTGGCAGTGAACATCATTTGGAGAAGAAAGATCGATCGAGTTTTCCTCGATAAGATCATTCGGTCCCTCAAGGACGGCGCCAAGGCAACCGTGCCCCTGGCGATAGCCTGCGCCGCCGCGGGCATCATCTCCGGCGTCCTGTCGGTCACAGGCCTGGGATCGAAAATCTCCGGCATGATCGTCGCCCTCTCCATGGGCAAGCAGTTCCTCGCCCTCCTGTATACCGCCATAGTGGCCATCATCCTGGGGATGGGACTTCCTACCACGGCGGCCTATCTCATCTTGGCCACAGTGGTGACTCCAGCCTTGGCTGAAATGGGGGTTCCTCTCCTGACTGCCCACTTTTTCGTATTTTTCTACGGCTGCCTCTCCACAATAACCCCTCCCGTCGCCCTTGCTTCCTACGTGGCCGCGGGCATAGCCGGCGCAGACATAAACAAAGTCGGCTGGACTGCCTTCCGCTATGGGCTTCCCACCTACATTCTTCCATTTATGTTTGTCTACGGACCGGGACTCCTCATGCAAGGCACGGCGATCGAGATCATTTGGACCGTCATTGTCAGTCTTTTCGGGGTGTACGTCATATCCTGCGGATTGGTTGGCTATCTGAAAACAAACATACCCCTATGGATGCGCTTAGTCCTTTTCATCGGAGGAGCCATGATGGTGTTGGAAGGTTTAGCCACCGATTTGATCGGAGTTGCGCTTTTCCTAGGCTGCCTGGCTATCGTCAATCTGCGGCTCAAACGAAAAACGGCCTAAGGCCGGGGAGGAAATTGCATGGCTACGCAATATTATGAAGAAGGAAAATGGTGGGTAAGCCCCTATAATTTCAAGCCCGAAGTCCTGGCGTCGCGCAAGGGTCCCAAAAAGGTCCTGATCCACGACGCAACCTTGAGGGACGGAGAGCAAACCCCGGGCGTGGTGTTCCGCAAGGAAGACAAGGTCCGCATCGCCAAAGCCCTGGACAAGGTTGGAGTAGACAGGATAGAGGCGGGCATGCCCGCGGTCTCGAACGAAGATTTCGAGGCCATAGGGGAGATAAGCGGCCTAGGCTTGAAGGCGAAGATTTTCACCTTCGCCAGGGCTATGGCCGAGGACGTGGACAAAGCCCTAGCTTGCGGCTCCAACGGGGTGGTGATCGAAGTGCCCATCGGCTATCCCAAACTGGTGCACCAGTTCAAATGGACCTGGGAGGACGTGGCGCGTAAGACCGCTCCGGTCATCAATTACGCCAAATCCAAGGGGCTTTACACCCTCTTTTTCCCCTACGACGCCACTCGCGCCAGGGAGGAGGACTTGGACTCCCTCTTCGAGTTCATCATGCGGGAATCCCCCCCAGATTCGGTGGGACTTGTGGACACCATGGGATGCGCTTCTCCCGAGGCGATCGCCTACCTGTGGGAGTCGCCACGGAATTGGCGGCCGTGGGGGCCGGCGCCGATGTGGTGCATTCCTGCGTCAACGGCTTGGGAGAGAGGACGGGCAACGCAGCCTTGGAAGAACTGATCCTGGGCTTGGAGCTCCTCTACGGATACGACACTTCCTACGACATTGGAGCCCTCAAGGAACTTTCTCTCTTGGTGGAATCCTTGAGCGGAGTCCGCATAGCCCAGAACAAGCCAGTAGTCGGGGAAGAGAACTTCACCCGCGAGTCGGGGATTGGCGTCAACCTTGTAATGGAGAATCCCCTTGCCATGTTCGCCACCCATCCCCAGGTCACAGGCCGGAAGGGGAAAATTGTCCTGGGCAAGAAGAGCGGCAAACCTTCGATAGTCTATAAGCTCAAGGAATTGGGCTTGGGCGACTTGGGGGAAGAGGATATGGCCGAGGTCTTGGGCGAAGTGAAGCGCCGGGGCAATGAGGAAAGGCGCCTTTTGAGCGACGCGGAATTCGCCGCCATCGTCGCTTCCCAACGGAAAAAGGAGAGAACATGAAACTCATCGATTTGACCCAGGAAATCTATCCGGGAATGCCGGTTTTCGATGGCCATCCGGAAGTGACGATGCAGCCCGCGGTAACCCATGAACAGCGGGCGGGAGAGAAGAATCCCACCACAGTCTCCATGCGATAGTCCTGGGCGAGCATACGGGCACCCATGTGGACGCCATTAATCATTTCGGCAAGCCCTTCGTTGGAAAATCCATCGACACCATGCCGCTGGAGACCTTCTTCACCGAGGCTATCTGCCTCGATTTTTCCCACAAGAAGCCCTTGGAACTGATAAGCGTCGAAGAAATCAAGGCCGCCCTCGCAAAGGAAGGCAAGGAAATCAGAAAGGGCGATACGGTTCTCTTCTATACCGACCATTATCGGAAGTTCTATGAGACCGACCAATGGAACAACGGCCCCGGGGTTACGCCCGAGGTTGCGACCTGGCTTGGCTCCCTGGGTGTGGCCGGCTTCGGGGTGGAGACTAGATCCCCGGGCGTCCTGGGGAAGGGCAACAAGGAAATCCATACCATCTGCGGAGAATTGAACTATCCCCATTACGAGAATGTCATCAACCTCCATCTGCTCCTGAAATATAAACGCTTCCAGTTCATCGCCCTCCCGCTGCGCATCCGTGGCGGCACAGGCTCCCCAGTCCGCGCCGTGGCCTTGGTGGAAGATTAAGCCATGGACTCAGGCCAGGAGAAAAGGTCGGCCTTCGCCACCTCGGTGATCCAAGGTTTGGCAAAAAACTGCGGAGAGGCAGGACCCTCCCCGGCTGGGGGCGCTCAGGCGCCCCAAAAGAAACCTGACGGCCTCGCCCTCCTTGCCGCGGTGGAGCGCTGGGCGACCGCCGAAGGCCTTGAGGTTGTCCCTACCTGCTGCTATTCCTGCAATACGGCCTGCGAACTCCTAGCCTTCCGCCGAAAGTCCGATGGGAAGATAGTGAAGATCGAGGGAGATCCTTCGTCCCCTGTCACCAAGGGAGCTCTTTGTCCCAAAGGATTGGCTGCGGCAGATTTGCTTTACAATCCTGAAAGACTTAAAAAGCCTTTGCGCCGTGTCGGACCCCGAGGGGGAGGCTCTTCGGCGAAGGCGGAGTGGAAAGAAATATCCTGGGACGAAGCCCTGGACGAGGTGGCAGAAAAAATCCTCGGTTACCGGAAAAGGGAAGGGGCTAGGTCGGTCGCATTCTTGGAAGGAACCCGACGAGGCTGGAGCCGCGTCTACTCGCGGCTGGCGAATGCCTTCGGCAGCCCCAACCACGGGGCGGCGGGATGGGCCCAATGCCTATGGCCCAGGCTTGTGGATTGCAAGGTTACCTTCGGTGCCCAGTATCCTGAAGCCTGCGATTTACCCAATACCCAGTGCATTCTTATTTGGGGATCCAATCCTCCCGCCACCTGGCCTATCCTGGGCGCCGATATCATGGATGCCAAGGAAAGGGGAGCGAAACTCATCGTAGTCGATCCCCGGCTCTCCGAGGCTGCGGCCAAGGCCGATCTCTGGCTTAGGCTCAAGCCCGGCAGCGACACCGATCTTGCCTTGGGGATTATTTCGGTTGTGATCCGCGAGAAGATGTGTGATTTTGATTTTATCCGCGATTGGACTATTGGTTTCGATGCATTGGAGAAAGAGGTGTCCTGGAGGAAGCCGGAGCTCACGCAAAAATTGACCGGTGTGCCTTCCAGCCTCGTTGTGGATGCCGCGCGCCTTTTCGTTGGCACGCATCCGGCTTGCATCAGCCGCTGCGTCTCCGTGGATCAGACCGCCGATTCCATACAGACCTGCCGCGCCCTTTCCATTCTTTCCGCCATAACGGGGAACGTGGATGTGCCAGGTGGAAACGTAGCGGTCTCGGCCAGGGGGGAAAGATCCCAAAATACCCATGATTTCATCCTGGCTGACCGCATACCCCCCGAATCCCTTGCGGATCGGTCGGGCTATGAGACCTATCCCCTGCTTTGTGGACCCTTAAGCCCTGTTCCCTCCAACCATATGCCCAGCTTTTGGGAGCAGACCGTCACGGGAAAGCCCTATCGTATCAAGGCCACCCTGATCTTCGGATCCAACGCTGCGGTGTCCTACACCAACTCAAAAAAAGTGGCCGAAGGGCTTAAGAAGTTCGAGTTCCTGGTGGTCTGCGACCAATTCATGACCGAGACGGCAAAGTTGGCCGACATAGTGCTCCCCGCCTCGTCATGGCTGGAGAGGGATAACGTCATATCTTCCTTCCAGACTTCCAACGAGCATACGGTCCTGCAAAGAGCCTGCGCCTCCATCGGGGAATCGAGGTCCGACGTGGCCATCATAAGCGACCTGGCCGGACGGCTTGGGCTGGGAGACTTGTTCTGGAAGGAACCTCGGGACCTATACGATTACCTGCTCGAGCCAACGGGACTGAGCTTCGCCCAGGCCTTGGAAAAGCGGAGGCTCTCCGCTCCCCTGGTTTTCGGCGCCTCAAGGAAATCCGGCTTCAAGACTCCCTCGGGAAAGGTCGAGCTCTACTCAAGCATCCTTGAGGCGAATGGAGTCGATCCCCTTCCTTCGGGCACGCCGAAGGAAAAGGCTATGGCTGGCGACCCCCTGCGCGACCCTAGCGCCGATCCCTATCCTTTCGAATTCAGCACCGGAGCGAGGTCGATTTTTTTCCGGCATACGGAAAACCGAAGGAATCCATGGCTGATCTCGCGGGAGCCTAAACCCCTAGTCTATCTGAACGACAGGACAGCGGAGCGGCTGGGGGTGGCCGAGGGCGAGGTGGTGGAAGTGTTCACCCCCACGGGCTCGGCGCGACTGCATGCGAGGCTGGATCCCTCGGTGGATGAAGATTTCGTCCAGGCTGTGCCGGGTTGGGAAGGGGAGGGGAACATCAATGCGGCCCTGGGGTGGGAAAACTGCGCCCAAGGCATAGGAACCGTTCCCATGCGGGGCCTGAAATGCGGCATAAGGAAGGTACGCCATGAGCGGTGAATCGCTTGGATCAATAGTTGTCGATCTGGATCGCTGTTGGGGTTGCAAGACCTGCGAGGTCGCCTGCTCCTTGGAGCACAGGCTTGACCCGCGGCTTTCCTTCGTGCGCGTTGAGGCCTTCCATAGCAAGGGAAGCATTCCCGGATCGGCCCAGGGCAAAAGCTTTGTGCCCGTCCTCTGCCAGCATTGCCGCGAACCGGCCTGCGTGGCTTCATGTTCCTCGGGCGCGCTTGCCAAGGGCGCGGATGGAATCGTGCGCTCGGATCCAGGGGCGTGCATCGGTTGCGGCGTCTGCGAGGAAGCTTGCCCCCATGGGGCGCACCAGGCAGGCAAGCGGCAGGCTTCCGGCCTGCGTGCAGCATTGCCCCGGCCGGGCATTGACGCTCGCCCTCCCTGAGGACAGACTGCGTACAGTCGAAGATTCCAAAATCCATTGGGCCGTAGGCCTCACGGAGTACAAGGCAAAGCGATGTCGATGCCAAGAAAGCATTGGATAGGCCTAGTCCTCAAAATCGGCGTGATCCTCTCCGCCGCAATTGGCATATCCCTTGAGGCGGGACGCGGCGCGATCTTTTTCTACTTCACAATACAAAGCAACATATGGATCGCCGCATCAGCCTTAGCTTGCATCGTGGCGGACTCGCGGGCTGGGGGAAAGGACCGGAAACCCTGGGCTTTGCTAGCTTTCAAATTCATGGCCACATCCACCATCTGCCTTACCTTCCTGGTTTTTTCCCTAGTCCTCTCGCCTCTCATGCCTAAGCCCTATCTTTTATCCGCGCCCAACCCCCGTTATCCCTCCCATGAAGTGCGCCCGTAGGCATCCAAGTCAAATGCTCATGCCTCCGTCTATATTGATGACCGCTCCTGTCATAAAACCCGCTTCATCGCAGGCGGCGAACAGGATGGCGTGGGCGATTTCCTCCGCCCTGCCGAGGCGTCCCATGGGCTGTCGCGCGGTAAACGCCGATTTCGCGGCTGCGGGGTCGGGGAAGGCTGCAAGCCTCGCCTCCAGGGAAGGGGTATCCGTGGTGCCCGGGCAGACCGCGTTGACCCTGATGTGTTCCCTGATATGGTCGGCGGCCATGGCCTTCGTCAGGGACAGGACGGCTCCCTTGGATGCCGAATATATTCCCCGGTCCGGCACGCCCTTGACGGCGAGGATGGAAGCTACGTTGACAATGACACTGCCGGCTCCGGCGGCTCCAGTAGGGCCGGCGGCTCCGCTTGCCCTAAGGTGGGGAAGGGCGTATTTCGAAACGAGGAAGGTGCCCTTGACGTTCACATCCATCACCCGCTGGTAGTCCTCCTCGCTGACATCCTCGATTCTCCCCCCAACCACGATGCCGGCGCAATTGACAAGGATATCGATGCCGCCGAAAGCGTCGACCGCGCGCTTCACCAGCATTTGTGCGTCTTCGGCCAGGGAAACATCGCCCTGGACAAAGATGGACTGCCCTTCAAGGCAATCTGAGCGCGCGCATTCGGCCCTGACCAAGGCCAAGGTAGCCTCGACGCTCCGCCGTGTAAGGCTGTTCACCGCCACTCGAGCGCCCGCGCGGGCGAAAAGCACCGCAGCCGCCCTTCCTATGCCCGCCCCCGCCCCGGTGATGAGGACTCGTTTTCCCTTGAAATCCATGGCTTTCATCGCCTCCCACCCTTGGATATACCCTGGGAGTCGCCAGGAAGGGAAGGGCGATGGGCAAAATCGCCTACCCTGGACGTGCCTGCCGTCGTATACTTGTCCTATGGAAAAGATAGTTCCCCATCTATGGTTCGATACCCAAGCCGGAGCAGCCTCCGGCACGCCCTCGGGAGAAGTGGAAATCCTCTCCTTCGAGCTATCAGGGCAGAGGTTCTCCGCAATTTCAGCCGGTCCGTATTTCAAGCCGAATCCTTCAATCTCCTTCACCGTGGCCTGCGATGCTCCCGAAGAAGTGGACAGGCTGTGGAAGGCTTTGGTTGAAGGCGGAAAAGAACTCATGCCTCTTGGAGTGTACGACTTTAGTTCCCGATACGCCTGGGTGGAGGATCGTTACGGCATTTCCTGGCAACTCATGCATTCCCCTGAGGCGGCTTCTTCGCAGCCAATCTCGCCATCCCTGCTCTTTTCTGGATCGATGCGCGCGTAGGCGAGGGAAGCCATGGAGCTGTATGTCTCCGTTTTCCCTGATTCGAGGATCGAGGCGGAGGTGCCCTACGGAAAGGACGCATCGCCGAATGCCGAAGACTCTCTCATGTACGCATCCTTCAGGCTGGCGGGGCAGAAATTCTCCGCCATGGACAGCGCATTGGACCATGGATTTGACTTCAACGAGGCCGTGTCCCTCATGGTCCATTGCGATTCCCAGGAAGAGCTGGATACATATTGGCGCGCCTTGAGCGCCTCGCCTGAAGCCGAGCAATGCGGCTGGCTAAAGGACAAGTTCGGCCTTTCCTGGCAGATAGTGCCGCGGGAAATCGACGCGATGATGGCGCACCCGAACCCGGAAACCCAAAGCCGCGTGACTAAGGCGATGCTGGGCATGAAGAAACTCGACATCCAAGCCTTGCGGGACGCGGAAAAAGAGATCTCTCCCGTGGGCAGCTATATCGCCCGGTTCTCCGGGGAGATGAGGGCAAAGTTGGAAGAAATCCGCCTCATCATCCGGGAAGCCGCGCCCCAGGCGAAGGAAAAGATTTCCTACCAGATGCCTACCCTCGACCTCTGCGGAAACCTGGTTCATTATGCGGCCCAGGCGCGCCACCTTGGCTTCTATCCCTCTCCAAGCGCCATTGAGGAATTCGAAAAGGAGCTGGGAGGGTACAAGCATTCCAAGGGCGCTGTGCAGTTTCCCCTTGGCAAGCCCTTGCCCGCGGATCTCATCGCCCGCATGGTGCGGTACAGGGTCGCGGAAAACCTAGCCGCCGCGGAAAGCAAAGCCCGTAGTGTACCAGGAAAAAAAAGTCGGGTATAATCGCTCCCTATGGATATCGCGGGAATAGTCGCAATATTGTCGACCCTCATCGGGGTGCCCTGCATCGTTTTCGGCTTTGTGCTCCTCAACCTACGGGGGAAAAGGGAAATTGAAAAACTCCGGCTCCAGAAAGATATGCTGGAACTGGAAGTGCAAAAGGAAGCGGTAAAGATGCGCCTTTTGGAGGCAGAAAACCGCAAGTACGATAGAATCATAGATGGCCGCTTCGGCACCGGAGAGGGAGGTTCCCAAACATGAACATCGCGGTGATAGGAATCGGCGGAGTCGGAGGATATTTCGGCGGGAAGCTTGCCCTCCTGGCGGAACGCGATTCTGCTGTCAAAGTATATTTCGTAGCTCGGGGAGAACACCTCAAGGCTATTCGCGCTTCGGGGCTCGACCTGGATGCGGAGGAAGGCCGGATGACCTGCAGGCCTACCCTCGCCACGGAGGCTATCGCCGACCTTCCTCGGCTGGATCTTTGTTTCCTCTGTGTAAAAGGCTACGACCTTCAGAATGTACTTGAGCAGCTCAAGGACAAGATCGACGACGACACAGTTATCCTTCCCCTCCTCAACGGCGTTGATATCTACGAAAGGGCGAAAAAAGTGCTCCACAAGGGCTATCTCCACCCCTCCTGCGTCTATATCAGCGCAAGCCTGGAAGGTTCGGGCAAAGTCCGGCAGCGAGGGCCCCTTTCTACCATCCTTTTCGGCGCCGATCCTGCCTGCCACACCCAGGAGCGAAAAGCCCTGGGGATTCTGGAAAAAGCGGGCATCAAGCACGCATGGAAGGACGATCCCTTCCTGGAGATTTGGAATAAGTACCTCTTCATCGCCCCATTCGGCTTGGTCACCGCCGATTCCGGAAAGACTATCGGCGAGGTCATCCAGTCCGCGGAGCATCTCACCGCAGTAAAGCGCATTATGGAGGAGATACTTTCCCTCGCGAGAATGCGAGGCGTAGCCCTTGCTCCCACTGCCATGGAAGACACTATTGAGAGGGCGAAAAAATTCCCCTTCGAGACCAAGACTTCCTTCCAGAGGGATGTGGACTCGCCGGGCAAGCCCGACGAGAGGGATCTTTTTGGAGGCTCCATAATCAGGTTGGGAAAGGATCTGGGAGTTCCCACGCCCGCCACCCAGGATCTGTTCGCTTCCATCGCGAGAAAGAAACCTCTATAGGCTTTAGGTGTAGGAGGAAGATTATGAGACTTCGATTTGCCAAGGCTGTAATAGCGTGCGCTCTCTTCATGCCGCTTTTCTCACTTTCCGCCCAGTTCTGCCCCACCTCCAACGATGCTTGGTATCCGCCCTTCACCCTTGTCCAAAGGGCGAAGATAGCCCAGGAGGGGGAAGATGCGATCGCTTCCGCATTTCCCAAGGGATATCCGCCCCTTGCGGCCATCCTCATGGATGAACATGGGATCCTGTGGTGGTCGGCCCACGGAGGTGCAGACGAGGCCAGCCTCTTCGAGATGGAGGTTTTTTCCTCCGCCTTGGACCGCCTGGGGCTGATGCTCAAGGCTGACGGCAAATACCCGGATTTGACAGCTTTTATCCAGGCTCTTGACCTGGAGGGGTTCGTGTTGCCCTCAAAGAGTTCGCCCTTCAAGGCCACTGTACAGGATCTGGCGACCATTGGCCTCGTCTTGGCCATGGATGGAGAATTCAAGGACAGGACGGTTATTGCAGAGGCCGTGATCCGCAAGGTGGGGTTTGATTGGCGGTTCCGGGATATTTCGCCATCGGGATGGACGCTCGCGTATACTATAGACCCCCGATCAAGGCTTGTAGCGGTAGCGGCGGGATGGGTTATTAACCTGCCGCCTCCAGGAGGGATGGCCGCGTTTTACGATATCCCTAACCGAGTCCTTGCTGCTGCGCTCTCGTTCCGCTGAAGAATTAGCAGGTCCTCATTTTTCCAATAAGAGGCCCTTTTCTTTCATTCTCGAGATGAATGCGGCGAGGTCGGCCTCTGCCCGGGATTTCTCCACCTCGTATTCCCTTGCTATCGCCGCGATGCAGGCTTCGAGGCTCTCGGCGGCGAGAAGGATTTCCAATATTCGCGTACCGGAAGGGTTGATCCCAAAATAATTGCCCCCCGCGGGATCCAGGATCAACAGTTCATCGTCCACCTTTGTCGTCATCGCGGAATCGTTCAGTTTGTACACCTTTGTGCTCCTTAGGGGCGGGAAAAAATGAGGGATAAAGAAACATCTTCCGATTCAGGACGCGTTATGCGTAAGGTCTGGCCGTGGAAGGGGTTATTCCAGGCTTCGCGGGTATGGATGCTTTGCCCATAAGGGCGCAAGGATACCTGTTCAGGGGCGGGGAAAATCTTTAAGTCGGAGGAACCGATTTCGGGAAGGGAGAAAGCGGGTACAGAATACTCAACGCCGCCCAGGCTTTGCCTGAGGGCCGGGAATGAGTATCCGCCGGAAGGAGGGGGATTTTTCAGCACAAAGGCGGAAGTGTAGTCTCGGCTTATGGCGTCGAAATCCTTAGATACTCCCACCGCGGCAAGCCCCTGGTTTATGGCGGTTATACCGCTTTCCGAGCTTTCTCCTAAGAATTTCAAGAGTTCGACGCCTCCGAAGTTTCGAGAAAGATAGGCGCCGAAGGCAAAGGCTGATGCGTAGCTTTTGAGCGGTGCATCGGCGAGCCAATCCGTGATCCCTGACTCGTGGTACGAGGTCTTGAACTGGCTCAGCCTCGTCGACCTGACGGACTCCTGCTGAGGAACCTCGATGTAGGACTCCACGAACTCCTCGCCTATCATGGAGAGCATTTCATCGAACCATATTTGTCCATGGCTTTTTTTCTTGTTCCAATGGATCATGTGCTGGTATTCATGGGCTAGGGTTGAGCGCATGATGGCGGGGAACCGGTCGGCGAAATGCACGTCGAGATAAAACATTTCCGCTTCATTGGAGCGCACGCCCCTGATCAGGGCAGTGGCGGATGAGTACTCGTCGTAGGGCCAGAAATAGCCTAAAAGGCCTCCGGTTTGGCTGATCTGGTAATCCTCCTCCAAGTCATAAAGAAGGATATTGATGTGCTGGTCCCCGTCTATGCCTCCATTCCCGCCCGGTTCGCCGCCCCATTCAACATCGTAGAGGTTGGCTAGGAGGGCTCTGATGCCCGTTCCTGTCCAAGGGTCGGTGCCGGAAAAGCGGTTCCCTAGGTCATCTATTTGACTTTTGGTGAGCAGATTGTCGTTGTTAAGGATACTTAAGGTGTTGGGGTTGTAATATGATTCCGGAATCCAGATATAGGCGGTGTGGGACACATATCGAAGCTTGGCTGTGATGAGTTTCCATTCGTCCTTGACCTCTATCCAGAAATTTTTTTCCGTTTCGTCCAGGGTGTAGAGCGGATTGGGATCGCCGAAGGGAACTGCGGCGCTCTTGGCGCTGATCGATTTTGATTCTTGAGGAAGCGACTTAAGGAGATCGCTCCGCCAAGGCTTGTCCATCAGGAATCCGGTTTCCAAGGACGCCGTTTCCCTAATTACTGCGGAACCTGTATCCGCCGATGGAGCGGCTTGGCTGGATAGGTTGCTCTTCCCAAGATAGAGGATGCCTTGAGGAGGATTGGCCAGGGTCACGTCCAAGGCTTCGTAGGTCTTGAAATCGAGATGCAGCACCGATGTGGCACTCAAGTCGAATACCTCGCCGCCCACGCCAAGGATGCTCTGGGTATTCGGCGATGGGCAGGAGGACAGGACAGCCAGGGCGAATATCGAGAGAAGGCCAAGGCTACATTTCCGCATCATCCATGGGTCCTTGTTTCGGCAGGAATTGACGGCGAGGTCGAAAAAACCGCCAAGCCCGAGTTGGCTCCATAGGTGTCGATGTCCAGGTCTCCTACCCTCAGCCACGCGTGGCCGGGAATTCGGTCCCTGGATCGCTCCTTTTTCTGTACCCCAAAGACTATGCGCGCCCTAATTCCTTTACAAACAAGAAGATCCTTAAGGACGATGGATCTCCTAAGGCAGGTCATGTTGAATAGGAAAGGATGGCTCGCTGCATGCTTCACAACACCGGAAAGATGCCGGATCGCAGCCATATCTTCTTCGGAAATGATGGTTTCTCCCTTGTCCCCTTCGGCTGAGGCACCGAAAATGAACCCACGGTTCAACGAATAGGGCATGAGGCGAAGCCGAAGGTCGGCGCAGGCGAGGAGAGCCCAGGCCCCAAGGATTTCTCCTGAAGGAAATGCAGCGGCGATTTTTTGCCCAAGGCGGGATATCCTGCGTCCCATCACATTGAATGGCCTAAGTGCGACATGGAGGGCATAGAAGCTCCTGGGAAGACGTTGCCTGAGCGCATCCTGGGCTGGGACCTTCCAGGGCTCGGCAAGGCGCCTGAGTTTCGCGTGGAATCCCGGAGCGAGGGGAAGGTCGAACCGAGCGATTTTCACAAAGCTGTCGATCAGGCGAGGCGGCTTTGAGGAAAACAGGCGGTCGCGGCAGTATTCCGCCGGTCCCTCGGGGTTGAAGAAAGCCGGCTTCACGGATGATAAAATCCCGCTGGTCTTCATTCCGAATACCAATTCCATCACCCGCCGGGAGACGGCGAACTCCCTCTCCATCCCGTATTTTTCAATACCTCGGATTAGTTCCGCATGGTTAGAAGCGTCGGAGAACAAAATTTTTGCCCCGTCCACAAGCCAGTGAAGGGCGCACCATTCATGCTGGATGCCGTGGGCCAAGGCAAAAAGGCGATGATCGGCCTGGGACAGGGTCCGGATTCTCTTGCCCTCCCATTCCACGGTGTCGGAGCGGTAGAATAGATCGAAGATTGTCGCGCCATAGTATCTCCTTCGCCGGGAAGAAATCCCAGGCTTTCCATCACTGGATCGAGGACAGTTGCGCTGGTCTTGTCCACTATGATGTCGATGTCAGTGAATTCCCTCGTGAAGGGATCGCCATACAGCTCTGCAGGGACAATGCTGGACCTTTCAAGCTCAAGGTGCGGATTCCGGCGGTCTCCAAGGCTTTCACGGCTAAAAGCCATTGCCGTGTCATCTCCTTTCTAAGGAGAGACTCCAGAGCCGCGGATTTAGCGAGTCCCTTGAGTTCAAGGTCCGGAACCTGGGCTTCCAGGATCCTCAAGCCTGCAAGGGCTGTGGCTTTGACCTTGTGGCGGGCGGCGAGGGCGGAGAAATTTTTTGCATCCCAGCCTTCAAAACGAAGCCTGTCCGGATTCCTCTGCATGCCGGGAAGCCGGGCGTAGAGGCATGCCTGGGCAAGGAGGTAGAACTCCACGCCTGGGATCGCTGCCGCCGGAAACATCGCCATTTGGCCACGATATTGCAATTGTTGGCAAAAGTGAAGTGTGGTACTTTGATGATCAGAGCTATGAAAAATATTTTCCCCGCATTCTGGCGCTTTTTGCGAGACTTGACCGAAACAAGCGGGAAAACCTTAAGTATGGGCATTGGATTAAGCGCCTTGAACGGATTAACCGGGGCCTTGGGCAGAAACCTATTCGCACTCATTCCAGAATCCTTGAGGCTTCCCTCCATCTTGATCGTCTATATCGCCCTCATAGCCCTCCAGTCCGTGGTCGCCCGGAAGTCTAGGATTTTCGAATACCGGCTTTCTGGCGGATTTGCCGCCTCACTAAGGAAACGATACTTCGGCGCCGCGCTGCAAGCACGCTGGGAATCCCATCTGTCCAGGAAGAAGACAGACATCCATTCCAGTCTGACATTGGAAATCGAGAGGATTTCCTACGGTGCCTTAAACCTGCTCAAGATGATGGGGCAGAGTTTTGTCGCGCTGGTTCAATTTGCCATCGTTTTCGCCATATCCCCACTCCTGTCCACCTTGGTTTGCCTGGGTGGGATCGTCTTTTTTTCTTGCACCCTGCCATGGAACCTCGCGGCCCGAAAAATGGGGCAGAAAATGGTCAACCTCAATCGCGCACTCCACGCAAGCCTGGGAGACAAAATCGCTGGAATCAAAGAAGCGAAAATTTACGGCGCTGAATCCTTGATGGAGAAAGACTTCGGGGAGGTCTGCGAAGGGCTCAAAGACAATGTGGCGGGAATAGCGGAGATACAAACCCGCCCCGATTTCTTATATCGCCTGGGCTCGGCCCTCCTGGTCAGCGCCTTTATTTATGTCGGATTAGAGCTGGCCGAGCTTTCGATTTCTGTCCTTCTGATCCAGGTATTCGTATTCGCCCGGTTGTGGCCTTTGTTTTCCTCCTTCCAGACCGGGTTCCAGCAATTGGTGACTATGCTACCCTCCTACGAATCCTTCGGGGCACAGATTGCAGAATTTTACACCGAAGCGGAGATGCTGCCAGCCTCTGGCGGGGAAATTCGCCTTGAATCCTCGCTCAAGGCCGAGAACCTTTCCTTCTCCTATGCGGGAGGCGGAGGTTTTTCCTTGGAGGGCGTGTTCCCAGTGAAGGCGAAATTTATGTGGATGGGAAAATAGTCGGCGCCCAAGAGAGGGGACAGTGGCGCAGAAGCCTATCCTATGTGCCTCAGGATCCTTATCTGCTCCATGGGACGGTGCGGGAAAATCTTCTTGCCTTCCTGCCCGAGGCTGGAGATCAGGCGATCCAAGAGTGCCTGAGGATAGCCGCGGCGGATTTCGTGCATTCCTTGCCCCAAGGATTGGATACCCTCATAGGCGATCGGGGGGTAAAGCTTTCCGGAGGCGAACGGCAGAGAATCGTGCTGGCGAGAGCACTCCTTAGAAACCCCTCGTTTCTAGTGTTGGATGAGGCGACCAGCGCGTTGGACACTGAGAATGAAACAAAAATCCAGCTTTCCATAGCGGAGCTTTCGCGCCGCATGACCGTGCTCGTGATCGCCCATCGGCTTTCCACCGTAAAGAAAGCCGACGCGATCTTTGTCGTCGAAGGCGGGAAAATCGTGGAAGAGGGAACCTACGCATCCCTCTCGGGGAAGGAGTCGGGGCGTTTCAGTTCCCTCGTCCAGAGCGGTTGACTCAGTCGTTCCTTTCGCGTTGCCGCCATTCTGAATCCAAGCCGGGATTCCTAGCTTCCCCTTGCCGCTTTTCCCCTGTGCTCCATCCCTTGTGTGGTTACCTCAACCATTTCAAGCGGGCGATTGCCCCGGCAGCGGAGGCCCAGGTCAAGCTGGAGTCAGGGCAGCGTGTGTTTCCCGTGTTTCTGCCCTTTTTCGAGTTTTGCCATGTCGCGCACCGGAAGTCCGGCGAGGCTTGTGTAATGGGAGCCATCGGCCACGGTTTTTCCGCGCCGCAGCACGGATCCAAGGCCGATCACGCAATTCTTGCCAATGGTTGCGCCGGGGGAGATGTAACAATTGGCGCCGATGAGGGTTCCGTCGCCGATTTTTATCCTATCCAGGATGAGCCGTCCCTTTTCATACAGATGACAGGAGAGCTCGGCTCCGCCCCCTATGGTGACATCGTCTCCCAGTTCTATCAGAAAGGGATCGTTCAGGGTCCAGGAGTTGACGAAGACCCTGCGTCCCATCTTGCAGCCGATGATGCGGAAAAATAAATTGGCGAACCAGGTCATCCTGACCATGGGGAGGATGGTGGCGTGCACGATGGTGTAGACGCCGGAGTATATCAGCCAGCGCAACATTGTGGGCGAAGCGTCGGCATAAATTCCCGGCTTTATGCCCCAGGAGATGAGGCGGATCACGCTACCCATGACAAGGATGCCTGTGATGAAATACAGATAGATGGCTCCTCCGGCGGCTAGGGAGATTAAGATCCAGGATCCGGTTTCCCATGCCCTAGCAAGGAGCCACATGGACGGACTAAGGCTCAGGCCCAAAAGGCAGGCGTAGAATGCATAGGTGACAAGGGTGATCGCCAATTGGATAACCGCCGACTCGGAAATGCGTGTGAGTAAGGTGGACATCCTCCCAGAATCCCGTCCCATGCAGGTTCTGTCAAGCAAAATACGGGATTACCCAATCCTTGGGCTTGGGGGTAGGGGGAGTAGCCCTATGGCGTGGGCGAAATGGGATGGGTATAGTGGAGCACATTATGGCTGAGGGGAGAAAAAAGCATGGGAAAGAGCGGGCGTCAAAGCAGCCTTAGGTTGAGCGTAGGCACAAAAATGGGATTCGGCGCCGCTGACCTGGGCGGAAATCTCTTTTTCACCGCCATGGGATTCTGGACCTTGAATTTTCTTACCGATACGGTGGGTTTGAGTGCCACCGCAGCCGGGGCCGCGGTAATGATTGGAAAACTGTGGGACGCGGTGACCGATCCCATGATGGGTTTTATCTCCGACCGCACGAGGACCCGGTGGGGTAGAAGACGTCCGTATCTCCTATTCGGAGCCCTGCCCCTCGCCCTTACCATGTGGATTTTCTTTACCAATCCTAAGTTCGATAACCCTGTATCCTTGGTTCTCTGGGCTACCCTCGCTCTTTGCGCCCTCAATACCGCCTACACGGTGGTGAATATCCCATACTCCTCCCTAACGCCAGAACTTACCAAGGATTACCACGAGAGATCCTCCTTAAACGGCTATCGCTTCGGCTTTGCGGTCATCGGCACCATCCTTGGCGCTGGAGCAGTCCTCCCCTTGGTGGGGATATTCGGCTCCGACCGATCCGCGGGTTTTTCCTTCATGGGCGCCGTCCTTGGAGGAATCATGGCAGCCAGCACCTTGGTGACCTTCTTCGCCGTCAAGGAACCAGACCACCGCCATGAGCCCAAGCCGACGGAGCGATTTTTCCCGACTTTCCTGGCGGTATTTAAGAACAAAGCCTATGTCGTCGTCCTCCTTACCTACGCGCTTAACCTCACAGCCCTCAATTTCGTTCAGGGGATCCTGGTCTACTACTTCAAATATATTTACAGAAATGAAGGGATGACAACCATGGCCATGATACTTCTCCTTCTGACGGCGATGGCCTGTATCCCCATCTCAGTGCTCGTCTCAAAAAAAATTGGGAAAAAAAGAACTTATCAAATCTGCTTCGCCATCCTGGCCACCACTTGCCTCCTCATCTATTTCCTGGGCCACAGGCTGGGCATGAATTTCTTCCTTGCCATGATGGTCTACGGAGGAATCGGAGTGGGGTTCGGGTACGTCGCTCCCTGGGCCATGGTTCCCGACGCGATTGAATACGATGCGGTCAGGACGGGAAACCGCAAGGAAGGCGCTTTCTACGGCATGTGGACCTTCACGTCCAAGGTAGGCACTTCATTGGCCATCGCCCTCACAGGCGCAATCCTAGGCGCATCGGGCTACGCAGCCAACCTGGCGGAGCAAAGCCAGTCTTCCCTTCAGGCCATTAGGCTCATCGTAGGACCTATACCCGCCCTCGTTTTTATCCTCGCCCTTTTCCTCATCGAGCGCTACCCGATAGACGAGAAAACCTACGCCGCCTTCATGGCCCAGGGGAAGGAGGAGGAACTGAGGAAGCAAGGCTGAGTTTCAGATCCAGGACCCGGCAGGCTCCGCCAAGGGCCCCGACGGAATCGCCAAGGATACCCTGGCCAAAGGAGACGGCGGAGTAGGCATGGGGCATGGACCACGACTTGGCAACCTGGGCGACCATCTCCAACAGAGGTCCTTCTATCCTCCCTATAGGTCCCCCTAAGACTATCTTGTCCGGGTTATAGGATGTAATGATATTCGCCGCCGCGATGCCGAGGTAATGAGCGGCTTCCTTTACGCAATCCAAGGCCAGGACGTCACCCTTCGCAGCGGCGGCGCAGACTTCCTCCCCCGTGACCCTTCCAGGTTTTTTCCCCGTCTTCAAGGCAGAAGGAAGGATCTCATCGGCGAGGAAAATCTCCGCCCTCCTTGCCAATGCGCCGCCCGAGGCGTAGACGTGCAAGCATCCCCTTTTTCCGCAGCCGCAGATCGGGCCGTCGGTGTCCATGGTGATATGCCCTATCTCTCCAGCGGAGAAGGACGATCCGTGGAGGAGCTTCCCATCAATGAGGGAAGAAGCCGCCCCGGAGCTACGTCCAGGAAGGCTACCAGGCCTGTGCCATCGATTGGTGGAAAGCGGTAGGCCTGGTCGCCAAAGGCCAAACCTCAAGCGCCGAACCATCGGGCCACGGAGGAGAGATCATTAGTTCCGTGATGCTGGCGATTGAGCCGCAGTGTGTCAAAATAGAAGCCGCGACAGATGAAAAATCCTTGCCAGGCTTACCCTACGTTGGAAGCCGCATGCTCGGCTCTCCTTTCATAGCTTATGGAGACTTCAGGGAATACTGCCGCTCCGGTGTCTGGGGGGAGGTCTCAAAAAGCACCGACGCCGAAAAGGGAAGGGCATGGATGGAAGGGGCCGTCGAAACGTGCGCGGATTTCCTAAAGGAATGGCAGGCCCGGCAGACTTCCCTAAAGGAGGAACACCGGTAAGTTCGGACTTCTCCCTTGTTTCTCCCCCTGCACAAGTATATTCTCAGGGGCATGGATCAACCGTGTAAGTGGAGGGAGCTCTCCTCCACGCCGCTTGCGGATTGCAGGATATT
>VKGY01000084.1:0-5083 GCA_008080685.1 Spirochaetota bacterium
TTCAAAAATACAAGATAGATTCCCGTGGATTTAAAACAAAATTGTAGGAAAATATTATTTAATTACATTTTTGTAACTTAAATTGCCGACATCTCTGCAGGTTGCTGGGAATGCACCGCCAGTTCCTCGTCTCGCCACGCCGCGCGTCAATCGAAGCATTTGCATTTCCAGCAAGGAAGTACATGCCCAACGGCCGCTAGCCCCACATCTTTGCATAAAATATTTTCCCCTTGGCATGAGCCTTGCTGTTAATATTGCGAAACCAAAGGAGTAGGTATGTACAAACATGGAGCAAGGGAAAACGGGTACGGCGAAGGCATAACGGAAATCTACGGCAGCCATTGCTTTTCCAACGATGTGATGAGGGAGCGCCTGCCACACTCAATCTACAACGAAATCCTCATGGTCCAGGCGAGCAAGAAGGAATTGACCCTGGAAGTCGCCGAGGTAGTGGCTGCGGCCATGAAAGAATGGGCATCAGAGCATGGAGCCACCCACTACACCCATTGGTTCCACCCGCTTTCGGGACTTACGGCGGAAAAGCATGAATCCTTTGTCTCCCCCTTGCCCAACGGCGGCGTGGTGGTGGAATTTTCCGGCAAAGAGCTTGTCAAAGGCGAGCCCGACGCGTCCAGCTTCCCCTCGGGGGGCTTAAGGGCTACCTTTGAAGCCCGAGGTTACACAGCCTGGGACGTCACCAGTCCGGCCTTTTTGAAATCCAACCCCAAGGGCATAACGCTCTGCATTCCCACGGCCTTTGTTTCGTACTACGGACACGCATTGGACAAGAAAGTTCCCCTGCTACGATCCATGGATGCGATTTCCAAGGAGGCGGTGAAGGTCCTCCGCCTCCTTGGCGACAAAGATGTGGAAAGGGTGATCCCTACCGCGGGGCCTGAGCAGGAATATTTCCTCGTCAACGACGGACTCTATCGCCGCCGCCCGGATCTTCTGCTCACCGGAAGGACTGTGTTCGGCTCCATGCCCGCCAAGGGACAGGAGATGGAAGATCACTATTTCGGTGCCCTTGAAGAGAAAGTCGCAGCTTTTATGAGCGAACTCAACAATGAACTCTGGTCCATGGGAGTAGCCGCCAAAACCCAGCACAACGAGGTGGCTCCCAATCAATTCGAGATAGCCTGCATTTTCTCCCAGGCCAACATCGCCGCGGACGCCAACCAGCTGGTAATGGAAACCCTCCGAAAGATCGCCCAGCGCCATGGCATGGCAGCCCTCCTGCATGAAAAGCCTTTCGCGGGGGTGAATGGTTCCGGAAAACACGTGAACTGGTCCATCTCCACCAATACAGGAATAAACCTCCTGGATCCTCCAAAGTCCTTTGACGATGAAGCGGACGAGGAAAGCGCGAGGATAATAGCGCGCTACATCCTCTTCACCATGGCGGTTATCCAAGCGGTAGACCAACGTGCGGCCCTGCTCCGCGCCTCGGCCTCAACCGCGGGAAACGACAGGAGATTGGGCGGAAACGAGGCGCCGCCCTCCATTATATCGATTTTCCTCGGCGAGCCCCTCACCCAACTGTTCGATACCGTCGGCAATGGGCGAAAGAGGGTGAACCTCGCGGCTTCACGGATCGAATTGGGCGCCAAGAGCCTTCCAAAGCTTCCCATCGACTTTACGGACCGGAACAGGACCAGCCCCTTCGCCTACACGGGCAATAAATTCGAATTCCGTATGGTTGCCTCCTCCCAGTCCGCCGCGACTCCCACCATGGTGATCAACACTGCGGTAGCCGAGAGCCTCTCCGAAATAGCATCCCTCCTTGAATCAGCCCTGGCCTCGGGCAAGACCCCCGTGGAAGCGGCCCTGGAAGTAGCCAGCGGCATTTGGAAAAAACACAAACGAATCGTATTCAACGGCAACGGTTACTCCGTTGAATGGATAAAGGAAGCGGCGGCGAGAGGCCTTCCCATCTTCCGATCCGCCGTGGACGCGATCCCAGAGTTTATGAAGGACTCGAATGTCGAAGTCTTCGCAAAATTCGGAATACTGACCAAGGAAGAGGCGGAATCGAGGTGTTCGATCTATCTTGAGCGGTATTCAAAGCAGATCAATATCGAAGCAGGGGTGGCACTCGACCTGGCGCGACGCCACATTCTCCCCGCTGCATCCAAAAGCGCCGAAACCTACGCCCGGGCCGCCTCAGCCCTGGCCGCGGTCGCTGCGCCGAGCGTCGTCCAGGAGCAAAGATCCCGCCGCATCGCCGCATTGACCGGCCGTGTGGTGGAAGAGAGCGACAGGCTGGAAATTGCCTTGAGCGACGCCCAAAGGGTGGAAGACCCCCTCGCCCACGCCAAGGCGTACCGTGAGACGGTTATCCCCAGGATGGATGCGCTTAGGGATGTGTGCGACGAGCTTGAGAAGCTGATGCCCAAGACCGATTGGCCTCTTCCGAGCTACGAGGACCTGCTCTACTCCTTATAAGGCCACGCCTCCAGAGCCTTCGCTGACGCCGCTCCCTCCACCCTCGCTTTCCGCGTCGGCAGAGGGAGTGGTATACTCTGCCCAATGCGCTTGCTCCGAAGGCTTATACCCTATCTCATCATAGTCGCTGCGGCCGCCCTTATAATCTATCTACCGGATCGAGGTCCGGAAAAATACTCAAGCCTTCCGGAACTCTTTAAAAACGAGGTGCGCCGCCAGCTTAACGCCGGAATATCCGTCGTAGTCACCAGGAATGGAAGGGTGGTTTATAAGGATTTCCTGGGCAGCGACGGACTCGGAACGCCCTTGGCCGAAGACAGTCCCATGTACCTGGGTCCCAGTTCGGAAATTTTTACCGGCGCCCTCCTATTCTCCCTTGCGAGCACTGGGTCAGTCGACCTGGACTCCGGAATCGACCGATACCTTCCGCACATTTTTAATGAAGGCTCCATGACACTTCGGCAACTTGCCGCCCACTCACTCCACTTGGACGACAAAGCCCTGGGAGCCTTCCAATCTCCCTCTTTCGGCATAGAAGCGGGGGAGCTGGATCCCCAGGGATATTTAAAAGCCAGGATCGAAAGCCGGTCCCAGTCAAGGTCGAGACTGGTATATCGTGTCCTTGGACAGGCGATAGAAAACGCGGGGGGTTCTCCCTTCGATGAGCTTCTGCAGGAACGGCGGAGCCATTGGATCGGGCCTATTCTTCGGCTTATCCTTCCCCTACGAGTCGAGGGTTGCGACCATCGCGGCGCCTGCTGATGGCATCGTAACCACTGCGGGGGACCTGGGGAGATTCCTCTCCTATATAACCTCTCCCCCTCGGACCGGCGTCCCCTCCCTCCCTCGAACCATGTTGCCTGAGCTTTTCAAGCCTCTGCTCCCGAGTGGAGGCACAGGCTACGGGTGGCGGTTAGCCTCGGCGAATAACAAGAACTACGCCTACCAAGGAGGCTCGGTGGTGGGATTTTCTTCCCGCATCGTCCTCTGGCCGCAGCAGCGGGCAAGCGTGGCCATCCTCTCATCCCAGGGAGGGATCATCCAATCCAACGTGGTGCTTCCCCTCCTCACTCGGGCCGCGGAAGACATCCTCTTCGAAGGGTCGACGGAAAGGCTGCCCCCCCTGGGAAGAATCATGGTATTGGCTGGTGTCGCTTCCTTCGTCTATCTTGCCAGCATCTTTCTTCAGACCGCATGGAGCTTTTCCTGGGCGAGGGCGCTGAGAGACCGTAGGGAAACCAGCAAGGGCAAGCTTTCCTACACGCTGATCCTTATGAGAACCGTCGCGGGAACTCTGTTCCGGGGCGCTCTCCTGGCCGCCGCTCCAATCATCGCATCAAGGATTGTAGGAAGGGCCCTCGCATACCACGACCTCCTCACCATGGAGCCTGGACTCACCGCCATGTTGATCGTCGCATGCCTGATAGGAATACTGCGGAATCTCGCCCGCTTGATCTGGTTTTACTACCTGGAGCGCGGCTGATTTCACCGAACGCTACCGTATTTAGCGGTCGATTGCGAATTCCTGAAAATTGAGCATTTGTCCGCGTTTCATATCTAGACAAAGTGCACGTTAACCGCTACAGTTGGAGTATGCGCCAAGAGGCGCACGATGTGTTCAGGAGGGAGTATAATGAAAAAACTTCTCGTAGCATGTGCCGTACTCGCGGTGCTCCTCGCCAGCTGTGGCGGAGCGGCCAGCGGGAAACCCAAGGTAGGCGTCGCGATCTATAAGTTCGACGACACCTTCATGTCCTATGTGAGGAACGCCATCACCGAAAACGCCGTGGACAAGGCCGAAGTCGAGATCGTGGACAGCCAGAACTCCCAGCCCACCCAGAACGACCAGGTCGATGCCTTCCTCTCCAAGAAGATGAAGGCCATCGCCATCAATCCCGTAGACCGCACCGCCGCCGCCGCCATCATCGAAAAGGCCAAGGCCAAGAAGACCCCCGTAGTGTTCTTCAACCGCGAGCCCCTGCCCGAGGACATGGCCGCCTGGGACAAAGTCTATTACGTAGGAGCCAAAGCCGAGCAGTCCGGAACCATGCAGGGACAGATCGTGGTGGACTACTGGAAGGCCAACCCCGCAGCGGACAAGAACAAGGACGGCAAGATCCAGTACATCATGCTCAAGGGCGAGCCTGGACACCAGGACGCCGAGCTCCGCACCCAGTATTCCATCCAGGCCGTGACCAACGCGGGCATCCAGGTTGAAAAGCTCGCCGAAGACACCGCCATGTGGGACCGCCCCAAGGCCTTTGAGAAGATGAAGGCCTTCTACGCCGCTCGTGTTCTGCAACAACGACGACATGGCCCTGGGCTCCATCGAAGCCCTCAAGTCCGAAGGCTATTTCTCAGGCGGAAAGCAGATCGTCGTGGTCGGCGTGGACGCCACCGCCCCCGCACTCCAGGCTGTCGAGGAAGGCACCCTTCTTGGCACCGTCCTCAACGACGCCAAGAACCAGGGCAAGGCTACCTTCGACCTTGCCTTCGCGCTCGCCAAGGGCGAGGACGTGACCAAGGCAGGCTGGGAAATCGCCGACGGCAAGTACGTCTGGGTTCCCTACCAGATGGTCACCAAGGAAAACTACACCCAGTTCAAATGAGGCCCTAGGTTCACCTAAGGTCGAGGCGG
>VKGY01000084.1:5088-8627 GCA_008080685.1 Spirochaetota bacterium
TTATTTATGGCCTGAAAAGGTGTATGTATACAAAGACGCACCCGGGTTTCAGCGTTCCAAGGGAGGCATGTGCATGGGTGTCTCTGAATATATCCTCGAAATGAGTCGCATCACAAAAAATTTCCCCGGCGTTAAAGCCCTCGACGATGTCACCATCAAAGTCAGGCCAGGCACGGTCCACGCCCTTATGGGAGAGAATGGAGCGGGGAAGTCAACCTTGATGAAATGCCTTTTCGGCATCTACACTCCCGATGAGGGCGAGATACTCCTTGATGGGAAGCCCGCGAAATTCGCCACCTCCCGCCAAGCCCTGGACGCAGGTATCTCCATGATTCACCAGGAACTTCTTCCCGTGCCCTTCAGGCCGGTGATGGAAAATCTCTGGCTGGGCAGAGTCCCTGTCAGGAAAATCGGACCACTGACCTTCGTGGACAATAAAAAACTCTATGATGACACGGTGGGAATTTTTAAATCCCTAGGGATGGAGATCGATCCCAAAACCTGGGTCCGGAATCTTTCGGTCTCCAAGATCCAGTCTTTGGAAATCGCCAAAGCCGTATCCTACAACTCCCGGGTTATCATCATGGACGAGCCTACTTCCTCCCTCACGGAGAACGAGGTAGCCCAGCTCTTCAAGATAATCAGAGAGCTGCGATCCAAAGGCGTGGCCATCATCTACATCTCCCACAAGATGGAGGAGATCCTCGCTATTTCCGACGAGGTTTCGGTCATGCGGGACGGACGCCACGTGGGCACCTACCCCGCCAAGGACCTGACCACTGCCATGATCATCTCCAAGATGGTGGGAAGGGATCTCACCCATCGCTTTCCCCCAAGGGCCAACACGCCCTCCGCTGTGGTCCTCAAGGTAGAGCGGCTTTTTTCCGCGGAATCTAAATCCTTCAAGGATATTTCCTTCGAGCTTCGCCGCGGCGAGATATTGGGGATAGGAGGGCTAGTGGGGGCAAAGAGGACCGAATTGGTCGAATCCATCTTTGGACTGAGAAAAATCGAATCGGGCACAATCCACATGGAAGGAAAGCCTGTGGTCATTAGCTCTCCCCAAAGCGCTATCTCCAAACGCATGGCATTGCTCACTGAAGAAAGACGGGCTACGGGCATTGTTCCCATGCTCTCGATCCTTGATAACACCATCCTGGCCAACCTTCACCGTTATGTGGGAACCTTTGGCCTTATCGATGAAAAAAGATGCTCCCGCGACGTAACCCGGAGCATAGAGCAGTTGAAAGTGAAGACTCCCTCCCCTCGGACGAGGATCAAGGACCTATCGGGCGGGAACCAGCAAAAGGTGCTTTTCGCCCGATGGCTCCTCACAGAGCCCGACATACTCATCTTGGACGAACCGACCAGAGGCATCGATGTGGGGGCGAAATACGAAATATACTCGATAATCGCCGACCTGGCCGCGAAAGGCAAAAGCATACTCATGATTTCCTCGGAGATGCCGGAACTCCTTGGGATGTCCGATCGGATAATGGTCATGTGCGACGGCCGGCTTACAGGCATCCTGGACGGGAAATCCGCGAACCAGGAAAATATCATGCGGCTTGCCACTCAGTTTATGTGAGGAGAATCCAATGAAGCATACAAACTCCCTCGACGATATCGGGACTGCCTCCCTTGCGCGGCGCAAGGCACTGAAGGACTTTTCCCTTCAATACGCCATCTATCTGGTTTTCCTGGCCTTGATCATCGGGATCAGCATCAAGGCTCCTGCCTTTCTTTCTCTCCAGAATTTCCGGAACATCCTCTCTACTTGCTTCAGTTCATGTCCTATCCACGGCGCATGTACCCGAATATTCCCGAACTTCCGATTTGGATTCCCATACTCATCGCAATCGTAGCCTGCGCCCTGCTGGGCTTGATGAACGGGGTCATCATCGCTTACCTGCGCGTTCCCCCTTTCATCGCGACACTAGGCACCATGGTGGCCACCTATGGCATCACATCCATCTACTTCGACCGGCCGCCCTACGGCGCCCAACCCATCGGGGGCTTGAGAAAGGACCTCACAGCCCTGGGATCGGGCTACCTGGGCTTCGATGGTACCTATTCCCTTCCCTATATCGTCATAATAGCCCTAGCCGTGGCGGCCATCGTGTGGGTTCTGCACAATAAGACCAGGTTCGGGAAAAACATATACGCCATTGGAGGCAACGCCGAGGCGGCGAGGGTTTCGGGGGTTCCGGTTCAGAAGAATCTGCTTGTGATATACACCATCGCAGGAGCACTCTACGGCTTGGCCGGAACCTTGGAAGCGGCGCGTACCGGAGGCGCAACCAACAACTACGGGAACGGCTACGAACTGGATGCCATCGCGGCCTGCGTAGTCGGTGGGGTTTCAACCTCCGGCGGCATAGGCACCGTTCCTGGCATGGTTGTCGGCGTCCTCATTTTTAGCATAATCTCGTATGGGCTCACCTTCATCAACATGAACCCTTATTGGCAGCAGATCATAAAGGGAGCCATAATCATTGCGGCGGTCGCCGTGGATATAAGGAAATACCTGGCAAAGCGATGAATCAATACGATGTGGTAATAGTAGGATCTGGCCCCGCGGGCTTGGGCGCGGCCTTCGGCCTCTTGGAACGGCGGCCTGGCATATCAATCCTCATCCTTGAAAAAAACCAGGTTTCCTCCGGCGGCTTGCGAAACGATTGCAAGATGAATTTTACCTGGCCCATAGGGTTTCCTGAAGCGTGCTGGACTGCAGACCAAGCCGGGCATTATCTGGAACAGGTGGAAGCCTTCCTGATCCCCAGGATAATGGACAAGAAAAACGTTGGCGTTTACCGCCAGAGAGCCGAGAAGCTGGGCGTCAATCTTCTGGAAATCCGGCAGTCCCACCTGGGCACCGATGGGGGCTTGGAGCTGATAAAAACCCTGGTGGAAAGACTAAAAGTTCTTGGAGCGACTATCTCTCTTGGGGAAAAAATGACCCGCCTCGACGCGGTTGGCAAAACCCTCTGCACGGAAGAACGGGAAATCCGCTATACTGACCTCATCCTCGCCCCTGGGCGGGGAGGTTTTGCCTTCCTCCAGGAGATCATGAACCAAACGGGGATTCCATACCGGGACAATATCGTCGACATCGGGGTTAGGATAGAAACGCGTGAAGAAAGATATCCGATTGTCCGGGATTATTACGATCCCAAGTTCCTCTTCCCCAAGAAAACAAGAACCTTCTGCACCAATTCACGATCCGCCTACGTAGTCCAGGAGCGGTACGGAGACCAGGAATCGGGCCACTGGTATTCGGTGAACGGACATTCGTGGTCCGCATCTCGGCCGGAGAATGGACTTACCAATTTCGCCATGCTCAAGACAGTGGCCCTCACCGCGCCCTTGGCTTCCGGCCAATCTTATGCCCGCATGCTGGGCATGCAGGCCGCCCTTTTGGGCGGCGGGAGGCCGATCATGCAAAGGGTTGGGGATTTCCGCCTGGGCAAGAGGTCCTTTGCGGAGTCGTTCACTGGAGATCTCTACGATTTCGAGCCTACCCTGCCCTCCTCCACTCC
>VKGY01000084.1:8667-19393 GCA_008080685.1 Spirochaetota bacterium
CTGCCCTCCTCCACTCCCGGGGACATAGCGCTTTCCGCACCGGCAAAAATCCTCAACGCCATTTGGAACGGCATGAAGCTATTGGATTCCATAGTGCCCGGCCTCCTCCACCCATCCACCATCATGTATTATCCGGAAATCAAATTATACGCCAACAGGCCTGTTTTCCTGGACAATCATTTCCAAACCGCCGAAGGACTCTACCTGGTGGGTGACGGTGCAGGAACCTCCCGGGGCATCACCGCCGCCTGGGCCTCGGGCCTGCGGGCCGCGGACGGGATCCTAGGGACTAGAAGCCTATGACTGAAAATCGCGGCCGCACCGAAACGCGGTCGGCCTTGATCCGGAAGGCGAGTTGGATCGCCCTCGCGGGCAATGCCATACTCTCCCTAGCGAAGGTTGTAGCCGGTTCGCTTTCCGGCAGCCTTTCGGTCCTCTCGGACGGCATAGATTCGGCGACCGATGTCTTTATCTCCACTATGACCCTCCTCGCTGCCCGAATTACCACCAAGCCCGGGGATATCGAACACCCTTACGGACACGGAAGGATAGAGACGGTATCCGCATCATCGCTTCGATCCTTGGTAAATCTTTCCTCTCCTGGACCCAGTTCAGGTATGGGGCCTTGGCCAATTCCTCCATGCTCATCGCGAACGGCAAAAACATGATGGGCGACATAGCCACCTCCTTCGCTGTCCTTTTGGGCTTGGGACTAGCCTATTTGACCGGTTTCCCCATGATGGACAAAATATTCGCCGCCCTGGTCGCCCTCTTGATCCTCAAGAATGCCATAGGCATTTTCCTTGAGGCGAACACGGAACTTATGGATGGAACCAAGGATCACGGCCCGTATAGGGAACTCTTCGATGCCATCGATCGCATTCCCGAGGCGGGAAATCCGCACCGCGTGCGACTCCGACGGATCGGTGCAATGCTCATCGCAGACCTGGACATAGAGGTCGAGCCCCAGATGAGTGTCCAGAAAGCCCACGGTGTGGCCATTCGCGTCGAGGACGCTATTAAAGAACGGCTGCCCGATGTATATGATGTGATAGTCCACGTGGAACCACATGGCAACGTAGAAGAAGAAAAATTCGGCCTTACCGCCGACGACACCCAGGTTCCGGAATCAAAATCCTAGGAGGAATCCTAATGAGCGAAGACATTGTCATCGATCCTAAGCGGCAAGAGGCGCTCACGAGAATTATTATGAAACTTCACGCCGGAACTCCGGTGGGCGAGGTAAAAAAAGAATTCGCGAGGCTCATCGTGGGGGTGAGCGCGGCGGAAATCGCCGCCATGGAACAGGCGCTAATCGACAACGGCATGCCGGTGGAAGAGGTCCAAAGGCTCTGCGAGGTCCATGAAGCAGCCCTGGCGGACCTTTCCAAGCTGATCGTCCATTATGCCCGGAAAGAAAACCAGCTCTTCCCATATCTGGAAAAGCACAAATTCACCGGCCCTTCCCGGGTCATGTGGGGGAAACACGACGAAATCCGGGAGCTTTTCAAGGAGACCGAAGCCGCCCTCTCCAAGGATCAGAAGAGCTTCCGCAAGGCCGCCAAGGCGCTGAAGGCAAAAATCCTGAAGATGATCTTCATGGAGCAGCACATCCTCATTCCCGAATCCAACCGCAGGCTCTCGGAACGGGAATGGGCGGAGATCAGGATGGGCGAGGACGCCATCGGCTTCGCCTGGGTCAAGCCGGCCTCAATGTACGACGCGGGATTGATTCTCGCACGGACAGGGGGGCTAAAGTACAACAATCTTCAAAGCTTCATCGACGCCACCCCTGCCGCGGCGGTTTCCGTCGCCCCGGTTCCCGACAAGATCCAGAAGCTTTTGGAACTCTCCACAGGCCTGGTGCCCCTGAAAACCTTGGACCTCGCGCTGAAGACCCTCCCTATCGACATCAGCATCGTGGACGAGGAAGATCGAGTGCTCTATTATTCCGATGCTCCGCACAGGATTTTCCCAAGAAGTCCCGGCGTCATTGGTAGAAGCGTTCAAAACTGCCACCCCCAGAAATCGGTGGATATGGTGAACAAAATCCTCGCCGCATTTAAAAAAGGCGAAAAAGACAAAGCCCAATTCTGGATTGAAATGGGGGGGAAATTCATTCTCATAGAGTATTATGCGATCAGGGATTCCGATAGAACCTACCTGGGCACCTTGGAGGTCAGCCAAGATTTGACGGACCTGAGAGCCCTTTCCGGCCAGAGAAGGCTGCTGGACTGGGAGTAGTCCCCGCTCATGGTGGAATTCATTTGAGCAGCCGGAGGATCGGCCCCTTTCGCGAGGGGCCGATTTCCGCCTTGCAGGGTTGCCGCTGGAAATTCGGATTCCGAATCAGTCGGGCGAGGCCTGCCGAGGCGGCGAGTTCGATGGTTTCGGGATGATAGGCCAATGAGAGGATCGTTTTTTCGCCCTCAGCGAGGGCCCTGGACCATGCGCCAAAATAACGTATCATATCGGTTGCGAGGCTCGCGAATCGCGCCTTAGGCCCAGGCTGGCCGAACACTGTCCTTGCCCAGCCTATCTGGGCTTCTTCGATATCTCCGTGTCGCGGATTAGCCTGCCTCTCATAACCCTCGAAACATGAAAATCCCTTAAGCCAGGCTGAGGCCTTCATCCCCGAAGCCTCAACCACGGCTTTGAACCATGGGACGGCCCTTCCTTTGGAATAAAAGTAATCCGTCGCTTGGGCGATTTCCCTGGCCTCTGCCATATCGGATTCCGAAAATCCCTGGCGCCCGGGACTGGAATAATGGGAACGAAGGGCGTAGGGCGGCTCGTTTTCCGCATCAAGGCCCAATTCCTCCCGCTTCTCCCATAATTCGGTACCCGGCAAAACGGACAACCCAAAGATATCCAGATGATTCGGCGCGAGGGAAAGGGCGAAATCAAGGCTTTTTAAAAAGCCGCCCAAGCTGTCCCCTGGCAACCCGTAGATTAGGTCGAGGCCGAATACAACGCCTTGGGAGTCCAAGAGCCTGCAATTTTCCACAAACTTCCCACGGTCCAAGGTTCGGCCAATCCCAGCCAAAACCTGGGCGTCCGAGCTCTGGAGACCGATCTGCAAGAAGCACGGCAAGGCCGCAAAGGCCTTGACCTGCGCAGGGTTGAGCAGTTCCGCCCTAACCTCGAAATTCCAATGTACGCGTGAGCCTGCTTTTTTCCTCAAAAATGCGAGGATTTCCAGGGCGCGATTGTTCTGGACATTGAAGGTGGGATCGAGGACAAATACCTCCGCGACTTCTTTTTCCAGAAACACCTCGAGTTCCTTTTCAAGCCTTGGGGCAGGCATTGGCCTGAGGCGATCGGAACCCCGGCCTTCGTAGCAATAGGCGCAACGGTAGGGGCATCCCCTGGTCAGCTCCCAGGCTATTGAAGCTCCAGGCTTAAGATCGAAGAGGCCGGTCAGCCAAGGAGAGGGGATCTTCGCAAGATCGGGAGCGGAACACCGAATCGCCTCCCCGCAGGGATCTTTTCGGCCCGTAGCGTTTCGGACGCTTTCAATCCATCCAATGAACTCGCGTTCCGCTTCGCCTAAAAAGATCGCATCGAAGATTCCCTTCTTGTCATCTATTAAGGCCAACCCCTCCGCATCAGGCCCTCCAGCGATGATGAATCCGGCATATCCCCTTTCACGGAGAGCATGGGCAATCTTGACAAGACGGGCAGAATTCCAGGAATAGAGGGAAAATCCAACGATATCGGGATTGAAGGCTTCGATTCTCGCCAGAAAGGGCTGATCCTCGGGATAGGCATCAGCAGAGAGGGCAAGGAGGTCCGAGGGAGCGCAGAGCCCCGCGCCAATTAGGGCGGCGGCAACGCTGGCCGCACCCAGCGCCTGGCCAAACCCTGGAGTTTGGGCGGATTCAAGTGAAGCGGCTGCGGGAGCGTGAAGAAATGCCACCCTTAGGGTTCCGTGGACCATGGTACAGTATAGGAACGCGCGACGTCCTTGACTACCGGCGACCGCGAGTGGTACGTTCGCCCCTGATGGAATCCCGAACCGCCTATCTCAACCAAGCAGTGCTAGCCTGCTTTTTCGCCGCCCTCATCTCCATCGGCGCCTATATCTCCATTCCTATTCCCGGCACTCCGGTACCCCTAGTGCTCCAAAACATGTTCATCATGCTGACCGCCCTCACCTTGGGCCCCTGGTGGGGCCTTGTGTCCGTCGCCCTATACTTATTCTTCGGCTTGGTGGGCATTCCAGTATTCTCAGGAGGGACAGGCGGCATCGCCCGATTCCTCGGCCCTACGGGCGGCTACCTTGCAGGCTATGTTCCCGCTACGCTTGTCATAGGCCTGCTGGCGAAAAAACCGCTGCGGCATCCCTTGGCGGCTTTGGCTCCCTGCGTGGTCGGAATGGCTATTGTCTATCTGGTCGGCATAACGAGGCTGAAGGCCGTGCTCGACATATCCTGGGATAGGGCTCTGGCATCTGGGCTGTACCCCTTTATCATCGGCGACATTGCAAAAATTATCCTTACCTCTCTCTTGGCGCCACGAATCGCCGCAGGAATCGACTCCCTGGAAACCAGGCACACCGATGGCTGATATCCTGAGGGCCATTGGGCTAAGCCACCGCTTTCCCGACGGAGCCCTCGGCCTCGATGCAGTGGATTTCCATGTCTCGGAAGGCGAATGCCTTTTGCTTGCAGGCCGGAACGGTTCAGGCAAAACCCTCCTCGCCCGCCACCTTGTAGGATTGGCCACGCCTACCCGCGGCGAGATTCTATTCAAGGGTCGACCCCTCAGGGATTCGATCCCACTCCTCCGCCGTTCCGTGGGTTTTGTCTTCCAAGACACGGACTCGCAAATCCTTGGGCAAACCGTGGTGGAAGACGTAGCCTTCGGTCCCTCCAACCTGGGCTTTAACAGAAAGGAAATCGCCGATAGGGTAAGGGCGAGTCTGGAGATCTCCGGCCTATCGGGCAAGGAAGAGCGCAGGCCAGAAACCCTCTCGGGAGGAGAAAAGCGAAGGCTTGCAATCGCCGGCGTCCTGGCAATGGAACCCGAGTGCCTTATCCTGGACGAACCTTTCGCCAACCTCGACTTCGAATCCGTGAGGGAGGTGGTGAGGATCTGCGAAACCCTCACGCGAACCGGCCTCACGGTCATGGTCGTGACTCACGAATTGGAAAAAATCTTCGCCCTTGCCGGCCGGATGGTGGTCCTGGATGGAGGGGAAAAGGTATTCGACCGGCCTCCCCAAGAGGCTGAGCCAGATTTCTTTTTTACCCACGGGCTTGCCTGCCCCTACACAGACCATTGGCCTTGGGCGATACGCCGGACAAGGCGCTGATACGTGGCTAATCCCTTCTCCTACCGGCCGAGCCGAAACCGCCTTACTTCCATGGCATCCTGGTCGAAGGCGATATTCCTCATCTGCGTTTCCTTGGCGGCGATGCAGTTCCCCCTCATGCCCCTTACAGCCCTCTTCCTCGGGGGTCTTCTATTGCACTGGATCATGGGCATCGATTTCAGGGGCAGCGGGAAGGTCCTGGCTTTCATCCTCTATCTGACAACCTTTTCCGCCCTTGCAAGGGGACTGTTTCCCGGAGAAAGTGCGTTCTTCGACCCAAGCACCCTTCCTTATTCCCTCACCCACGGGCTGAGGCTCATGACAGCCCTGTTCTACGCGCGACTCTACTATGCCAGCACAAAGGCCTCGGAGCTGGGGGATGTATTCAGCAGCCTAGCCAGAAAAGTTGCCGGCGAACCTAAAGGCGGCAGGTACGCCGCCTTTAGGTTCGCCTCCGATCCTGGAATGCTGATTTCCCTGTCTCTTGCTTTCCTGCCAAAGACCTTCGAATCCATGGAAAGGGTTAGGGAATCCGCCCGGATGCGCGCCTATCGTCCGCGGATATTCGCCATGAAAAAAAGCGCTCTCATGCTTGAAACCTTCGTGTTTGTAGGCGTCAAGTCCGCCCTCTCCACCGCCACGTGCCTTGAGACGCGAGGATATTCCGAAAATAGGACAATCATTCTGCCCCGCGCAAAGCCGGGAGATTTCCTCATCGTCGCTGCAGGACTGGGAATAGCCGTCCTAGCCTTTGTTTAGCAGGTCCTGACCCCTTCCCAAGCCTCGATTCGGGGATCTTTTTCTCCTTCTCCTGCCAGTGCAGCCTCCCACACCTCGATCTCCTTGGTTTTCCCTTTTACAGCGATGCGGCCAAGGGGACGGAATTCGACTTCCTCAAAATCCCCAGTGCAGGCTGCGACGGTTTCGCGGGAAACGAGGATGGAGGTGCCAAGGCTCTTGTTGGCCGATTCAAGCCTCGAGGCGGTATTCATCACATCGCCGATGGCTGTGTAGTTGAACCGTGCGGAAGAGCCCATGTTGCCCACGATGGCGACACCGGTGTGGATGCCGATTCGTGTGAAGGGAAGGCCGGTACCCAGGGCAGCGAATTCTTCTTTCGCCTTTTTCAAGGCTGTTTGGCACCGAAGGGCTGCGCGCACCGCCCGATTCGCATGGTCTGGACGGGGAAGGGGAGCGTTCCAGAACGCCACCACCGCATCGCCCACGTATTTGTCCACTGTTCCGCCCTCTTCGAGAATTTGGGCTGTGACGATTCCGAGGTATGTATTCATGAATGCCGCGAGGCGTGGGGGATCAATCCCTTCTGAGAGGGTCGTAAAATCCCGTATGTCCGAAAAAAACGCCGTTATCACCCTGGACTCTCCGCCCAGACGCAGGCGCGAAGGATCCTTCACCAACTCGTCGATGACTTCCGCAGCGAGATACTGGGAAAAACTTTTTCTCAAAAACCTCCGGGTTCGGCCTTCGGCCAAGTACGAAAGGCTGATCCCTATGAAAAATGCCATTAGCCCCCCAAGGAGCAGAAAACCGGAGGGGAAAACAAATCCTGCGGCGAAGGCCGCGTAGGCCATGGCGAGAGGCGCCAGAACAAGGAAGACGCCACCCAGGGCGAGGAAGAGAGCATTGGTACCCCAGGTTGCAAGAGAAGAGGCTCCGGCGATGAAGAGGCCCTGGACCGCCGCAAGGACGAGAGGCTCAGGCGTCTGCAAAAGACCCTCACCCAAATAATCCGCCACAAAGGTGGCGTGTATTTCCACTCCGGGCATCGCCGAATCTGTCGGCACCGCCTGCCTATCCAAGAGCCCCGGGGCTGAAAAGCCAATGAACACATAGCGGTTCGCAAAATCGTCAGGCCGAAGATAGCCATCCCCTTTAGGAGAATCTTTCTTGGCCGGGGCCAAGGCCGCCTCCAAGACCTGGGCAGCATTCATGGCCGGAAGACTCGGCGATGTACCTTGGCGTCGATATCGGCCCCCGCCTCCCCAGCCCTTCGCAAGGCCGCGACAGCCAAGGAAGGCATGGGAATCCCGTCTTGGAAGTCCCTTACGCCGTAGTTTCGGACTACACCATCCCTATCCAAAATCGCTTTCACGCCGCCGAAAGAAGCATTCCTGAGCGGCAGCGGCGACAGCCTCGTACCGTCCCTGGGGTTCCTCGCCTCGGCAAGCACCACATTCCCGGCTGCGTCCATAGCCTGGGCGCAGCGCGCATCGTCCTCGGGACCGTAGGGTGAGGTTTCGGTGAACAGAATATCGTAGACTTGCACCTTGGCTTGGTTGAAAAAACCTGCCATCAGCCCATACAGTTCCCTCGGCCAAGGCCAGGACAATCCAAGGTTTTCCTGAACCCAGGTCAGGCTGTATTGATCCACCAAAACCAGGAGAGGAAGTTTTTCATCCTCAACCGCGGGTTCTTTCTCCAACCGGGAAGCGTTTCGCCTGACCGCTCCATCGTATATCCCCAAATCCGCCAGATCCATCAAACCAAGGGCCTTCATACCTCCTGCGAATGCCAAGCTTGCCACCAACGCCGCCAAAGCCCGCACCCATCGGCGATGGAACATCAGAAACTTCTCCTGGCCGCGTCGAACCTCTCCCTGCGGATCGCTTCAAGGGGTATCGCGGGACCAAGGTCGAGGCTGTTCTTCTCCTCCTGGAGACGGGTAGCTTTTTTCACCGCCACAGGCGCGCGAAGCGGCAGTTCATTCAAGGCGAAAAGCCTTGTGGCCGGCTCGGGATGGGTCTTCGCGTAGGACGTCGACACCTGGGAGGAGGAAAGCCGGGAAACAAGCCGCTTCAGCGCCCCAGGATCGTAGCCAGCCTTGAAGAGTATCCTCGTAGCTTCCTTGTCCACAGCGAGTTCAAAACTCTGGGAATAACCGGACACGATGAGGACCTGGGCCAATTCAGAAATCGCCTCACCGAAGGCCCCTGTGAAAGAAGCGGTGGAGCCTCCCTGGGACCTGCCCGCCTCCAAGGCAAAGGCCGAGGCGATCCTGGTGAGGCGGAAGCCTTGGATCGAGGAGAGCCCGTGGCCCAGCGCGATGTGGGCAATTTCGTGGGCCAGCACAGCCGCGACCTCATCTTCGCTCTCCGCAAGGCGCAACAGACCCCGGGTGAGAAGAACATGTCCCCCGGGAGTCGCGAAGGCATTCACTTCGAGGCTGTCGAGGGCGATGAAGCGATACCCTTTGAAAATCGCCGGCCGATCCGAATAAAGGGACAAACCCTGGCCGAGGAGGTTCAAGTATGAAGTGAGCCCTGCCTCCGCATAGGGAGGATAGGTTTGGAAAATGTGCGCCGCCACGGATCTACCGACGTAATACTCCTCTTCCGGACTTAGGCTTTTGGTTGCCTGGCGCACCATGTTCTGGTACTGATTGAGGAGGGTGTAGGAGACAGCCCTGGACGCGAGAAGCTCGAGACTTTGGGATATAGTAAGGCAGGATTGAAGAAACAGGAGGGCGAGGCCGAGGAGAACCCCCGCCGCGATGGAACGCAGGGCAACACCAGCCCCGCCGCGCCGCCTTTCGGCCTCCCTGTGCTCCCTCACCGCAATCCTTCGCCATTTAGGAATCCTATGCACGATTCGGCTTCGTAATCGAAACCCTCCATGAAATCAACCCAATCGAATCGTACGGAGGCCCTTTCGCCATAATACTCCTCCAAATCGGCGTTAAAACCCTTGCCCGCCAAGGCGATTTCCGTGCCGGACACTCCAGGCGCGGCCCCTTGGCCTGGGGCTGGAGAATAGCTTTGGGGTATTTGGACTGCACTCAAGGCCGAGGCGTACATGTAGCCATAACCCTGACCCCCAGGAAGGGCAACCTTGACCCAACCCTTGCCCGAGCCTAGAACCTTGAGTCTCTGGCGATAAAGGGCGGTCGCAATGACAGGCGCCACTGCGGAGGGAGAACTCCTGATCCGCCCTATCTCTACCTGCACAGTCATCTCCAAGGTCTGGGTCGCCGAACGGGAAGGTTCGATGGAAACGGGCTCGGCGGCGTAGGAGTAACATATTGTCACGGCAAAAAATACCGCCATGAGTTTTAGAGAAATTTTGCTACCCTTCATCGTGTACCACCCCGGGGCCTATCGTCCACGACCCCAGCCTAAACATAGCGCGACCCGCAACATACGACCAGGTTTTCAACGCTTCCAGGCGAGAAGCTCTTCTTCCAGCCTTGCCTTCCATTCCACGAGCGCATGGATAATCGCCCGAGTCGGTGCGGAAAGGCTTGGATCGGAGAGCTCGTTTTCCATCAGCCTGCCATAATCCGCCAGCTCCGCGGAACCCTCCATCACAGGAAGCTGGATCTTTTTCGCGCAGTAGTCCCTCCAATGCAAACCCTCGGTTGGGCTCAAGGTTTCGGGAAAATTCCGGGCGAAGAACCTGCCCATAAGGCGGGGAATCCTCTCATCTACGAATTTTATGCGTTTGAAGGAATCCTTGATCGATTTCAGCACCGAGGATGAGCCTTCTGCCTCCTTAATCCTCGTATGGAGCCGATTCAGTTTTTCACGATCCACATCAGGGAAAAAGCCCCCCGTATAGAGGCCGAACTCAGGATCGTCCGTATCGGGGGGCGGCATAGGCTCGTCGAAAACCGCAATCAGCTTCTGTGCGCAGGCGCAAGGCCGACGCTCCATCCAAGGTTTTTTCCGGCGCGAGGTAGGGGCATTGGTTCAGGCGTATCCTGGAAAGAGGAACCCGGGGGTCGACCCGCTGGTCGGCCTTGGCGAAGACTCGCTGCCGTATCTCCTCCACAGTGAGATCAAGGAGCTCAACAGGATCGTATCTGAGGTCGATGGCGATGAGTTGGTTCCGGTTTGCCGGATCCATCCCCACCGGGGCGACCAGGGTGGTGCATCCCAGGGAAGAGGTATATTCCGAGGCGGTGTGAAGCAGCATTTTGCGGGCGGGTAGGTCTATCAGAGGCTTGAGGCTCTCCCGCCTGCGATGGCTGAAATACCAATCGTAGAGTTTGGGTTGCTTGATCCGTATCATTCTCGCCACGGCGATCGTCGCTCTGATGTCGCTCAAAGCGTCATGGGCCGACTCGTGGGCGATGCCGTTCGCCCGGGCCAAGGCGCCAAGCCTAAAGATGGGCGATCCCGAAGCATCCTTGGGCCAGACAATCCCATCGGGACGAAGGTCGTGTGCGGCCCGGGCGAGATTGATGACATCCCAGCGCGAGTTTCCGTTTGCGTACTCTCGTTCATAGGGATCGAAAAAGTTTCGGTAGAGGAGGTTGCGGATGAACTCGTCGTCGAATTGTATTGAATTGTACCCCGCGGCGGTGGTGGCGGGCCTGGAGAGTTCCAAAAGGATACGGGAGGCAAACTCGTATTCCGAAAGCCCCAGCTCCCAGGCCGTCTGGGGAGTGAT
>VKGY01000085.1 GCA_008080685.1 Spirochaetota bacterium
AGACTTGACTTCCTTCGCTCCCAAGAGGATGTAGCGTTTTTCCGTCTCCTCGTAGCTTCTGCCCGCCAGGGGATAGACGACGTCCCACACCTCGGCGCCCAGCCGCTTCCTTTCTCCGTTCGCCCTGACCAGCTCCTGCGCCGCATTCTCCCGCTCCACGGGGGTCTCGGCCATGAAGAGCCTCAAGGCGATGCCAGGCTCCCCAATCCTCCCCGCGGCGTTCACCAGGGGGGTGACCTGCCAGGCTATGTCAGTGGCGCTCAAGGGCCGACGTATGCCCAAGATCCTCAGGAGTTCCTCAAGGCCTTGTCGGGGACGGGAGGAAATCCATTCCACGCCTTGGCGCACGATAATCCGGTTCTCATCCTTCAAGGGCATGAGATCCGCGACGGTTCCCAGGGCTGCCAATTGCATAAGGCCAGCTAGGCTTTCCGAGCCGTCTTGTCCCTGCGAATCCGCCATGAGGGAAAAGAGGACCTCCAGGATTTCTAGCGCGCCGCCGTCAGGATGTCCGTATTTGAGAATGCCTAATTCCTTGGCCAGAGAGTCCTCATCCTTGCCCGACAGGGCGGGGTGCCTCCGGCCTAATTCCTCCCCCAGGTCGAAGCTTTCCAGCTCAACGCCCTCGCCGAAGATACGTCGGAAGATCCGGCCGGTATTTTTCTTGTCCAAAACGAAGATGGAATGGCTGGAGAGGAAGCGAGCTAGCTTTTCCAGAACCGCGCCCGTCCTCTCCGAACCTTCCTCCAAGGTCTCGGAGAACCGGGCGGTCTCGACCATGTTGTGGAGCCTAACCGCTTCGATGCGGCAGGCTGTTCTATCGGCGCGCAAGGAGAGAAGGGCGACAGGCTGCTTGTAAAAGGGGGTCTTGCCGAACCGAAGCGCCATGGCCAGCTTGAGGGCAACCCCTGCACCTGCCAGATCACGGAAGGGATATCCGCATCCCTCGACCTTAGGATCTATCACCGCCACCGCCGCAGGGGGCTTTTCGACCTGGAGCTTGTGGTGGTCGCAGATAATGACGTCGATACCCAGTTCCGCCGCCTTCTCCACTTCTTCATGGTTGGATATCCCGCAGTCCACGGTGACGATGAGGCTTCCTCCCTCACCGGCGAAGCGTTCGACCGCCTCGATTGAGAGGCCGTAGGGCTCCTCGCCCGAAGGCACACGCCAGCCTGCCTCTATCCCAAAGCTCCGAAGCGCCTCCACCATGAGGGATGTGGCGGTGACTCCATCCGTGTCGCTGTCCCCGAAGACCAGGACCTTCTCGCCCTCCTCGGCGGCCAGGGAAAGCCGGTCCACCGCGTCCTCCATGGCCACGAACAAAAAAGGATTGCGAAGGAACCTGAGGTCCTTTTCCAGGAAATAAAGAATGCCCTGGGGTTCGGATATCCCTCTCCTCAGGAGTATGGAGGAGGTCAGGAGGTCGAGGCCGTAGGCCTTGGCAAGGCTTCGAACGCTGTCGGCGGGGATTTCCTTCTTGACCCATTTCATGATGCGAGGATCTCCCGGAGCACCAGAGGGGAAGGGGCGGGAGGCTCAGGTCCTACCGAAAGGGCTTGGGCCGCCAGGTCCAGGGCTTTGGCAAGGCCCTGGAGGCCGGAGCCGAAGACTTCCGCCACCTCATCTCCCTTTCGGACCTTGTCGCCGCGCTTCTTTTTGAAGATGAATCCTACGTCGGGAGCCACCGAATCCGCAGTTGTGTTGCGGCCAACCCCGAGATGGACGCCGGCCATGCCGATCTTCCAGGCATCGAGGCCGACGATGTAGCCGCTTGCCGGAGCTCGAAGATAGGCTCGGTGCTCCGATCTGTACCTTCCCCTGAGGGCGAGCATCCGTTCCACATCTCCCCCCTGGCGGCGGACATTGGCGAGAAAAAGATCCATGGCCTTGCCCGAGGCCACCGCCTGGGCGCAGCGTTTTTCCCCATCCTCTAAGTCTTCCGCGAGCCCCGACAACACCAGCATCCAGGCGCCCAGCCGATAAGTAAGGTAAACAACATCCTCAGGTCCTCGGCCTTCGAGGCAATCCAAGGTTTCCTCTATTTCGAAAAAATTCCCTACCGCCCTGCCTAGAGGTTCGCTCATGTCGGTAATCACGGCAACGATGCGCTTTCCCATGGCGGTGCCGGTGCCGACCAGGCTTTCCGCGAGGAGGAGGGCGTCCTGTGGGGTTTTCATGAAAGCGCCGGGTCCGGCTTTTACGTCAAAAACCAGGGCATCCGCGCCTTCGGCAACTTTTTTGGAGAGGATGGAAGCAGTAATAAGAGGGATGGATTCAACCGTGGCGGTCACGTCCCGCAGGGCGTATAACAATTTATCCGCCGGGACGACCCGGGCTGTCTGACCTGTCATGGCGAATCCCTCGGCCTTTATTCCTTCCCTGAAACTTCCGATGTCCAGGACTGTGGAGTAGCCGGGGATGGATTCCAGCTTGTCCAGGGTTCCCCCGGTGTGGCCCAAGGCTCGGCCTGACATCATGGGCACCTTTGCGCCGCAGGCAGCGACGATGGGAGCGAGAGGAAGGGAAATCTTATCGCCCACACCTCCCGTGGAATGCTTGTCTACAAATGGGCCGGGGATTCCGGAGAGGTTCATCCTGTCCCCTGAATCAAGCATGAAGCGGGTGAGTGAAGCGGTTTCGCCAGCCGTCATGCCCTTGAAGTAGATTGCCATGAGGAGGGCTGAAACCTGGTACTCGGGGATGGAACCATCCACATAGCCCTTGATGATAAAGCCGATTTCCTTGTCCGAAAGGATCTCTCCTTGTCTCTTTTTCATCACCACGTCGACGGCTCTCATGGATTCTCTCTCCCTTGAGGGTTTATCCCATTCTACGAACGCTCGCGAAGGTCAAGTATACTTCAAAAAGACTCAGGAAAGAAACTGGAAAAGTTATCGCTGGAAAGAAAGAGAAGGCTGTCCTCAGTGGCATGGCGCGCAAGACCCCGCACAAGGTCGAAAAGGTCTCTGCGGCTTTGCTCCGAAAGAACTAGGGCATCCCAGGCTTCGAAACCCTGGATTTTGAACTTTTGGAGTATTTCAAGCACCAAAAAAGGAAAAATCCTTCCTTCGGGGTCGCAGCGGCGGCATACGAAGCCCGGCAGGTCGGTGGAGAGGCGGAAGGTCCGCTCCCCAGGGGCATCGAAGAGCGGCCGCCCGCAGGAGGCGCAGGTTTCCATATCAGGATCGAGGCCGAGGAGGGTGAGGGTTTCCCAAAGATAGGCGAGGAGGAATCCAAGGGTCTTGTCGTCGTCCTGAGCTTTCTCAATCCTCTTTAAGGCGCCAAGGGCTAGCTCGAGGCTTTGTGCATACTCGCCGCCCGCTGCGTGGGTTTTCAGGATAGTCTCGGCGATCGCGCCGGCGCACAAAAGTTTCCCATAGCCCATCCGTATCCCGGAAAGGGAATCGATGATGGAAATGTCGGTGATTTTCCTGAAGTCTTTTACAGGATCATGGTAGAGGCTGACTACCGCATACACATAGGGCGAGGCGGTGGACCTCAACGAACTCCTGGCTCCTCCGAACACAAAGGCGTCCAAGATTCCCGCCTGGGCTCCCAGGAGGCTTACCACCCGAGTTCCCTGGGGAGTTTCCCTGGCGCGCAGGATCAATGCGTCGAAGCGTTCATTCCTTTCTGCCATATGCCTTACTCTTCGTCGTCATCGACGATCCACCAACGGATTTCCCCGGCCTCTCCCCTGGATGCCCTCTCCTTCTTTTCTCTCTCAAGCCGAATGATTTCCCTTTTCCTGTAGCTCCTGGACCAAATCCATGAGGCGGCAAAGCCGCCTATATGTGCCAGGTAGGCTACATTGGTGGAACCCAGCCCGCGAAGACCGCCCAGGATCTGGAAGACAAACCAGAATCCGATCACAATCCAGGCCGAAAGGGCGGTGGGAATAAAGTTGAACAGCAAGACAATGACGCGGTTGCCGGGGAAGAGGACGAGATAGGAGGCTAGAACGCCGGAGATTGCGGCGGAGGCGCCCACCAGGGGAGATGCCGCTGCAGGACCGCCCGCGAATAGGGCTCCTGCGATGTGGGAGAGGATTCCCATGGTGCCGGAAAAAAGATAAAGCCCTAGATAGCGGGCTTTGCCTATCCTGCATTCCACGTTGTCCCCAAAAATTCCAAGGAAGAGCATGTTTCCCGCCAGGTGGGCGAGGCCAGAGTGGGCGAACTGGCTGGTGAGGATTTTTACTAATCCCTGCCCCGAGGCTATCTCCGCCGGGATGGCAGCCAGGGCGAGGGTTCTTGCGGCATCAGAGCCAAAGCGCTGATAGAATACGTATATGGCGACATTGATGGCGATGAGAATCCATGTGACAGGGGCGGATCCTCTTCGGCAGGAATTCTCGTCTCCGATGGGCAGCATGGGTACACTCCTCTAGGGAAATATAGTCCAATCTCAAACCAGAGGCTACCCGGCGAGGCTCTATCCGTGGTACTACTCCAAGGGATGATACGCGCCCTCATGTTCGATTTGGACAACACCCTCTACTCAGAAAAAACGGGCATGGAAATCCATGTGGTAGAGAGAATCAACGCTTTTGTAGCCTCCTATCTCGGAATCCCCATTCACCAGGCCCACCTGATCCGCCGCGAAGGAGCCAGGAGGTTCGGAACCACCCTTGAGTGGCTTGTATTCGAAAAGGGCTTCTCCGATCCCGACGCCTATTTCCAGGCCATCCACCCCGAGGATGAAGCGGATTGCGTTCCCCTTGATCCCCTCCTTGGAGAGCTTTTGGATTCTCTGCCTTATGAAAAGCTGATCCTCACCAATTCGCCCATGGAGCATGCCCAAAGGATCCTGCGCAAGCTCGGCGTCCAGGATCGATTCGCGGCGGTCTACGATATACGCTACAATGGACTGGTGGGGAAGCCCCATCCCAAGGCCTACCTGAAAGTGCTGGAGGCTGCTGGCCTGGAAGTGGAATCCACGGTTTTTATCGATGATTTGCCCAAGTATATTCGGGGCTATCAAGCCCTGGGCGGCAGGGCGATCCTCAAGGACGAGGGGCGTCGATTCCTCGATCTGGGCTTTGAGAGGATCGAGAGCCTTTACGAGCTGCCCAAGGTCCTCTGAGGGTTCACCGATCCCTGATCCTGGACGAAGCCGTGCCTAGGATGAGGGCCGCCAAGGTTGCCAGGTAGGGTATAGCCAGGATGATCTCCGTGGGGATTCGGAACACGCCCTGGGCATAGTTTGAATAACTCTCGGCAAGCGCAAAGACAAAGCACGCCGCGACGATGCCCACGGGCTTTCTCCTCCCCAGGAATATCGCAACTAGGGCAATCCATCCTCTACCAGCGCTCATCTGAGGCACATAGGCCGAGAGGGGGAGGGAAAGGCTGGCCCCTGCGAGTCCGCAGGCAATGCCCGAGGCGATGAAAGCCGTCAGTTGGTAGCCATCGGGGGAGTATCCGGAGATGATGACAGCCTGGGGATTCGTTCCCGTGGCGCGTATTCTTATGCCAAGGATAGTCCGCTGCAGGATGACCCAGGCAAGGAAGGCCAAAGCCCAGGAGAGATAGGTTATCCAGGTTTGGGAAAAAAGGACGGGGCCGAAAAGAGGGACTGATCCAGTTGATGAAGAGAGGGGAGCGGCCACAGGGGGAAGCTGGAAACCCAGCACTGATGAAGTGCCGAAAAAATGTCGGGATAAAAGGGCTACGAAACCTGCGGCAAAAAGATTGGTGGCGAGGCCTGAGATGAATGGGTTAGTCTTAAGCCTCAGCGTTGAAAGGCCAAAAGCCAATGCAAGAAGTCCTGAGGCGCCTGCTCCGGCAAGCATGCCTAGGGCTAGGCTCCCCGTGGGCTGGGCCCCCACCGCGGCGGCGAAGGCGCCTAAGAGGATGAGTCCTTCAAGCGCAATGTTCAGGGTTCCTGCCAATTCGGTGAATAGCCCGCCTAAGGACGCGAGAAGGAGGGGAGTCATGGCCCCCAGGGTGGATGAAAGCAAGGTTTCCAAGGGCAAATATCCTGTCATGGAGATTTCCTT
>VKGY01000086.1 GCA_008080685.1 Spirochaetota bacterium
GAAAGCGCCGAATTCCATGATCCGCTTGACGGTTCCCGCGTAGATCTTGCCGATTTCCGGCTCTTCCACCAGGCTCAAGACTGCGTCCCTGGCTGCGTAGGCATCCTTTTGGTTCTTGCCGTAGATGGTAACATTGCCTTCGTCGTCCACATTGATCTGAACATCGTATTTTTCGCTCATGCCCTTGATGTTCTTGCCCGAGGGACCGATCACGGCGCCGATCTTATCCTGATCGACCTTGGCAGCCACTACCTTGGGCGCATACTCCGAGATGTCAGCCGAAGGAACCGAGAGGGTTTTTTCCATAATGGAAAGTATGTGTAACCTGCCTCTTCTGGCCTGTTCCAATGCCTTGGTGAGGATCTCGGTGGACACGCTGGAAATCTTGATATCCATCTGAAAACCCGTGATCCCTTCCTTGGTTCCCGCGACCTTGAAGTCCATATCGCCCAGGTGATCCTCGTCCCCAAGAATATCCGAGAGGACAGCGAACCGGCTTGCATCGCTTATGAGTCCCATGGCGATTCCCGCCACGGGTTTTTTAAGAGGCACACCGGCATGCATCATGGAGAGCGAGGAGGCGCACACCGTGGCCATGGACGAGGAACCGTTAGATTCAAGGACTTCGGATACGACGCGGATGGTGTATGGGAATTTTTCCTTGGGAGGCAGCATCACTTCCACCGATCTTCGGGCCAGGTTTCCATGGCCAATCTCGCGGCGTCCCGTGCCGAGTCGCCCCACCTCGCCCACCGAGAAAGGAGGGAAGTTGTAATGCAACATGAAGCGGTCGCGGCGGTCTCCTTGGATATCGTCCAGGATCTGCTCATCGAATACGGTGCCGAGGGTGGTTACCGCCAATGCCTGGGTCTCACCCCGGGTAAAGAGGGCCGAGCCGTGGGTTCGGGGCAAGATATTGACGTCGCAGGTGATCTGCCGAATGTCTTCCAAGCCTCGGCCGTCTACCCTGAGTCCCTTGTCCAGGATCGAGTTCCGCAGGATGTGGTATTGGAGATCTTCCATGAGGGCGCCGAAGAGTTTTTTCTGCATCTCGTCCGCCAGGGAATCGGAGAAGGCGGATTCGGTTTCCTTGATGGCGGCCCTCACTGCGGCTCCCCGCTCCTGCTTGATCTTGGTAAAGAGGGCGACAGAAAGCCTCTCCTGGGCGAAGGCGCGGATTTCCGCTTTCTTGTTCAGGGTGATCTTAAGGGGTGCCAAGGGCAGCTTCTCTTTTCCCGCGAGGGTGCGGAGCTCTTCGATGGCTGCGCAGATGGCGGCGATGGGGGCTCTGGCGGCTTCGATGGCGCCGATCATTTGCTCTTCCGAGACTTCCTGCGATCCGCCTTCGACCATGGTTATACCCACGGCGGTCCCGGCGACAGTGATCTCAAGGCTCGCCCTTTCGCACTGCTCGAGGGTCGGATTGACGACGTAGACGCCATCCACAAGCACCACCCTCACGGCGGCGATCGGGCCGGCGAAGGGGATGTCGGAGATGTGGACTGCGGCGCTGGCGGCGTTGACCGCAACGATGTCCGGGGGGTTGACTTGGTCGGCGGAGATGCAGGTGGGGACCACTTGAATCTCGCGGCCGAAGGCCTTGTCGAAGAGGGGGCGCATCGGCCTGTCGATGATCCGGGAAACGAGGATTTCCCTGTCCTTGGGCCTCGCTTCCCTCTTGATGAAGCCTCCGGGGATCTTGCCCGCGGCGTAGTATTTCTCGTTGTATTCCACGGTGAGGGGGACGAAATCCAGCCCCTCTGTGACCTTGTCGGAGCAGCACGCGGTGGCGATGATGGCGCTTCCGCCATAGGTGGCGAAGACCGCTCCGCCCGCTTGCTTCGCCATGCGGCCGGTTTCAAAGACTAGGGTTTCGTTGCCGACTTGGCATCGTACGATATGTACCATTGTATTTTCCTTCTGGAATCCATTCCAGCTGTCTACAAACTGGAAAAGGCCCGCGCGTATCGATGCACCGGGCCTGTATGGTTTGACGGGTTGAATGTCACTTCCTGATCTGTAGTTGCTCGACCAGCGCTCGGTATCCTTCCAGGTTTGTCCTCTGGATATACTTGAGCAGCTTGCGTCGCTGTCCTACGATTTTAAGAAGTCCTCGCCGCGAATTTGTGTCTTTCTTGTGGATTTTGAAGTGCTCGGTGAGGTCGACAATCCTCTTGGTGAGGAGAGCGACCTGGGTTTCCACGCTTCCCGTATTCTTGTCGCTCTTTCCATATTCGAGCACGACTTGGGCCTTGTCCTCTTTGGTCAATGCCATCTTCTTCTATCTCCTTCTACAACTCTCGTGATACCAAATTTATAAAATCGAGGCTAATAAGGCCCTCGCATTCCCCTTCAATCCTCAGCCCCGCGCTGGACAACTCAGCTACCCCAGGAACGCTCCAATCCTTGCCGTGAAGGGCCACTCTATACAACCCGGGCGGAGGCGCCACCACGGCGCGGTCAAGATTCCCGTTTTCGTCCACGAAGATCCTATGGGGACGTCCGAGCAGCAATGCCGCCTCATCCACCGCTCCCTCAAGGATCGCATTCCGTATCCGGGAAGAACTCACCGGATGTCCAGCCCGCAGGACAGGATCTACTATCGTCACCGCGACACCGAGCGCAGCGCCCATCGCGGCCATACTCTGCGCATTGGTTTCCATTTTATGGCCGCAACGAAAATTGGGCCCTATATGGACCGATTTCACTCCCGCCCCTGCCAGGAACTTGAGGAATTCAGCGCCTAAAAGTGTACCGAAATCCAAGGAAAAGTCAATCAGTACGCAGGAATCCAAACCCAGGGATGCAAGGGCTTCCAGCCTTCCGCCAAGGCCGGAAATGTCGCCCTTGAACCCTGTTGGCCTTAGTATTTTCTTGGGGTTCTCGCGGAAGGTCACCACGGCGCTCTTGTACCCCGAGGATGCCTCGAGAACCGCCTGGACCAATCGCCGATGCCCAAGATGGACACCGTCGAAAACGCCTATTGCGACAGCCCAAGGACCGGCTTCGGGATGCGCGACGAATTCTTCCCACATCAGGATATTCATGGTTAAATTCCTGTCCCATTCAGCACCAGGGCGAAAGACCTCTGGCCAGGCTGGCCGTCAAGGAGAACTGTTTCCCTAGCGATGCCGACAAAGTTCATCCTTGAATCGAAAGTGGCTATGTCCCTAAAGCCTTCTCTTGCATCCCCTTTCCCCGCAGGAGGCTTTGGCTCAGGCGAAGCGTGCGGCAGGTCACGAAGGCATCGCAAGGAACGAGCCCTTCCTAGACTGAAATCCAGTTCGGACTGCGGATCAAGAATCATAGGCTTAAGCCCAATGGCTATGGCGGTTTCCGGATCGAGGCTCTTGAGGAAATCCGGGTAATCGCCCTCCATCCCGGTTTCCTCAAGCCTGAAGGGGCCGACTGAGAGTCTTTCCAGCCTGGAGACATGGGCGACGGTGCCGCAGGCGTGGGCGATGTCCCGGGCAAGGGACCGCACATAAGTTCCCGAGGAGCAATGGATGTCGAATATTGCCTTTCCCCGGGCATAGGACTTCATAACGAAGGAATAAATGGTCACGTCCCTGGGAGAAATTTCAAAGTCAACGCCTCTGACCGCCAGGTCTGAAGCGCGCTTCCCCTGGATGTGCAAGGCCGAGTATCGCGGGGGTATTTGGGAAATGGGACCCGTGAGGCCAGGAATCGCGGACATAAGCTCTTCCACTCCTGGCAGGGGGCCTTCCTTGACCGGTTTTCCTACCGGATCAAGGGTGTCGGTTTCCATGCCAAAGCTGAACTCAGCTCTGTATCGCTTGTCCAGGCCCACGAACCAGGGCGCGAGTCTGCTGTAGCCGCCTACCATGACCACCAGCAAGCCTGAGGCGAAGCTGTCCAAGGTGCCGGTATGGCCGATTTTTGAACCAGGGAAGATTCGCTTAATGCCCTCCAGCGCCTTAAAAGAGGTCATTCCGGGGACCTTGTCCATCAAGAGGAAACCGGATTCTGTCATTCCTTGAGGATTTCCTTGATCTTCTCGGTCATTTCGAAGCCCTCGCGAATCCCCCTGTCCTCCAGGAACCGGAGCACAGGAGTAAGGCGAAGCCTCACTCTTCTGCCGATCTGGGACTGGATGAAGCCGGCTGCGCTGTTCAATCCCTGGGCCGCCAAGGCTGCGGCGCCCTCCTCTTCGGAGAGGCAGCTCACCCACACCTTGGCGGTAGACCCGTCCCTTGAGGGTTCGACCCTCGTGACTGAGACGAAGGTGTTGACCCTAGGATCCCGGACTTCGCCTGAGGCGATGAGGGATGCTATCTCTTCCTTGAGGAGTTCCTCAAGCCGCTTAAGCCTTTTCTGATCCATCAGCCTCAGCCTTTCCGAGAGATCGCGCGACTTCTACGGTTTCAAAGATCTCAAGGATGTCCCCTTCCTTCAGGTCGTTGCAGTCGGCGATGCCAATGCCACATTCATAGCCCGCCACCACTTCTTTGGCGTCGTCCTTAAACCGTTTGAGGGAGTCTATTTTACCCTGGAATATTTCAATGTTCTCCCTGATGATCCTGACCTGACTGTTGCGGTGCACCGCGCCTTCAAGCATATAGCAGCCGGCAATGATGCCCACCTTGGGAACCTTGAAGGTTTCCCGGACTTCCGCCTTGCCGATGTCCTGTTCCTTGAGTTCCGGAGAGAGCATGCCTTCCATGGCTTTCTTGATATCTTCCTGGGCGCGGTAGATGATGTTGTACTTTCGGATGTCCACCTTCTCCCGATCCGCCAAGATTTTGGCCGAGGGGCTGGGGCGCACGTTGAATCCGATGATGATCGCATCCGATGCCGAGGCCATCATGACGTCGTCCTCAGAGATAGCTCCCGCCGCCGCGCGGATCACATTCAAGCGCACTTCCCGGGTTGATAGTTTTTCCAACATACCCTTGAGGGCTTCAACCGATCCTTGGACGTCGCCTTTGATGACGACTTTGAGTTCCTGCACTTCGCCGGCGGAGATGGTTTCGTAGAGGTTGTCCAGGGTGACCTTTTTGACGTTGCGGCCTTCCTCATACTTTTTGAGCTCTTGTCGCTTGTCCGAGACCGCCCGGGCGAATTTTTCGTCTTCCACCACTTCAAAAGGGTCTCCCGCGTTGGGCATTCCTTCGAAACCAAGGACCTCAACAGGGGTTGAAGGAGTGGCCTCTTCGATCCTGACTCCTTTGTCGTCGAACATTGCCCTTACCTTGCCCGGGAAGATGCCCGCTACGAAAGAATCGCCGATTTTCAAGGTTCCCTTGTCCACAATGATGGTCGCCACGATGCCGCGCCCTTGATCGATGCGGGATTCGATGATCTTCGCCTCGGCCATGCGGTTGTAGCTGGATTTGAGTTCCAGGATTTCCGCCTGCAGGAGGATGGCGTCCAGAAGCTCGGGAATCCCCTTCCTTTGCAGGGCTGATATTTCGCAGAACTGGGTGGTGCCGCCCCATTCCTCAGGGATGAGACCCATCTCAGAAAGTTGTGTTTTGACCCGATCGGGATTGGATTCGGGAAGATCGATTTTATTTACTGCTACGATTATGGGTACTTCGGCGGCCTTGGCGTGATCGATAGCCTCTTTTGTCTGGGGCATGACGCCCTCGACGGCGGAGACGACGAGGATGACTATGTCGGTGACTTGGGATCCTCGGGCCCGCATCTTGGTGAAGGCTGCGTGTCCCGGCGTATCCAAGAAGGTTACCTTGCCGTTGCCCGTTTCCACTTGGTAGGCGCCGATATGCTGGGTGATGCCGCCGTACTCCCGTGAAACCACGTCGGTCTTGCGGATGGCATCCAAAAGCTTTGTCTTGCCGTGGTCGACGTGACCCATTACGGTGACTATGGGGGGCCTTGGCCACTGGTCGTCGGGATTGTCCGCTTCCCTCTCTATGACTGTCTCGTCGAAAAGGCTGACGATCTTGACTTCGCAGTTGTATTCGCTTGCCAGAATGGTCGCGGTCTCGGCGTCTATCTTCTGATTTATCGT
>VKGY01000087.1 GCA_008080685.1 Spirochaetota bacterium
TCTGGCGATACACGAAAAAGGTGATGAAGAAGGCGTAGACCACGGCGATCGCGGCGGATTCGGTAGCGGTGAAAATGCCGGTGATAACGCCGCCCATGATGATGACCGCGGTAAAAAGCCCGAGGAAGGCGTCCCTAAATATTTTTATCGCTTGCTTGAAAGAGACTTTGTCCTCTTTTGGATAATTTCTCTTTTTCGCTATGATGTAAGAAATGAGCATGAGGGACAGCCCGAGGGTGATTCCAGGAATATACCCTGCGAGGAAAAGCCTTCCCACCGATACCCCTCCTGCCGCGAGGGAGTAGAGGATCATATTGTGGCTCGGAGGAATTATTACCCCTTGGGTAGAGGATGTGACCGTGATTGCTACGGAAAAATCTTCGTCGTAGCCCTTTAGTTTCATCATCGGAAGGATAATGGATCCCGTGGAGGCCACGTCCGCCACTGCGGATCCTGAGATTCCGCCGAAGAACATTGAATCGACGCAATTCACCATTGCAAGTCCGCCTCGAATCCTCCCGACAAACACATTCGCAAGATCGATCATCTTCTGGGCGATTCCGCCTTGCCCCATGATCTCACCCATGACTATGAAAAACGGGATGGCCAGCAAAGAAAACGACCTGACCCCCTGGACCATCTGCTGGACTATCGCCATCAAGGGGATGTTGAGATAGGTCGCAGTAACAATTGCCGCGGCAGCGAGCGAAAAGGTAATGGGAACCCTAAGAATCATAAGGATGAAGAATCCGCCGATCAAAAGGAAGGTCGCGATTCCGGGATCATTCATGGGAACCTCCGAAGATGTCCTTGAATTTCCGCCCGCCTGAGAGGTAGTCGTCTATATTGGCGTCGTAGGTATCCCATCCGACAAGATGGAGGATAGCTTCCAGCACTATGACCAACCCCGAGAAAGGAACGACAATGTAGAGGATGCCCGCAGGCCACCTTGTGGCCGGCATGATGGATGTCATGGTGAACCGTACCAAGCTGGCGCCATAGATTATCATCGTGCCGCCGATCACGATCGCCACTATCTCGGCCAGCAAATCCAAGGCTTGGTTTACCCATCGCGCCACCTTTTCCCTATGGAACAGATTGATGGTGATGTGGAGCCTCTGCTTGATCCCCAACCCGTATGAAATGAAGATGAACCATACGCACAGGAGGAGGGATACCTCCTCGGACCAAAGTATGCCGCTTTGGAATACATAGCGAAGCACGACATTGGTGAAAACGATCACCACCATGCCGATTATGAACAGGTTTGCCAACTCCACCAAAGCGATATGGATAGTGTTGATGATTTTGAGCGCCAGGTCTTTCATGGTTGTGTCCCGTTGCCGCTAAGGCGGCCTATGGCATGAAAACGCGGTCCGGCTCCAGGAGCCGGACCGCAGGTCTCGCCTAAGGAAGCAAAATTATTTCACTGCCTGGATTTGCTTTACCAGGTCCTGGACTTCCTTGCTCTGCTTTGCGTAGAGAGGAGCCATGAGGGCGATCCATGGAGCCTTGTCCGCGACATAGGTGATCTGGGAACCGCCGGCCTTCACTTTGTCGATGGAGAGCTGTTCATACTTGGCCCACTCCTTCTTCTGAAACTCTACCGCGTCACGTGCAGCTTGGCGGATCAATTCCTGGTCGGCCTTGGAAAGTCTGCCAAGGGAGATTTTGGAACCTACGATGATTTCAGGAACCCTGGTGTGCTCGTCCAAGGTGAAGTATTTGGCGACTTCGTAGTGGCTTGTGGAGAAGTAGGAAGGCCAGTTGTTCTCCGCTCCATCGATAACGCCGGTCTGGAGGCCAGAGTAGACTTCGCCGAAAGCCATAGGGGTGGGGTTGGCGCCAAAGGCTGAAACCAGTCCCATCATGAGCTCAGATTCCTGGACGCGAATCTTGAGACCTTTGAGATCCGCAGGCGTCTTTATCTCGCGCTTGGAATTGTAGAAGTTCCTCGACCCTCCTTCAAACCAACCAAGTCCGATGAACCCAAAGGGCTCGAGGCTGGCCAAAAGTGCTTTCCCGATATCGCCGTTGAGTACCTTCCACATGTGGTCGGCGTCCCGGTAGAGATAGGGCATTTGGAATGCGTTGAGCTTGGGAACGAAGGCGGCGACCGGGCTGACCGACACACGGGTGATGTCGATGGCGCCGAACTGGACCTGTTCAATGACCGCCTTTTCCTGGCCAAGCTGGCTGCCAGGATACACCTCGATGACGATTCGGCCGTTTGAGCGCTCTTTTACAAGCCTCGCAAACTCGTAGTCGCCGCGGGTGGTGGGATAATCCTGGGGATGGGTCTCCGCCAATCTTAAAACCACCGGTTTCTGGGCGAATACGCTCAACGGCAGCGTGACTGCCATGATGATCAGCGCGATCAGAGCTACTTTTCGGATTTTCATAGAAAACCTCCTCTATACGATTTTCGCGAAATAAAACGCTTCAATGAATTATCCGCCCAAAATTTTAATCGTGGATTTGGATATTTTTGGGAGTTATTTGTACTTTTTTGCGATCATATCCACAAAATCCCGAGGCAAGGCGCTTTCCATTCGTTTGAAAACCCTGGTGAAATACGCTTGGTCAGAGAATCCCACCAGATAGCTGGCTTCCTTGACGCTGGCGCCCCCAGCCATGAGCTCCTTGGCCTTGTTGATCCGAATCCGGTTGAGAAGCTCGTTGAAACCTATTCCCAGTTCCCGGGGTATCACATGGGAGAGATGGAAAGAATTGACGCCAAGGTAGTCCGCGGTTGTCGCGAGGCTCAAATTCTTAGAGTAGTTTTTCTTGAGAAAATCCAGGGTTTTCAAACCCAGGCTCCTGCTGGACTGGGAAGGGGCGCCGGGACCCCATTCCGTCCCGTCTCCAGTCCATGAGACCAGGCGCACAACAGGTCGCTCTACCGTCGCCAATTGCAGCGCCTCCCTGGCCCTTTTGGGCGGGTAATGTGTCCCGCATTCCACGACGGGCTGCATCGATATATCGTCCCAAGGCGTCGCTATCCGAGCCTTCGATTCCATAGATGAGGCAATAGGCCGCATCTCCCGCGCAAGAGGCAACCATCCTGCGCCCTTCCCTCTTCAATACACCCCTTATTCCTTCCACCGCCGCATCCATGGCGGCATGGATGAGTGAGGAGCTTTCCGTGGCAATCCTAAACCCCACCTTTACGCCAATAATGCTTCTGGTCAAGTCGCCAAGGCCAGCAAGCCCTTCGTACTCCTCCATCGTCGCGCTGTCCAGCAGTTCTCCTTCCATCTGAATCAATATCTTCGATTCAAGGAGGGCGATGGCATCGGAAATAATAGAAAGCGACTCTTCCTTGCGTCGCGCAAGGCTATCAATTTCTTGATCGTGGGCAAGGGATCTTTTCAGAGCCTCAAGGACCTCCTCCCTTCCGGCAGGTTTGAGAAGGTATTCATAGACCCCAAGCCGAATCGCCCGCTGGGCGTACTCGAAGGTATCGAAGGCTGAAAGGATGACAATGGGTGTGTCGCATCCTTCCTTCCGCATCAATTCCGCGGCGCCGAGGCCGTCGAGCCCAGGCATTTTTATATCCAGGATTATGGTATCGTAGGCTGCTATCCTGGCCAGGCGCGCCGCCTCCGCGCCATTCGACGCCTCGTCCAAAACGAGATCCTCCCCTCCTAGCGGTGAACTTTCAATGATGAACCGCAAGGCTTTCCGCTCCAGCGCCTCGTCGTCCGCGATGAGTATCCGCGCCACTAGAGCGCCCTACCAAAGGGGATATGGATCTTAAGTATCGTTCCTTTGCCGCGTATGGATTGGATGGACATGGACGAGTCTTTTCCATAAAGCATGGCAAGCCGCGTTGCCACGTTTCCTACCCCGATCCCCCGAGCCTCCACAAGGCTTCCGGAATCCTTGGCTTTTATCTTCTGCCCTCCCGGTCCCGTCCAGGCGGAGGCAATGGCAATCCTTAGGTTTTCGAGGTCCTCACGCCCCATCCCCGCCCCCGTGTCGATCACATGGGCGATGATTTTTTCTTCCCTTCTCCGCACCGCAAGCAGAAGATCGGTGGAGCCTTCCTTGGGTTCGACGCCGTGGCGCACCGCGTTTTCCACCAAAGGCTGGAGGAGAAAGCGGGGTATTTCCATAGCTCCAAGGCTTTGATCGAACTCGATCCTCCATCTTAGCCGGTCTCCGAACCGGGCTTTTTGAAATGCCAAATATTCCTTTACAATTTCCATTTCCTCGGAAAGGGAGATGAAGGGGCCTTTTTCCTTCATGGTCGCCCTAAGGAGCTTAGCTAAGGAGATAGTAAGCCTTTCCGATTCCTTCGCGCCCTCCAAGAGAGCGGTGCGGGCGATTGAATTGAGGGCGTTGAAAAGAAAATGCGGTCGCATCTGGTCCTGGAGATTCATGAGCTGGGCCTCTCTGAGCGCCTTCCCCATGGCCAGGAGGCTCGTCTCCTCTTCCCGCAATTTCTTCTCCAATTCCGCTTTATCTTTCAAGCTTTCGATATAGGTGCGGATATTGGCGCTCATGGAATAAAACCGTTCAGCGAGGATCGCCACTTCGTCCTTTGAGCGGAATGCCGCAGGAGGGTTGACGTCCATCTCTCCCATGGAAAGGCGCTCCGAAGCCTTGGCTAGGATCCTGATCGGCTTGGTGATCGAATTCGCGACGAGGTACACATACACCAACAATAGGAATCCCGCAGCCAACATGCCTATCAGTATTGCGTCGTTGATGTGTTTTGTCCTCACTGCAGCTTCTGCGTATCTAGCCTCGCCGTTTTTCATGAGTATGCCGGAGAGTCTGGATAGGTAGGTGTCCATATACCCTGCGATGCGTTCGGATTTGGCAAAATCAGCGTAATAGTCCGTTCGTCCGCTTGACCGGAGGGAAAGGGACCTACCTACCAGGGGCAGGTAGACATCCATTCCGTACCCAACAGCCCGGACTTCAAAACCTGCTTCCACTGAAATTTCTTCAAGGGAGGCCAATGAAGCATCGAGCATGGCTAAACTGGAAATGGATTCATACAGAATCTCGATACGTCCATTATTTGGTTCACGGAGGAATCGATCCGCGGCGATACGAAAATCGGAGAGTGCGATCCTTAGGCGGTGGACTTGGTGGTAGCGGTCCAGATGGGTTTTATATTCGTCCGCAATTTGATAGGTGAGCCTTTGGGCCACGATCTCCAGGGCGAGGATGGAAATTACGGCAACGGAGAGAAAGGCCAGGAGCTTGCCTCGTATTCCTATCCTGGCCCTTCCTTTTTGCATTTTCTTTGCGCCCCGAGAGCCTATCAGTCCAGGAAAAGGGGCTTGAGGTGGCGTTCGAAGAGATTGGTGGTGACATTCCGGGAAATGCTCTCCTCGTAGGTTTTAAGGGCGGAGAGGTATTCCTCGCCCATCTCAGCGGCCACTTTGTACCCGATGTGGAGAAGCTGTCTCAGGTCCTGGTTGAAAAGCGGATTCTTCTTATCATGCCGCAAGGCCGCCACGTAGCGTTCCGCCGTCCAGGAGTTCACTTCCGCAGGGGTGGGCAGGCGATCCATGGAAACATCGATGACCGCGGCATAGGGTCCGGCGAGTTCGTCGTATCGAGCGTAGGCTTTTTCATAGACTCGCTTCGCCAAGGCAAGGCCGCCTCCGCCAGCCTCGGCAAGGCCTATGAGTTCCTCAAGCCAGGTCGTGCCGGCCGTCTTAAGGTGGAAGCCGCATCCCAGGGCTTTGCAAATTCGCTTTATTCCAGGGTAGATGGAAAACTTGTCGCTGCCGGAATGGACGGAGAGCTTGAGGCTCTCGGGCAATCCAAAGGCTTTCGCAGCCCATATAGCAACCTTCGCATCCGCTTCGAATTCCTTGTTGAAGCCCTCTACGTCGCCTACATAGTCGACTCCCTTGTTGAAGCGGCCGGTAAATTTGGGGGCTATGGTCTGCACCGGCACCTTCGCATCCGCGAGACCCGCAAGGATTACCGCCAGTTCGGCCGGGGATTGGGGCAGGTCTGTTTCATCCATGGAGACTTCTATATGGAAGTTCCCATCAGGCTTTCCTTCGTGGATCCTGCGGTAGACTTTGGCCGCCTCGTCGATGGCGAAGAGGTACTTCTTGGCGGAATTTTCGATATCCTCCCTGGTTATTTCCACAGGAGCGCTCTTATCCTGGGCGAGGAGCGCGTACGCGGCGACAAATCCCTTTGTCCTCTCCGCAGAAGCTGGCTTGCCGATAAAATCAGCCACGTCGATGGTAAAGAAATCGGCGTAGGGAATGAAGCTGTCCACATTGTGCATGCCGATATGGTCCGCGTCCACGCAGTACTGGTCCTTATATCCAACAGCCTGGATTGACTTGTCGGCGGCATCGCGCTGGTCGGCGGCCTTTGTGCCTATGATCATGTGTTCCCGATTGCTTTTGTTCCAAACGATCGTCGCTTTGATGCCTCTCTGGGCTAGGAGTTGGAAGGCGCGAAGCTGGGCCACGCCTTGGCGGCCAAAGCGGTCGCCTGTTCCGACTGAATACTTGTATAATATTTTCATGGATCCTCCCGTATTTGCTCTCTCTGCTATACCGTGGGGCGGGCCCTTGGTCAAGCCTGGATCCATCCACAGGCTCCCTTCGCCTATAGCCTTGATGGCCTAAGGTTCCGGCGTTACAATTCCCCAACAAGGAGTATCCATGCTGATTGCCAAAGCCTCGGTTCACGAAGAAATCGATGATGCCACCCTCGCCTCCCTGGTCAGCCAAGCCTTGGGCGGGATCAGCGCCGCGCAAAAGGTGATCGCCGTCCCGCCGGACATTACGCGAGCCCACTCCCAGGCCGGAAAGATCACCGATCTGCTCTATTCAAACCTCGGCTCAAGGCTTTCCGCGGTCCTCCCGGCCGTGGGCACCCACGCCCCAATGACGGACCGTGAAATCGCCGCCATGTATCCCGGCACGCCGCGCAGCCTCTTCATGGCCCATGACTGGCGAAAGGACGTGGTGGAACTGGGCCGCATTACCGCCGAGGAAATACGATCCTTCTGCGATGGCGTGGTGGACTACGATTATCCGGTCCAGGCCAATCAAGGGCTGGTTCATGGGGGATACGATGCGATTATCTCCATAGGCCAAGTGGTGCCTCACGAGGTGGTGGGGATGGCGAACCATGCAAAGAACATTTTTGTCGGCACCGGTGGCAAGGAAGCTATAGACCGAAGCCATTTCATGGGCGCCGCCTACGGCATGGAGCGCATGATGGGCAGATCCGATACTCCAGTTCGCAGAACCTTCAACCGCGCCCTCAAGATCGCCGAGCCTCAATTGCCGCCCATACTGTGGATGCTTACGGTGGTCGGAAGGAATCAATCCGGCGCCTTGGCCATTCGAGGTTTTTTCGCAGGGGACGACACACGCTGCTTCGAGGAGGCAGCCGCCCTTGCCCGGGAAGTGAACGTTGAAACTATGGATGAAGCCATCGAGACAGCCCTGGTCTACCTCGATCCCCACGAATACCGGAGCACATGGCTGGGCAACAAGGCAGTCTACCGTACAAGAATGGCTATGGTGGATGGCGGACGGCTTTTTATCTTGGCACCAGGATTGGCCCATTTCGGCGAAGATTCAGGCATAGACACCCTCATAAGGAAATACGGCTACAGGCCTTCGACGGAAATCCGCCGTCTCGTCAGGGAGAAGGAGGATCTGGCCTCCAGCCTCTCAGCCGCCGCCCACCTTATCCATGGCTCCAGCGAAGGCCGTTTCAGCGTCCACTACGCGCCGGGACCGGGAGTCAGCAAGGCGGAAATCGAAAGTGTCGGATACGGGTATGCCGAACTGGATGCTCTCATGGCAGAATACGATGTCCATTCCCTCAAGCCAGGCTGGAACAAGACTAAGGCTGGCGGGAAGGTTTTCTTTGTGCCTAATCCCGCGCTGGGCCTTTGGGCGCGGCGCGGCAGGATCTAGGGCTGTTTTATAGCCTCCCTGGGCTTGGCCTGCGGGGAGGGGCCAGGGAAGTCGCCATCAGCTCCCTTGCCGCAAGGCCTCCGGATTGAATCTATAGCCTAGGCCGTACTGGGTTTGGATATGCCTAGGCGCCGCTGGATCTTCTTCCAGCTTTCGCCTGAGTCTCCGAATGTAGACGCCCACGGCGCTCACATCACCAGCCCCCTGTCCCCAAAGCTTGCTATATATTTCTTCCGGCGAAATAGGTCTCCCCTTTCCCTCCACTAAAATCCTCAGAACGCCGGATTCCCGGGGAGAAAGGCTCACCGGCTTTCCCTCCTTGGTAAGATAGAGGGCTTCGGCGTCGAACTCGAATCCGGAGAATTTCCAAAGGGATCCTGCCTTGCTGTTTGAGGAAGACAGTCCTCGCGTGAAATGGGCTTTCACTCTCGCGGCTAAGACTCGAGGAGGACAGGGTTTTCTTATGTACTCGATAGATTCCGCATCCACGCCAAGGCTTTTAATTTCTTCCTGACTTCGGGCGGTGAGGATCATCACATGGGCATTCGATCTTTTTCTCGGGCTTGAAGCATCCTCATCCATGATGATGAGGTTAAAATCCCCTTCAGCCGAGGGGAAAACAGTGCAGTCGAATCCCTCCCTCTCGAGATAAAGAAGATACGACTCCACCAAGTCTTTGTTGTCTTCGATGATAAGGATCTTCCCACGCATCGGTACATATTCGCTTTGGCGACTCAAGAGGTCAAGGGACAGGATTCGTCCTTTCCTGTATAATCCTTAGACATGGCATACGATAGTCTGAGAGAATTCGTCCAAACCCTGGAAACCCGGGGAGAGTTGCGT
>VKGY01000088.1 GCA_008080685.1 Spirochaetota bacterium
CCAGGAGGAAAGGGTAAAGGATTTTTGAATGCGGATTCCCGTTGACATGGACTCCGAAGCGACCCATCAGAAAGTCCTGGCGGAGTCGCCGAAAAGACCGAATTTTTCAACGTGGTCATTGTAGGAAGAGATGGAATCGGCGTTTTCCGCAAGCCAGAGCTCCCTCTCCGCTTGGGCGACCCGCTCCGCCAAAGCCCGCTCCAGCACAGAAGACAGGTTGATCTTGAGTTCCTTCGCCTTGGCCAGAAGATCACCGTTGACGCTTAGGTTCGCCGCTTTCTTGGGAGCCTCGACATCGTATACATCGCGTAAAGCCATTGGACCACCTCTTGCTTGATGTGCGCATACTATATGCGCATACATTTCATGCGTCAAGGCATGGATCCTGTCGATCCTGTCCTTCCTGCCATCCTGTCCTATCAGTTGCCGTGCCCCAACTTGTATAACAAAAGTCTTTAACAAACCTGAATGGGCCACTTTCAAAGCAGGCTTTCCAGCCCCTGGAGTATCAGGTCGAGGCCGAATTCGAAGTCGCCTTCTTCGTCATAGCCTTCCTTTGACGCAAGGGCGGCCATCTCGGCAAGATGGGGGAAGGAGTCGGGAGGGAGCTGGGCTTGGAAGTCCTGGGCGCGGAGCTCCTGGGAATCCCCGTCTTGGGAATCCTCGCCCGAAGCGGACATGTTGAGGCTTTGGCGGCAGAAGCCGTAGACATAGCTGTCGATAAGGGAGTAGGCCCGAGCGGCGAGGGGGAGGGTGAAGCCGGCTTGGCGCAGGACACCCAGGATGGCGTCGTAATAACGCAGGCGCGCCGGGCTCGAACTCACCCGGGAGTCCAGAAGTCCACTCGCCCAAGGATGGCGCTTGAAGGCTAGGCGAGCGGAGACAGCCCGCTCCCTCATGGCGGTTTTCCAGGACCCATCGTAAGCGGGTATCGCAATCTCTTCCAACACCAAGTCCAGGGCTCCGTCCAAGAGATCCTCTTTATTTGACACATGGTTGTAGAGGGACATGGCCTCCACCCCGAGGCGCTTGCCCAGGGCGCGCATGGAAAGACTATCGATCCCGCTTTCGTCCAAGAGCCCAACCGCCGCCCGGAGGACAGAGTCCCTGGCTAGGGGGCTGCGGATCCCAGCCTCGTTTTTTTCGGATTTTTTCAATGTACTCCTCCCCGCAAGCCAGGCGGCATTGCGTCTGTGTTTTTTTACCGCTTGACAAACTTACAGTGTAAGTAATATGCTTACACTGTAAGTTTACTACGAAGGGCGAAGCGGTGCAAGGCCGCCCGCCGAAAAGGGAGGAAGGAATCATGAGGAATTTACAGAAATCAGGGGGGCTGGCTGCCTTGGTGTCAGCCGCGTCCTACGTCTTCGCCATCGGCCTCTACATGACAGCCATGGCGCCCATGGGGGATCCGAACCTGGGAATCGGCGAGTACTTCGCCTTTTATGGGGAACATCGGGCCATCGTCTTCGTCTGGACCTATTCGATGTACATAATCCACGGCGGAAGCCTCATAGTCCTGGTCCTGGCCTTGCGTGAGCGGCTCAAGGAAGCCGCCCCCCGCCTCTCTCTCGTCGCCGCGGGCCTAGGCTTCGCGTGGGCAGGCTTTGTCCTTTTAAGCGGTTTCATCAATCTCTGGGGAGCCGAAGCCCTCGCCGACCTCCATCCCAAAAACCCGGGCTTGGCGGAAACGCTGAAGGAAGTCATCGCCATGGTAACCCTGGGCATTGATTCTTCGGACAAGTGCCTGGGCGCCCTTTGGATAGGGCTTTCATGTTTGGCGGCCCTCACGGCCCTTAAGGCGAAGGCTGCGCCCAAGGCACTGCCCGGGGCGGTCCATCCCAAGGCAATCCTGCCCACAGAGGCCCTGCCAAAAGCCCTCGCCGTCGCTGGCCTAGGCCTCGGCGCCGCAGTCTTCGCCTTGGGTTTGGCCTTGCCCGCCAACGATCCTTCCGCAAGCTTCGCCTTTGGGATAGGCACGATTTTCTGGTGGCTTTTCCTGGGTTTGCATATGCTGAGGAGGCCTGAGTTGGCCTGATTCTGTCATCGGTTCTTTGGTTCTTCTCAAATTTGCGCAAAAGGCCAGCCTTTAGGTCAAAGGAAATCCAAATTTTTTTGTCCAAGGCTTGACATGCAAAACGGATGCTATATGCTGAGCGTATCCCCCCTGGGGGGATACGGAGGTAAAGCAATGCACGAAGGAAAACATGGGATCTTGGACGGCGTGGACGACATCGACGATGTATTCGGCACAAACGAAGAACACAAAGATGAAAAAGGCGAGCATGCGGACGAGCATGCGAAGAAACATGACCATGGCAAGCCCCACAAGCATGGTGGCTGCAACTGCGATCGCACCTAAAGGAATAATTTGATGGAACCTAAAGGCACCTTCAAGGGCAATCCGATGATTCGATACAAGGCCTTCCTTTTCCCAGGGGTTCTCGCCACGCTGCTGGTCATAGCAACCCTATTTGAATATGTATGGAAAGATGCCTTGCCATTCAGCTTCGCGCTTATCCCCCTGGTGATCGCCGGCGGATTTGTCGTCAAGTCGACGGTGGAAGCGGTGTTCGCTTTGAAGAAGGTGACGGCGGGCACGCTTGTGGTGCTTGCTCTGATTGGTACTACGTATGTGGGAGAATACCTCGCGGGAGCGGTTGTCTCGTTCATGATGATCTTTGGAGAATTCCTTGAAGATCTGACTATGGAGAAGACAAAGAACGCCGTACGGGAACTCGTGCGGCTTGTTCCCGCCACGTGCAGGAAAAAAATCGACGGCGAATACCAGGTTGTTCCCATCAAGCAGGTAAGGGTAGGAGACTACATACAAGTCATCCCCGGGGAGAGGATTCCCGTGGATGGAGAGATCATCAGCGGCCAGGCAGCGATCAACGAATCTTCGATCACCGGAGAATCGATGCCCGTGGACAAGGCGGCGGGTGGAAAAGTTTTCGTCGGTTCCCTCAATGAAAATGGGGTTATAGAAGTGCTGACCGAGAAAATCGGATCGGACACTGTCTTGGGACGAATCATCAAGACTGTGCATCAGGCGCAGAACAACAAGGGTAAGGCCCAGAAGGCGGCCGATACTTTTGCCAAATACTTCCTGCCTATCATTTTGACGATCAGCGTTGTTGTCTGGTTCGTCACCTCCGACCTCATGCGGGTCATGACCATACTGGTAATCGCCTGCCCATGCGCCCTCGTGCTTGCCACGCCAACCGCCGTGGTGGCAGCGGTTGGAAATGCGGCGAAACGAGGTGTGCTGATAAAAGGCGGAGTCGTGCTGGAAACCGCGGCGAAAGTGACCACAATCTGCTTCGACAAGACTGGAACAATCACCGAAGGCAAGCCTAAAGTCGTGGCTTTTACGCCCTTCTCGTCCTATACGCCGGAGGATCTGCAGACCGTCGCGGGAATCGTTGAAAAGAATTCCCAACACCCAATAGGGAAGGCGATAATGACCTTCCTTCTAGAAAGTGGCAAGAAAATAAAATCCTATCCCGACGGCGAGTTCGAAATGCTCTTTGGCAGAGGAGTGAAGGTCGCCGTGGACGGGGAAATTTTTGAAGTTTCCAACCGAAGGGCCTTTGCCTCCACGTCAGGGGATGCGGAAGCAATCCGTTTTCTGGATTCCCAGGAAAATTTAGGTAGGACAGCTCTGATCGCCATGAAAAATGGATCACCCGTAGGTGGCATCGCCGTCGCGGACACCATACGCGGAAGCGTTCGGGGAACTATCCAGGAACTGCTTGGCTTGGGCATCAAAAATATTACGGTGCTTACCGGGGACAATCCCGCCACTGCGAAGGCTATATGCGACGAAGCGGGAATACCCTCCTTCGAAGCCTCCCTCCTCCCTGAAGACAAGCTCTCCCGCATAGATAAAATGAAGAAGAACGGGGAGATCGTGGCGATGGTGGGGGACGGGGTGAACGACGCGCCGGCGTTGGTCCTTTCCGATGTAGGAATCGCCATGGGAGCCGCGGGGACAGATGTCGCCATGGAGGCTTCTAGCATAGCATTGATGTCCGACAAGATAGAAATGCTTCCTGCGACCTTCGCCTTGAGCAAGAAAACCTACAGGATAATCCAACAAAACATCTGGGTGTTCTCTGTGTTCATCAACATCATAGGCGTCTTTATATCCAGCCTAGGGTGGCTGAATCCAATAATGGCCTCGGTTGTGCACAACGCTTCTTCGGTATTCGTTGTCATCAATTCTTCGCGCTTGCTGGCGTTCAAGTATGAGGCTCGAGCCCACAGGAAATGAGAGGCTGAAGGCGATCCTGAAATCTCTTGTCAGGATACGTTCTGATACGGGTAGCGACATGTCCGAGATAGTAAGGTCGGCCCATGCCTTTTTAAAAAGAGAAGGTATAGATACGAGGATTTATTGGGACAACAGCAAGGCTCCATGCCTCGTTGCGCGCTATCCGCGGCGAAACGGCGGCAACGGCGGAGGGGAATCCTTAGGCTTCCACTGCCACCTCGATACCGCCGCGGCCGAGAGTCCAGGCTGGCGCGTCGACCCTCTTTCGTCCCAGGAAATCAAAGGACGGATTTTTGGCCGCGGAACCCTTGATTGCAAAGGTCTTGCGGCGGTATGGATCGACCTATTCCTTGATTTTTCCGCCGCCGCCGCCGCCTTTCCCTTTGATCTCGTCCTAATGATGTCCACCGACGAAGAGTCGGGGGGGGAAGGCATACGGAAACTCCTCTCCGAAACCCAGGAAACCCGAGGCTGTTTCTTAGTCCTCGGAGAAGGAGGCGGATTTCCCATACGATCAGGGAGGGCGACATTTTACACGGTCCAAACAGGGGAGATGGAAAGGCTTGGTTTCAAGGAACCTGCCAGTTCGAACTCCACGAACTCGAACCTTTATGAAATTTTCATGGGAATCCACAGGAAAGTGATCACAAAAGAAACATTATTGTTTTGGTTCCGCCATGCCGTGGGACTGAGGGATGCATCCCGCTCCCTGTCAGACAGTCCCTTGGCCGCGGAAATACTAGCATCCGACGGATCTTACCGTTCCCCTCTCTCTCGGAAAACCCCGCCAGCCAGGCAAAGCCGAGGCTCAACCCGCAGGAAAGCAATTTCCCTCGGACTCAAAGCTATGCGGACGGCTCTTCGATCGGCGGATAAAAAGTTCAGGATACTGCCTCTCGTGACGGCGGGAATCAGCGACAATCGCCATTACAGGAACTTCGGCTTGCCTGTGTTGGGATTTTTTCCTCTTTGCCGCGCCAATTCCCTCTCCGGTTATCACGGAGCCAACGAATACATTCTGACAGACAGCCTGGGCTTTGCCAAAGATGTTTTGAGAAATACTATAATTGCAATCAAGGAGGCAATCAGTGGGTAAGACTATTTTATTGCTCGGCGTGTACGGGATGGAAATGGTTGAATGCGGAGGGGCCTTGGCGGTCAACGCACAAAAAGGCGGTCGTTCATTCGCGTCTATCATGCTCGCGGGAAAGCAGATGAAGGAAAACTGCCTCAAGGCAGCGGAAATCCTTGGCGTTGAGAAGGTATTCTTCAACGAATTCCAAAGAGGCGAAGTGGACTTGCGGCACGACTATAAGATCGCCTTGATAAAGGTCATCAGGGAAACAAAACCCGATATCGTCATCACCCAGGATCCCGAACATGTCCTGCATGACTTGGATCCGGACCGCCGGCCCGCCATGACCCTCATTCTCGAAGCCTTGGCTCTCGCATCCAGGGATTATGCGCTGGATGAAACTCCAGACCTATCGCCGCATCCAATCCCGAACATCTATTATATGAGTCCCGTCAACCCGAATTGCACCCTGGATTCCCGCTATTTTATACCTATGAAGGCACTGCGACACCAAATGCCGTATAA
>VKGY01000089.1 GCA_008080685.1 Spirochaetota bacterium
CGCCTGCGAAATTTTTGTTCCCGAAGGGACATCCCCAAAAAAAATCGCCATGATAGAATCGCACAACGCAAAGGTTGTCGTCGTGCCTGGTTCGCGGGATGCCTGCGCCAGATCTTGCAGGGAGAAGGTAGACAGAGAAAGCTTGTACTACGCCAACCATGTGTACAATCCATTTTTCTACGAAGGTACAAAGACATACATCTACGAAACGTTTGAACAATTGGGCAGGCTGCCTGACAATCTCTTCATCCCCGTCGGCAATGGAACCCTCTTCCTGGGCGTCGCCAAGGCGTTGGGCGAGCTTGCAGGCTCCGGGGCCATCAAAGCATTGCCGCACATTGTCGCTGTCCAAAGCGAGGCCTGCGCCCCCCTCGCGAAGGCCGCTGCCGCAGGTTCGGCAAAGCCGGCCAAGGTAAACCCGCGCCCCACCCTTGCGGAAGGAATCGCGATAGGCGAGCCGATGCGCGGCGAAGAGATCCTAAAAATCGCCGAATCCCTGGGCGCGGAATTCATCCTGGCTCCCGAGGACCTGATCCTTCCGGCGCGCAAAGCCTTGGCCGCGAAGGGGATCTATTGCGAACACACCACAGCGGCGACCTACGCCGCCTACCTGGCCAACCGGAGCAAAGGCCGATGGAAGGGAGATATCATGCTGCCCATGTGCGGCGCAGGCTTGAAATCCGACAAATAGGCAACCCTCGGCTTCTACTCGGGTCTAGGGCGAAGGCAGGTAAGAAAAATCCGAAATCACCACCTCGTAGGGACCGGGATCCTTGGGAGCCCGGCCTTGGAAAAGCCAAAGATTAAACCTTACACGGGCTCGGCCAGGATCAGGCACGCCGTGGCGAAAAATCCAATTTTCCACCAATTTCCCCGCCGTGAAAAGCGAAAACTCCACCTCTTCCTTCCTCCATCGCATCTCAAAGGTGTAGGAATCGGCTTCGGGCAGGGAGAACGCGTGTTGGTTTCCCGGCCTGTCGTAAGGCTGGACAGTAAACCAACCGTCGCGGCCATGGGGATTTCCCCACCGGGAAATCTCAATATCCATCTCTCGGTTGAAAGATCCCGGATTCCTGTCCCAAGTGAAAAAGCCGAAGACAATGTTAGGGTCTAAGGTTCTCAAAGAGGCGGAGGCTGTGAACCTGTAGATCCCGTAGCCTGCGTCCCGCTTGGCCATCATCTCCGAAGCCAGCCAGACCCCGTCCTTTTTCTGCAACCTAAGATGCGCCTTCCCCTCCCCGTCCACCCAGACCTGGTCCGTCGCATTGCTGAAGGTGTTGGGGCCGGGATCGACAGGACCGGAGGTTTGGCGCAATCCCCAGGCCATGCCGCCGAAATCCACATCTCTTGGTCCCTGCGCCCAGACCTGGGGCAGAGAAGAAAGAAACAGGACAAGGATGGATAAAATCCAGATTCGTACTGCTGCCATGAGGAGACTCTATCCGGGGAGGGAGGGGAATGCCAGTCCTTTCCAAGGCCAAGCATCTTCGGATACCAGGGCTCAAACCTGGAGGTAGCCCCGCCCATGCGTATTCGTCCTCGATCCTTGCGGGAGCCGGAATTGGCATAGGAACCGTTCTATTCAAGCACTTCAGCCAAGAGCTTCAGTTCCTGTACATAGGAAGATTCCTCAACAATCCGGGATTGAACTTCGGCGTCAACGCATCCTTCAGATACCGCTATTGAAATCCTTCGGGAAGGGGAAATTGATCACTTCCTCAATGGTCTTCGCGCCCAAAAGAACCATGGTGAGGCGGTCGAAGCCTACCGCGACGCCTGAACAGGGTGGAAAGTTTGCAAAGATTTCGGCATACCCGTAATCGATGCGGTGCGGAACCAGACTCTCCAGCTTCTTTCGACCTTGGCTGTCAAAATACTCCCTAACCGCCTGAGGCTCTGCCATTTCGGTAAAGCAATTGGCGATTTCGATTCCCTCGACATAGAGCTCCCAGCGCTCTTTGTACGGCTTGCCAGGAATTTCCTTGGCCAGGCACTCGATCAAGGTGGGATATTCGTCCAAGACCAAGGGCCTATCCATAGGCAGATTCGGCTCCACGAGGGAAAGAAAAACCACATTGAAGGCTTCTTCCCAGGTAGCCTTGGGGGAAACCAAGAGATCCTTTCCCCGCGCCGCCTCTATCATTCGGCCCGTATCCCCCAAGGAATCAAGATCAAGTCCGACGAAGTCCTTAAAAGCCTGGGCCATGGTAATGCGCCGGAAGGGAGGCCGGGCCCGGGGCGGTGTCTCCTCCCGGGCCAGAATCCGGAACAATTCCTCGGTCAGCCCGATGTTGTCCGCGCTGTCCGATCCAAGAGTGTAGTATTCCAGCATGGTAAATTCAGGATTGTGGATCCTGCTGACCGATTCCGCGTTTCTGAAGGCTTTGCCCAATTGGAATACACTCGCTCCCGTCTGGGCGATGAGCTGCTTCATCCAGAATTCGGGAGACGGCAGAAGGTAGAGAGGCTTTCCGGGAGCATAGGGGTGTACGTATTGGGTCGCGAAGGCCTCCAGGCTCGACTCAGGGATTAGGGATGGGGCAAGGAGGGGGGTTTCCGTTTCAAGGTAGCCGCGGGACAGGAAAAAATCTCTAGCAAGCGTAACCATCCGCGACCGGGCTTTCATGTTCTGTATCGTCATGTGCCTAATCCTTCGGCGAATCGCTTGAGGGACTTCTTGGAGATCCACCTAGGTCCAAGGGCGGTTTTTTTTAGGTCAGCCTGAATCCTATCGGGCTCCGAGGCTCGGAAATATGCGGCAGGGAGGCGCTGGCCCAAGCGGCCGGGCTTGGCCTGGGCCAGCGCATCGGTAAAGAAATAGGGGCAGGCTTCAAGGCAGATGTCGCACCCATAGAGCCTGGATTCCCTTGCCTTGCCAATATCTCCAGGCGGGCTCTCATCCTGGCTTGTCCAATGCTGGATGCACCGTTCCCTTAGGAATTTGTTCCCCAAGGGCGAAAGGGCTCCTGTGGGGCAGGCGGAAATGCATCGCCCACAGGTCCCACAGCCGGGGAAATTAGGGTTGCATTCCTGGGCGGTTTCCGGTTCCAGCTCGATTTCCTCAGGACATACCAAGAGACCCAGCACCACGGCGGAGGAAAAGCCTGGCTTTGCCGATCCATTCTTGGCGGCGGCTATCAAAAGATTGTTTTTCCCCTGGAAACCCAAGCCCGCGGCGATCGCCAAAGGCCTTTCGGGAAGCCTGGAATTGGCTAGCCTTTTCCATTTTCTTGGAGCCGGGAGCTGGATTCCCGCCGTCGCCGCCCGGGCGACAGTCGCCTTCACCGCAACCCCAAGCCTGTCTTTCAGTTCCGCATACCAATCGGCGCGGCAAAACCGGGCAAGATGGACCTCCTTGGCGCCTTGGTAGCCCAGGTAAGGCTGTGCCCAGTTGGGCGGGGAGTAAATCCCTTCCCCGTATTGCAGGGCTACCGCTGCGATGCCGCCGCACCCTTCCCCCAGATACGATGCCCAAGGCGTGGCATCGGCCTCATTTTCCTTTAGGATTCCACAAACCTTGGCCGAGGAAAGGAAGGCGAAGCCGAAAAACCCCGCTCCGGACAGCTCCTGGGAAAGGACTTCGCGAATAGGGAAATCCAATCGTCCAGCACCGGGCATGAGGGGTTAGAAATTTACGGGGAATCGGGACGTCAGGGTTTTGACTTCCTCCCTGACCCTGGCGATGGCCGCAGAATCGCCCCTGGACTTCAACACGGTAAGGAGGTATTCGGCCACCCGCGACATTTCAGCCCGGCCCATGCCTCGGGTGGTCAAGGCGGGAGTGCCTACTCTGATGCCGGAGGTTACGAAAGGACTCTTGGTGTCGAAGGGAATGGCATTTTTGTTGGTGGTGATATTCGCATCCTCGAGCCATCGCTCCGCATCCTTCCCCGTTATGCCAAGAGGAGAAAGATCCAGGAGGATCAAATGATTGTCCGTGCCGCCTGAAACTATTCTCACGCCCCCGGCCGCCAATTCGCTTGCCAGGATCGAAGCGTTGGCCACCACATCGCGGATATAGGTCTTGAACCGAGGCTCCAACGCTTCCTTGAAGGCTACAGCCTTTCCGGCGATGACATGCATGAGCGGTCCTCCCTGGATTCCCGGCATGATCGTCGAGTCGACCACCTCGGACCATTTTTTCAAGCCGTCGCCCTTGTAGGTCTTTATGCCTGCGTTGTTTTCCTTATCCTTTCCGATCAGGATCATGCCGCCCCGAGGACCCCGCAGGGTCTTATGGGTGGTGGTGGTGGTGAAATCAGCGATATCCACCGGACTTGGATGGCATCCCGCGGCAACCAAGCCGGCGATATGGGCCATGTCCGCCATGAAATAGGCCCCCACTTCATCGGCAATCGCCTTGAAACGCTTGAAATCGATGGTGCGGGGGTATGCGGAGGCGCCGGCGATGATGAGCTTGGGCTTGTGCTCCCGGGCAAGCCTTTCCAGGACTTCGTAATCGATAGTCTCAGTATCCCTTCCGACGCCGTATCGCACCACATTGTAAAAACGGCCGGAGAAGGATACTTGGGATCCATGGGTGAGATGGCCTCCGTGGGCGAGGTCCATGCCCAATATTGTGTCTCCCGGCTCCAGGATTGAAAAAAATACGCCCATATTAGCCTGGCTGCCGGAATGGGGCTGGACATTGGCATAGTCTGCGCCAAAGAGGGCCTTTGCCCTATCCCTGGCGAGATTTTCCGTCTGGTCGACGAATTCGCAGCCTCCATAATAGCGGCGGCCTGGGTAGCCTTCTGCGTATTTGTTGGTGAGCACCGAACCTACGGCCTTGAGAACGCGGGCGGAAGTATAATTTTCGCTGGCGATGAGTTCGAGATGATCTCGCTGCCGCGCGATTTCCCCTTCGATCGAAGCCCATAGTTCGGGATCGTAGGATTCGATTGAATTATTATTCATTTTCACCTCTTATATCACAGCATCCTAACCAAGAATTGGGGATAAAATACTATATTCGTAGGGCATCGTCACGTATACCCGTGGCGCAGGCCTAGGGACCGCTCAAGTATTCCCCTAAGACTCGAACATTGCCCCAGGAACTGGTGTAGCGGAGGCCGGAGGATTCCTCGAAAAGATTTTGGTCGCTCCAAGGAATGCCCCCCGTCTTTTTATCCGGGCTCTCAAGGATGGAGGGTATGCGGTGGAAATCCCGAGAGATGGCGAGGTGGCGGTTGTCCAGTGATCCCAGATAGTGGCTGCGGTCTTGAAAACCTTCGTTGAAACCCGAAGGCTTTTCGTCTAGTGCCAGGACAGGATCAAAGGGGACCCAGCCTAGGGCGGGAAGGTAATATTCCATCCAACTATGGGGAATCGAAGTCCCGTCTTTCCGGAGCAAAAATCCCGTGATAGGGACGCAAGGGATCCCGGCGGCACGGAACAAGCTAGCTGCGAGATACACAAGCTGGCGGGTGGAAGCCTTCTTCCCCGATAGGGCGGACAAAGCCGAGAGATTCTCTTTTCCTGATTCCGCGGGAAGCCATTTGATATTTTTTTTCAACCAGTTCCAAATCGATACAGCCTTTCGGTGGGGATTGCGCTCCCGGCCGACGATTTTCGCCGCCAGGGTCGTGATTTCCGCCTCCCCCGCGGGCAAATGCTGATTCGCTTGTAAAAAAGGCTTGAGGAATTCCGGGATAATGCCATCTTTGAACTCCTCCCGGTACGAACCCAATTCGGTCTCTACGGAGGCCACGGTCACAAGGAAGGTCCTTCGAATCGTCGTTTCCTTCCGCACTACCCTGTCGGGAGAATCCACGCGGAAAACCGTCGCAGGTCCGTAATTCTTGAAATACGCCGGCGGTGTCTCCTCCTGGATTTCATCCAGGGATTGGGAACCGCTGT
>VKGY01000090.1 GCA_008080685.1 Spirochaetota bacterium
GTCCCGTCGTAACCTAGCGGTCCCGTCGTAACCTAGCGGTCCCGTCGTAACCTAGCGGTTACGGCGTTCCTCGCTCTTTTGGCAATCAATGCAAAGCACCGCGTAGGGGATGGCTTGGAGCCTTTCTTGGGGAATTTTTTTACTACAGGACATGCACTGACCATATCGTTCTTGGCTTATGCGAGTGAGGGCGGCGTCTATCGCCCTGAGTCGCTTGATATCCTGGGAACCTAGGGCCTCGATCATTTTCCGGTCGATGTCGTCCGAAGCCACGTCTGCCACATCCTTTGGGTCCATCTCCGCCACGATCGCGCGGAATTCTTCGTTTGTGGCGGCTAGGGCGTCAAGGATGCCGCGCTTTTGAGCGACGAGCAGATCCCTCATTTGTTCGGTAAAGGTCTTTTCCATCTTTTCCCCCGAACGAGGCGCCGAAAGCGCCAGTTCTGTGATTTGGAATGGGCACAATGATATATTCAACCTAAAATGTCAAGTCTGGCCTCGGAGTTACAAGCCACAGGTTGACATTCGTCCCGGCGACACATACTATTTCACCTGCTCGAAGGGCGCAAGTCCCGGATTGAAATAGGGAAAGCCCAGATGCAAGGAGTAGTCGTGGCCAAAGAAGAAGCCATAGAAGTAGAGGGGATAGTTCGAGAAGCCCTTCCCAATACCATGTTCAGGGTCGAACTGCAAAACGGCCATGTGATCCTAGCCCATCTCTCAGGCAAAATGAGAAAGCATTATATCCGCATCGTTCCCGGAGACAAAGTGAAGGTAGGCCTTTCGCCTTACGACCTTTCCCGAGGTCGAATCATCTACCGGGAAAAATAATCCCTCTTTCGCACCACCACCCAGGTAGCTCCACTTCCTCCCCAGCGTTTTTCGGCCTTGCCGAAGGATCCAGCAAGGTTTTCCGACTCCAGGGTCCGCCGGACTAAGTCGGTCATGACATGATTTTCCACCGAGTGGATCCCTTTCCCATGGATGATCAGCACCTTCTCAAGCCCTTGGCGCGCGCTTTCCGCCAAGAAACGCGCTATGGCGGGAACCGCCTCGGTTCCCCTCATCCCATGGAGGTCTAAGGACGCTTGGGGAGGGATGCGGCGAAGCCTTTCTGCCTCTTCTATTTTTGAAGGGGCTGAGATATCCGGGCATGAGTCTTTATCCTCCACCCCGTGGCGGTCGATCCATCGCCGCAAGGCATCCTCGAAATCCATCGGTCAACAATAGCGAATCCAAGACGAATGGTCAAACCACGGACCCCGTTGCGGCGGGGCCTGACTACGGATTGATGCTCAGGGCAACCTATAAAGCCAAAGCCGAGGGCTTGGAGCTTTTCGACACATTGAAGCCACCCTTTATTCTCATAGGAAACCATACCACCCTCCTCGATCCCTTCCTCGCCAACTCCTTCGTGCCCTTCCCTGTCCACTGGGTCGCCTCGGATGGGAACATGAGGTCTCCCCTCATGCGCTTCCTTCTGATAAAGCTTGTAGGCTCAATCCCCAAATCCAAGGCAATACCGGATATCGAAACAGTCAATTGGATCGTGGAGTTCATCAGGAAAAGAAGGGGTGTAGTTGGATTCTACCCTGAAGGCCAATCCTCCTGGAACGGCACGGCTGTCCCGGCCTTCGGCTCCAGCGCCAAGCTCCTCAAGCTCCTCAAGGCCCCGGTGATCCTTGCCCACTCCAGAGGATCATACATGACCAAACCTCGATGGGCGTATTCTCGCCGCAAAGGAAGGGTGGAGCTTGGATTCTCCCAATTGTTTTCGCCCGAAAGCCTTAAGGCCCTTACTGTGGAAGAAATCGACGCTGCGCTCAATGCCGCGATAGCCCATGACGACCAAGCCTGGGCAAAGGCGAAGGGCCTTGTGTTTCGAGACTCCCACCGCGCCGAGTGCCTCGAATTGGCCCTCTACGCCTGCCCTTCCTGCGGGGCCCTCCACACCCTCCATTCTTCGGGGACGGAGCTGAGTTGCTCGGAGCGCACCGCTGTTTTTACCTATCGGGAAGACGGAGCGATTGAACCCTTGGACGGAACTGGACAAGGCTGGAAGGGTGTTTCGCCATCCTGCCCCGGTTCCGTGCGGGAATGGGATTCCTGGCAGGAGTCCCACTTGGAAAAGCTCCTTGCCTCCACCTATCTCCCCAATCCAGGGCGGATAGTTTTCCAAGATACGGAAGTTCGCCTCTACCAGGGGAGAAGGATGGATACCATGGATCTCCTTGGCCGAGGGACAATGCGCCTAACCGCCCAGGGAATCACATTCGCTCCCCTCAAGGGCGGGGAAACCCTGTTTCCGTTGGCTGAGATTAGCGGTCCTGGTGTGCTGAAATGGAATTTTTTCGAATTCTATATCGGAAAAACTGTCTACCGGGTAAAATTTTCCAACAGGGCGGATTCAGGAAGGAAGTACGCCGTAGGGCTGAGCCTCCTTTCCCAGTTGACCGCCCAATAAGGTATCAATACCTCATTCCTCATACCAAAGCGATGCGGGCTTGGCGAAGCTTTTCTTTTTCGCAAGGCCGATATACGCCACAAGCACATAGAGAGAATACGCCGCCGCGACGCCTAGCATCATCCAATAATAGGTCATGGAGCCCTTGGTGTAGGCCATGGCCGGAAGATTAATGGATAGGATGAAGGGAATTGCGAGAAGGAAGGTGAGCCCCGCGGAAAGCATGTAATCCGAAGAAACTTTTGTCTTGAATTCGGGATCCATGACGCGCAAAAGGGCCAAGCCAGTCGAGAGCGTGCCGGTCGAAACTCCGTAGAGCATGAGCATCCTCTCAAATTTATAATCTCTAAACATACGGGAACTTATCCATGGAACCGTAAAGGTAACCATGAGTCCGCAGATTGTGGACATGAGAAGGATGGGGAACCAAAAGCGTCCTACAAAAACCAGGGAAATGGCGGCCAATGCGCCGGATACCATGAAATCGACGGAAAAACCTGACACCCGTGTGAGCGTATCGTCGTCCAGGGTATGGCTAATCTTGAAAAGATCGATGAGCCGACGAACCACGATGGCGGTTATCGCCGAGAAAATGAAATTTATGCCCCAAAAATTGGTCGCCAGTTCCATCCCGACCTTCCCCGCGAATCCTAAAAGGATGGTAAGGCCTTTAAGCAATAGAAAGGAGAGGAAGTAGACTACCAAGACTGTGGCGATATGGAAACTAAAAGAGTCGATGGCTTCTGAATCCGTGGTGAGGCGGGCTCCGATGGGTTTGTCGCCCCCACGGGATACGGTGCCGCGGAGTATCTCTTTGTTCTTCATAATCTTGAGGACTTCAGGCCGTACCCAGCCTTTTCGAATCCCCATATTGATAAGAATGACACCGCCGAAGCACGCCCAAAGGTATCCCAAGGCTGCGAAGGTTAGGCCGACCGAGGCGCCGCCTTCAAAACCCATGGCTTCCCAGCCCTTGCCTATCGCATATGCTTGTCCCGGACCCAGGGCGAACCCCAGGGGAAGGTGGAGGCCGAAAGCGGGATGGATTTTAGGGAGGAATAAGAGCGTAAGCCCAAGTCCCAAGAGGGCCTGAGAAGCATATCCAAGGAGAATCCCCGTGGACATTCCCAAGACCCCTCCACCCTTGTGTCCTTTGACCCTGGGAGGGGCTGACCTCAAGGACATGGATATGAAAGAAATGTTCAGCAAATGATAAACCAAGTCCCCAAGGCCGTTTACGTTGTATCCAACAGCGGGCAGGAGGTAGTTGTAGACAGGCAGCAACATGAAGCCTGCGGTGAGTGCGTTGGGAATCAGGAACTTTTGGAAAAAGGAAACTTTTGAGCGGATAAGAGTGGCCAGCACGAGAGCGGCGGAGATAAGGCCGGCATCGATAACCGCTTTCCAGGAGAAGTCCATAGCACCTCCTCGTCGAGCAATCCTAGGCGCTGGAAAAGCGGCGCGCAAGTAGGGTCATAGAAAACTATTTTGATAAGGAGTTTATGAACCGATCTATCAAGGTTCGCGCCACGCTTCCCGGCTGGGGAATGGCGGGAAGATCGCTAGCGGAAAACCACCCTAGGTTGTCGATTTCCACACCGTCCGGCTTCGCTTCTCCCGATCGGTACTCAGCCTCGAACCCTAACATTAGAGAATCCGGGAAGGGCCAGGGTTGCGAACTCACATACCGAGGCTCCCCTATTTCGATTCCCGCTTCTTCCATCACTTCCCGGCGCACCGTTTCCTCGAGGGTTTCCCCCGCTTCGACGAAGCCGGCGACCAGCCCGTGCCGCCCGGGGGGTGATTTGGCATTATGGGCTAAAAGCATCCGATCGCCCCTTGAAACAAGGACGATTATGGCCGGTGATATTTTTGGGAAAAAAACCTTTCCACAGGTGGAGCAGCGCTTTCCGCCGTCCGCTTCCGGCCCCACGCCCCAGGATAGGGGCTTGCCGCAGCTGGCGCAAAACCTATAGGTGGCATCCCAATGTGCGAAGGCTTTGGCCTTGAGGGAGAATGCGGCGACCTTGGGCGAAGCTTGGCCGATAAAGGTTCGCAAGGGCATCCGGGAAAATTCCCGGAAGCCAGAAGCCGCCTCCTCTTCGAGATCGAAGGAAGCGTACCGGCCTTGCCCGTAACGGAAAATCGCCGGAGCTTCGCGGCGCAAAGGAAAATCCCTGGGCAGGTCAGTCTCCGGAAGCACGGGAAGCTCCGCCTCCCCAGCCAAGGCGGAATAACCGCCAGGCGGCGTGTACAATGGCGGAAGCAGTATATCCGTGCCGCAGAAAAGTGAAATTTCCATACTGGGTGCATCCTCAGCGTTTGAGGACAGTCTCCTCGATTACCCTGAGCTGAGACCTATAGAGGCCGGTTATGTTAGTGCCGTAATCCGCCACGAGGCGGAGCATGTCCCGGGGATGTTCGTCATCCGTGCCGTTGATCCTGTCCCCCGCGTCGCCCAAGCCAGGCATTATGTAGGCCCTTTCATTCAGGACCGGATCCATCCACAGCGTGTAGACAGTGACGTTCTCAATGGCCCGGATGATGCGCAAGGATCCCTTCAAGGCTGATATCACGTTGAGAAATCTCACCGACTTGGGTTTTATACCTTTCTCGAGAAGGAATTTAACCACCGTGACTAGGGAACCCCCGGTGGCATTCATGGGGTCTGCGAAAATGAGGTTCTTGCCATTCAAAGGATGTATTCCATGGTGTTTTCGCTTTTGGAATCGTCCCGCTTTATCTTAAACAAGGCGAAGGGAGTGAGGTATCCGGTTGAGGAGTATTCCTGGATTTCCTTGGAGATGATCATCGAAGGAAGCAAGGCTCCCCTTAGCATGACGCACATCACCGTATCTTCCAGGTGGGTGTCGATATTGGGAATCTTATGCACCGCGAAATTCTGCACCGGAACGCCCACAGGAGTCTTGACTATGAGGTAGTTTTTGTTGTGAATCCCCGATCCGCCGAAAGCGAGGTTGAAAAGAAGCTCGAAGGCACGCTGGATGTAGTAGACGAACTCCTGGCGGCCCGTGCCCACGTCACGCAGCTTGGCGATGAGCCTGGAGGCCTCGCGTTTTCCGGGGCTGTGGCGAAGGAGTATACCTGAATGCGGGGATCCTTGGCACAGATCTCCTGCATGAGGCTGCCCATGGTGTTGTACAGGTCGATGAGCTGCCCTTCTTCCTTCTTTCTCTCCCCTTCGCTGCGGCTTGTGTTGAGAATGTTGAAGGACACCATCGCCTGGCGGTACAGGGCGTCCATCCGCGCAAGATAGGCATTGTCTTCGGACCTTAGGTAGCCGTCGAGGTCTTGGGCCTTGAGAATGATTTTGCTCACGATTATATCTGGACTATTTCGCCCAAGGTCCCGTTGCCGACGCCAACCGCGTTCCCCTCGTCGAAATCGATGTGGCACTCCAAGGCGTAGGAGGGATTGACGCGGCACACAACGTTGAGGAAAATCGCGCCTCTTTCGCCCCCTACCTTGAGGGATACTACCTGCTTGTCTGTCACGCCGAAGCGCTGGGCATCGGTAGTGCTGAAATGGATATGGCGCTTGGCGATGATAAGTCCCTGTTCCTTTTTGATAGAACCCTTGGGCCCTATTATCTCGAAGGGAGCGCTACCGTCCAATTGGCCGGATTCCCTGACTGGGCAAGCGGGAACACCAAGCTTGAACTGGTCGGACGCCAATATCTCGCACTGTGTCTCTTTTCGCTCCGGGCCCAGGATGCGTACGTTTTCAAAAGCACCCTTGGGTCCCTTGATGGTCACGGTTTCGGCGCAGGCAAACTGGCCAGGCTGCACCAAGTCCTTGGTCTTGACGAGCTGGTGGCCTTTTCCGAACAAGGCTTCCAAGTCTTCCTTGGATATATGGACATGGCGATTTGAAAGGTTGACGATCATTTTCGTTTCAGGCATAGAAATTCCTCCCTAGGAGCCTGGATGGTATTGGTAGAGTTTTCGGTTAAAAGTAGACTGCAGACCGAGTAGGGTCAAGACCCTTTCAACTTCCGGCTAAATTCCCCAGGCTTTCGAAAATTTTGCCCAAGGCGGAATAACTCTTCCGATAGAGTCCGAACAGGTCGTCGTAAAGGGACTTGGAGCCAGGCTCAGGCTCGTAAGTTTTCCCAAAGGTTACGTGGGATTCAGCAGCCTGGGCTATGGAGCCGTACTCGCCCAGGGCTACCATGGCTAGGCAGAGGTCTCCTGAGAGCTCCGCTTCCAGGAATTCCGGCACAAGGATGGGTTTCCCCGTGATATTGGCCTTGATTTGGTTGAGGATGGCATTCGCAGCAGGCTTTCCCGTCACCCTTAAATCGCTCACCTTGGCGCCCGTGGTCTCCATGACTTCGATCACATCTCTCATGGCGAAGGCCGTTGATTCGGCCACAGCCCGGGCCATCTCTTTTTTCCCATGTCTAAGCGTAAGGCCTATGAAGGCACCCCTAGCCTTCGGGTCCCATATCGGGGCTCTCTCGCCTGAGAGGTAGGGGAGGAACAAAAGCGAATCGGCGCCGGGTTTGGCCCAGGAAGAAAGCTTAAAGAAATCCTCATGGCTCTCCATTTCCCCGCCGAAGGCATCGACAAACCACGTTACCGCCCGTCCGGTAGTGGAAATGACGCCAGAGATGTTTTGATAGGGTGGAACCACATGAGGCATGTAGAGAAGACGGGGATCCTGGGCTACCTGGCCTCCCCAGCATAGATTTATTCCTTCGGAAGTGCCGGACCGATCGCATGCCCGACCTGCCGCGGTAGTCGCCGTGCCTATGAGTGAAGCAATGAAATCCGGTCCGCCCGAAACCACGGGAATGCCGTGGGGCAGGCCGAAAAGCTTGGCGCCCCGAGGATCGATTTCTCCCACTACCTCTCCCAAACCCGCAAATACTGGAAATTTTGATTTGTCCAGGGAGAGCTTCTCCAATGCCGCATCGTCCCAGATGATGCGGGTATACCCCTGGGCGGGGAGGAAGCTTACATAGGTGCCAGTGAGCTGGGCTACTATGTACTCGGGGCAGGAAACAAACCACTTTGTCCTCTCATAGATTTCCGGAAGATTTTCCTTGATCCATAGTATCTTTGGCAAGTTGAACGCCGCATCCAGGGGATACCCTAAAAGCCTGCCGACCTTTTCAGATTGAACCTGGGCTCTGCGGTCCAGCCAGGTGAGTGCGTCGTGGAGGACTTCCCCTTGGCGATCCACGGAAAGGATTGTCGGCCCTTGGCCGCTCACCGCGAGGGCGCGTATTTTGGAGAGCTCTACATTAGGTTCCCTACCCAAATTCTGGATAAGTCTTTTGGTAGCCTGAGTCCAGGTTCGAGGCGGTATTTCCTGTTCCAGGGAAGTTCGTCCCGTCGGCGTGGGCAATTCTAGGCGGGAAATCGCTACCATGGTCCCTGAGGAGGTGAAAATCGCCGCCTTGGCGCTGGTGGTTCCGATATCGATCGTGAGTATCATATTCCTTCCTTCTCGAGAAGCCTCACCTGCTGGGCAAGGATATCCACCCTTGTCTGGCCTTCCGCGATGGCTGCGCGCTCCAAGATCATTTTTTCCTCAAATTTGCGGATCAAAAGCTTCCGGCAGAGATCGCCCGTGGCATCCCTCTCGGCCAGATCGAAATACTCCTTGATTTCGCCCAGGCTGAGTTCATAGGTCTTCAATTGCTTGATCCTTTTGAGGTATTCAATGTTCTTCTCTGGGTAGCGCCTGTGAAGGCCTTCGACCCTGTCGTTGGATTTGAGAAGGCCCAATTCCTCATAGTAACGAATTGTGCGGGCGGTGAGCCCGAACATTGAGGCCAGATCGCCGATTTTGTACCCTTCGCCCTGTTTCTTCATACTTCGCCCACCATCCTACCCTACTTGAAAAGTAATTTGAATAGGCATATTATGAATCTAACGTAAGGTTTGCAGTTACGTTAACTTTTGGAGGAATCATGGCCAAGCCAACTTATTTTCGCATTGCCTTTCTCATTTTCACTCTCGCCGCACCATCCATCTTCGCCGCGCCACCCAAGATCGGCGTCTTCATTCCCGGTGTTCGCGAAGGAAGCCCCATTTATGACAACCTTGCCAAGGGAGTTGAGCGCTATGCCGCCACGGTTCCCGGAACGGTGGTCAGAATCTTCGAAGCCGGATTCAACCAAGCCGAGTGGGAAGAAAAACTCACATCCTTCACCGCCACGGGGAATTTCGACCTGGTGATAACCTCGAATCCATCCCTCCCCAGCCTCATAAATCGGCTGGCACCCCTCTTCCCGAGGCAAAAATTCATCAATTTCGATGCCTTCGGGGCAGGCAATCCCAATCTCCATACGGTTTTATATAACCAGACCGAACAAGGCTATGTAATCGGATACCTGGCAGGTCTTGTGACCGTGAGCGACATGGCAGGGGCAAATTCCGCCAAAAGAGTTGGGATGCTCATAGGCCAGCGGTACCCGGTGATGGATAGGCTCATCATCCCCGGTTTTGAAAGAGGTCTTAAGGCCGCCGATCCGGCTATCCAACTGGATGTACGAGTCTTAGGCAATTGGTACGACGCCACAAAAGCCGCGGAACTGACAAAGAGCATGATCGACGCAGGGGCTGATGTCATCCTTCCCATCTGCGGTTCCGCAAGCCAAGGGGCTATCAAAGCCGCCCAGGATGCAGGCAAATACCTTGTCTTCTTTGATTCCGACGAGTACCACCGTGCGCCGAAAACAATCCTCGCCTGCATAGCCCTCCACCAGGAAGAACTCGCCTTTTCAAGCCTCAACGAGGCGTTCAAGCCGGGCTTCCCCTATGGAACCGCAAGGATAGTGGGAATCAAAGAGGGGTATATCGAGCTTTTGGATAGGCATCCCAGCTATCAGCAAGGTCTGCCTGCACAGATACGCGCTAAGGTCGCCGCGGCGATCGAGGAGATCAAGAACGGGAGACTGCGCTTCCCAGTTCCCACGCTTTAGGCTAGAATCCGTTTCCGATGCAGTGCGTCAGCCTGGTCGATATCGACAAGACATATCCCTTCTCCAATAGCCAGGCCAACTGCAAGGCGAGGCTTGAAATCCTAGCCGGGGAAATCCATGCCGTGGTAGGGGAAAACGGTGCTGGCAAAACCACCCTCATGAAGATCCTTTCGGGGATGTATGCCCCGGACGGAGGCAGCATTCTCATAGATGGGAAGCCCGTATCCTTCGCCAGCCCCGCCGACGCTTGCGCCCTTGGCATAGGAATGGTCCATCAGCACTTCGCCATCATCCCTGGAATTACTGCGGCGGAGAATATTGTTTTCGGATCCGAACCTCGCAAGGGAGGCATTTTTATCCATCCCCGCAGGTCCCTGGAGGAAGCGAAGAAAACCGTGGAACGCTTTGGCTTTTCCCTTGATCCCGATAAACCTGCGGATCTTCTCACCGTTGGAGAGCGGCAGCAGGTGGAAATCCTGCGCCAACTCCACAAGGATTGCCGCCTCCTCATCCTTGACGAACCCACTTCCGTATTAACAGAACACGAAATCCGTGCTTTTTTTTCCACCCTCCAAGAGCTCAAGACCAAGGGCAGGACTATCGTGGTGATCAGCCACAAGGTGCGGGAAGTGATGGAGATTTCCGATTCTGTCACAGTTATGAGGGACGGCCGAACCCTGGGAGAATTCAAGACGGCGGAGATGGATGAAAAACGCCTCTCGGATCTCATGATGGGCTCGGAGGAACCCCTGTCCTTCCCCGAGGACCACCGCCATTCCAGGCATGAGGAAGCCCCGCGCGGTCCGGACGTTCTCGGACGGGACGTTCTTTCCTTCCATCGGGTTGGCCTTGCCCGACGCCATAAAGGACTGCGGTTTCTCCACGACCTTTCTTTTACCTTGAAGGGCGGGGAGATCCTCGGTTTTTGCGGAATCGCTGGAAACGGACTTTCGGAATTGGAAGACCTCCTCGCGGGTTTCGTCGTACCTAGCGAAGGCCAGATGCTCTACCTAGGCGGTTCTTATCCTGGCCTGAGAAAAGCGCCGTGGAACCCCCGGGGCATAGGTTATGTGCCTTCGGATCGGATGCGCCGGGGAGCCTCGCTGGACAATTTCGTCTGGGAAAACCTAATCGCTGTGGATAGGGACAGGTTCTTTCCCCGGGGAATCCTTAATAGGCTAAAAGCCGAAAACGCGTCCAGGAAGGCGATAGAAGCATTTCATGTCAAGGCCGAACCTGCCAACCGAGTGCGGGAACTCTCGGGAGGAAATATCCAAAAACTCATCCTCTCTCGGGAGCTGTCAAGTCCGCCTCCCTCGCTCTGCGTGCTATGCGAGCCTACCTGGGGCCTCGACATCGCTACGACCCGCAATATTTACCAAAAAATCCTGGAAGCGAAGAAGGCGGGCTCGGCCATCCTCCTCATCTCCTCCAACCTGGATGAAATCATAGGCCTTTCTGATCGGATTGCCATACTCCACAAAGGCAGGATGGTCGGAGAGGTATCCGGCAGCCTGGCTAATAGGGAACACCTGGGGGCCATGATGCTGGGGCTTTCCGTTCCAGTTCATGGGAAAGGAGGAAGGGTATGAAAAACCTTGTCATCACCCTCGCCGCGGCCTTGGCCTCGACGATCCTCCTATTGGCGCTTTTCGCTACAAATCTCGCCGAAGCCGCGGCGGGATTTTTCGCCACCCCTTTAAGCAATGCATACTTCTTGGGAAACCTCATCGCCGCGTCGGGGCCTTTGGTCGTGGCTGGACTTGGCACCGCAGTCGCCTTTTCGTCAAAAAACTTCAATCTTGGGGGAGAAGGACAGATTTATGCGGGGGCTCTCGCGGCCACCTTGGTAGGCATAGCCATTCCGGGTACCCAAAACCCGGGCCCCCTCTCCATTTTCGCCCTGCGACTCACGGCCTTCAGCGCCGCCATAGCCGTAGGAGGGCTCCTGGGCG
>VKGY01000091.1 GCA_008080685.1 Spirochaetota bacterium
AAGCATTGGATCCTAAGAGCTTTCTTTCCGATATGTTCTACCGGAAAGGAGGGGGCATCTCCACAATGCGGATCGACCTGTCCCAGGATCCAAGCTGTTTTAAGGCCAAGATGGATAGGCGTTTGGGATCCCTCCGGGGCAGCGTCCCCGGCGTTGGAGCCTCAAGGGTTTATTTCGCGGGATTGAAAAAAATGGGCACGGCAAAGGGAGTGCCCATACCCCTTGGCAAAGCCTGAAATGCGCGGAGCCCTTCCTCTTTTCGGCCCGCCAGCCTTCTACAGGTCCGCCTTGGTCATCGTCATTCCTATAATGCTGCAAACCTTGATAACCGGCTTAGTCTCCTTGGTGGACAATTTTATGGTTTCGGCCCTGGGCGACGCCCGCATGGCAGGGGTCAACGTAGCGAATCAACTAAATTTCATCTATCTCGTAGTCGTGAATACGGTATGTGTCGCAGGCGGAATCTACCTGTCACAGCACAGAGGCGCGGGAGACAGGGAGGGCATGCGTCAAGCCTTCCGCTTCAAGCTCATCCTCGCCACGGGCATCTCTGTCATCTATCTTTTGGTGGTTCTCGTTTTCGCCGAGCCTCTTATCCTCCTCATGCTGGGAGGGAACAAGGAGGGCGGAGAAATCGTCGCCCAAGGCGCGCGGTATCTGCGGCTTGTTTCCGCGAGCTTCATTCCTTTCGGCATCACCGCCGCGGTGAGCACCTCCTTCAGGGATATGGGAGTGACGAAGATTCCTCTCGCCGTATCGGTCGTAGCGGCCTTGACCAATACCTTTTTCAATTGGGTCTTGATTTATGGAAACCTTGGTGCTCCCCGGCTGGAGGTCTCAGGCGCAGCGGGGGCCACGGTTTTAGCCAGGGCTGTGGAAGCGGGCATTTTCCTCTTGATGCTCAGGCGCAGGTCTCCGGACTTCGCCTTCCGGCCTTCCAAGCTCTTCGCGCTGAACGTGAAGCTTTTCAAGGAGATCCTTTCCAAATCGGGGATCATGCTCTTTTCAGAAACCGCATGGGTGATGTCCGAGACCATCATAACCGCCCTGTACAATGGAAGAGGCGGAGTGGAGACTGTTGCGGGCATGGCCGCGGGGTGGACCATCGCCAATATAATATTCCTCGTGTTCCCAGCGATCCACGCTTCCACGAACGTCATCGTGGGAGCTACCCTGGGAGCGGGAAAACTTGAAGAAGGCAAGCAGAAAGCCCGATGGATAATGTCCGGGGCGATGATCCTAGGGGTTTTTGCCGGATTCGCCGCAACGGTGGGAACCTTGGTCATTCCCTTTGTGTTTGGGAACCTTTCCGAATCGGCGAGAATGGTCACAAGAGGGCTTTGCCGCGGTGCTTCTTGCCCTCTACACAACCTTGGGCCCGGTTGCCCTTTTCGGGTTCGCCAAGCTTTTCGATCTACCAAAGGCCTTGGTTGCGGCGTGGTGGTTGCGAAAGGAAAAATGGGTGAGGAATCTCGCATTCAGGCCAGCGGCCTCCGGGACTCCATAGTGTGCCTGACTAGGCGGTCGCAGCGTTCGTTGTCTTCTATTCCCGCGTGTCCTTCCACCCAGCGGAATTCAGGTCTGAGGCCCTCCGCCAGGGAGTCCAGCCTTTCCCATAATTCCCGGTTCTTGACAGGCTCCTTGCCGGAGGTTTTCCAGCCCTTGGCCTTCCAGGCTCGGATCCATTTGGTTATGCCGTTTTTGACATACTGGGAGTCTGTAAAGACGATGATGGGGGCGTTAAGCCAAGAAGGGGAGGATGGCAGGACCTCTCCTCTTCTGGAGGCAAGGAAGCTCAAGGCTTCGATCACCGCGGAGAGTTCCATCTTGTTGTTGGTCGTAGCGGGATCGAAACCCGAGGCTTCTTTCAGCCTATCGCCGTAGCGCATCACGAAAGCCCAGGCCCCGGGACCGGGATTGCCTTGGCAGCCTCCGTCGGTATAGACGATTATTGGTAGCACAGGGTGCATAATGTCAGAAAGTTCCACGCTGTGCAACCTAGGCTTTCCTCCCAGTTGTACCCCGTTTATGCGGGGTATATACTGGAACTCCATGTTTAAAGAGTTTATTACGGTAATTCCGTATCTAAAAAAATACAAGTTCAACTATATCGTCGGAATCCTCTTTCTCATCATCATAGACGTAGCCCAAATCTTCATTCCCCAGCAGGTGAAGCGCGCGGTGAACGCGATCGCCGATGGGGGCTTTTCCATGTCGGCGATACTTGGTCCCGCCCTGGCCATGGTCCTCATCAGCCTGGGCGTCTCAGTGGGAAGATTTTTTTGGCGGTATTTTATAATCGGCGCATCCAGGCGAATCGAAACCGAGATGAGGGACAGGCTTTTCGCCCACCTCATGGATATTTCATCCGATTTTTACCAGGAGAATACCACAGGGGATCTCATGGCCAGGGCGACCAACGACATGAACGCGGTTCGCCAATCCATGGGCATGGGCTTCGTATCCTTCGTAGATGGGATTTTTATGTCCTCCATGATCCTCATCGCCATGATTTCGGGAAACCCCAGGGTAGCCTTGTTCACCATTCTCCCTCTTCCCATCATCACCATCCTCATCCTATTTTTCGGCAAGCTGGTGGGCGTGCAGTTCAAGCGGGTCCAGGAGGTGTTTTCCACCCTTTCCGAGATCGCCCAGGAAAGCATCGCGGGGATGCGTGTGGTGAAGGCCTTTGTTAAAGAGGGGTACTTCGCAGGAAAATTCTCGGCGACCAACGATGACTATCGCGATTCCGTCATCGACCTGGTTAAAACCTTCGGCTTGTTTTTCCCCCTCATCAGCTTCCTGGCGGGCTTGAGCACCGCGATCCTCCTTTTCGTAGGAGGAGATTCGGTGGTCAGAAACCGGATGAGTCCGGGGGATATAATCGCCATGATTTCTTATTTGGAGATGCTGATATGGCCCCTCATGGGAGCGGGCTTCACGGTGAATCTCCTGCAGAGGGGAACCGCCAGCCTCAAGCGGATCAACGCTATCCTAGACACGAAAAGCAGCATACAAGAGGATGCCGAAGCAGTGCCGCTTTCAGGAGTTTCGGGAAGCATAGACCTTGCGGCGCAAAACCTGGAATACACGTACAAGGGAGCGGAAAAGCCCGCCCTTTTGGGAATCTCCTTCGAACTCAAAGAAGGGCAGACCCTGGGCATCCTCGGCAAGGTGGGAAGCGGAAAATCAACCCTTCTCAAGCTTCTTCCGCGGTTGATCGACCCCGGTCCCGGCATGCTTGGCCTAGGGGGGAGGGATGTTCGGGAATATAGGCTCAAAGACCTGCGAGGCTGTTTTGGCTTTGTTCCCCAAGTATCCTTTCTCTTTTCGGATTCCATCAAAAGCAATCTTCTGTTCGGAACCCCCGGTATAACCCAGGCTCGCTTTGATGAATTGATCAGGGTTGTAGCCTTGGATAAGGATTTGAAACTGTTTCCCGCAGGCTTGGAGACAGTGGTGGGAGAGAAGGGGCTTACCCTGTCGGGCGGGCAGAAGCAAAGGGTCGCCCTGGCCCGGGCCCTCGCGATAGATCCAAGGGTTCTTGTCCTGGACGATGCCCTTTCGGCTGTCGATGCGGAGACGGAGGAAAAAATACTGGCGAATCTTCTTCAGGAAAGAAAAGGCAGGACCAACATCATAGTATCCCATCGGGTATCGACGCTCCGGCATGCTGACCGAATCCTAGTGCTGGATGACGGCAGATTGAGCCAATACGGTACCCATGAAGCTTTGCTGGCTGAGCGGGAGGGTTTCTACGCCAGGATCGCGGGGCTGCAGGAACTGGAAGCCGGCGCTGGGAAGGAGCATTGAATCATGGCCGATTTTTTTGAAAGCGACGATGTGACCAAGGGCTACGATTCGAACATTTCCCGAAGGATTCTCGGCTATGTGAAACCCTACACCTTTCTCTGGGCCGCCGCCCTCCTGGCCCTGGCCCTAAGCACAGCCGGCGAATTGCTGAGCCCTGTCATCCTCAGAAGGGTCATAGACGACGCTCTCCTCAAGTCCTGGTATTCTCTGGACCCCGCGGCATCAACGATGCCCGAGGCCGAAATCCTAGGGCTTACGGACAAAGAACCCATGGTGGGCGGAAAAATCATGCTCCGCAGCTCGCGGACCTCCTCACTTAACTCGCTCCAACGGCGCGAACTCGAATCCCTCGGCCTCCTAGGCACCGAGGAATTGTACCTTTTCGATGTGGATCCCGAGGATCCGATACAATCGGAACTTTTAGGGCGGTTGGCGGAGTCCTTCATCCTTGAGGGCTCGAAGGGGGTTCTTCCCGTCCGGGAACTGAAACGCCTACAGCCTGCCCAGGCCAAGAGCCTCAGGGGAGGGGATGTGGCACTAATTGGCCGCTATACTCTGATGCTTGTGGCCATTCTCATTTCGATCCTCGTTTCTACCTTTTCGATGATCTACTTTTCCAACCTTCTCGGTCTTAAGGTCATGAAAGACCTAAGGATGCAGCTTTTCCGCCATCTCCTCACTCGGTCCATGGCCTTTCTGTCCCGACAGCCCGTGGGGCGGCTCGTGACGCGGATCACCAGCGATGTCGAGACCATAAACCAGTTTTTTACCGATGTGCTCTCGGCCTTCATCAAGGATTTTACTATCATGACCGGGGCGATTGTCGTCCTGTTCTTCTTCGACGTCCGGCTTGCCCTGGTTGTGGCCTCGACAGTGCCCATAGTTCTTTTCGGCGCTAATATCGCCAGGAAGAAAGCCCGCGACGCATTCCGCAACCAGCGGCGTTGGACAAGCAAGGTGAACTCCTTCATCGCTGAGCGCTTGAGCGGCATCGAGGTGGTCAAGCTATTCGGAAAGGAAGGGAAGGCGGTGGAGGAATTCAAAGCCCACGATGTTTCCCTCATGAAGGCCAACCTTGGGGAGATGTACGTTTTCGCCACCTTCCGGCCGGTGGTGGATTTCCTCTCCACCCTCACCACTGCCTTGGTGCTGTGCGTAGGCGCTTGGTTCTACCTGTCCCGATCCATTTCCCTGGGAACCCTTATCGCCTTTGTCAATCTCATCAATATGTTTTACTCCCCCATCAAGGACCTATCCGAAAAATACATTCTCCTCCAGAGCGCCATGGCGGGAGGGGAGAGGATTTTTGCGCTTTTGGACGCCCAGGAGATGATAAAGGATGCCCCCACCATGGCTATGCCGTCCCGAATCCGCGGCCATATCGAGTTCGAGAAGGTCTGGTTCGCGTACAAGCCGGACGAATGGATTCTCAAGGATCTCTCCTTCAACCTGGAACCTGGGAAGATGGTTGCGATAGTCGGGTACACGGGAGCCGGCAAGACCACCATAGCAAATCTAGTCACTAGGTTCTGGGACATCCAAAAGGGCGAAATCAGGGTGGACGGCTATCCTGTCAAAAATCTCCCCCTTCATGGGCTCAGGGCGGCCATACAGCCCATACCCCAGGATGTCTTTCTTTTCTCCGGCACCATCGAGGAAAACATACGCCTGGGCACGGATGTGAGCGAAGAGCGGATGCGCCTTGCCGCCAAGGCTGTGCATGCTGATGAATTCATCGAATCCTTGCCCAAGGGCTATAAGACGCAACTGGCTGAAGGAGCCTCAAACCTCTCCCAAGGCCAGCGCCAGTTGATTTCCTTTGCACGGGTCCTAGCCCACGATCCGGCTATCATCATCCTGGACGAAGCGACGAGCTCGATCGACACGGAGACGGAGCGGCTGATCCAACGAGGGATCGAAGGCCTGCTTTCGGGGAGGACGAGCGTCGTCATTGCCCACAGGCTTTCCACGATCCGCCATGCGGATAAGATCATAGTACTCTCCCAAGGCAGAATCGCCGAATCCGGGACCCACGATGAACTAATAGAACGCCAAGGCTTGTATTTTGGCCTCTACAGGCTCCAGAACAGCGGGGTGGTGGACTGAACCCCTCATTCACCGCGGAATTCCTTTCCTGGAGGGAACCTCGCCTTTTAGGAATGGCGGAAGGCTTCATCGCCTTGTTCAAGCCAGCGGGCATCCATTCCACCATGATGGCTTCGCGCAATGAGCTGGCGCGGGGGTCCAAGGAAAGCTTAAGCCTTCTTGGATGGATACACGGCCAACCTATCTCCGAACCTTGGCGCGAAGCCTTGAGGCGGGGTTGGGAGAAAAACAATCTGGAGCATGGGGGAATGGCTTCGGCTGCACCCGAACTAGGGATGCTCTCGCGCCTAGACTTGAGCACCTCAGGCATCGTAGTTTTCGCGGCGAACCCCGAGGCGTACAAGGAAGCGAAAACCCTTCAAGAACACGAACTTCTTATAAAATCCTATACGTTCATCGCCTCCCGCCGGGGAACCATGGCCGGGGGTTTGGTGGGTTCAAGGCCTTTGGAATGTCCACAGGATTTGCAAAGCCTTTTGGGGCAGGGCGGGGAGATCGAAATAGCCAGCCGATTCCGCGCCTTCGGACCTCGGGGGGCGAGGGTGGCCTGCCTTGGCGCTGAAGAGGGAACCGAAAAGGAAAAGCGTGCAGCGCCAGGAATCTACAGGACTTCATTGCGCTTACTCGGAAGCAATAAATCTGCCGTGCTGGGCGAGGCGACAATCCATAGAGGATTCCGGCACCAGATACGCGCTCACCTCGCCTGGGCGGGCTTCCCTATCCTGGGCGACACGCTTTACGGAGGGCTAGGGGCGGAGAGAATGTACCTTGAAGCTTCATCAGTTGAACTCCGGAGAATCGGCGCGCCTCCCTTGAGGTTTGGTTTGGCCAAGGATTACTAATGAAATACTATCGGTATGAAGACTCCCTAGATCGGAAAGAGGCGGTTTTTCTTCCCCATAGCGAGGTGTGCGGTGACTTTGGCGATTTTAGTGCCTATTCCGCTGTGTTGAGCCTCCTTTCCCAAGGGGATATGCGATACGGCGACCCTGCAGCCATGGCGCGGCGAAAGGAATTTTATGCCCAGCGGAGGATTGACCCCGCACGGGTATACAGTCCACCGCTGAAGCATACCAGAAACGTGGCGGTGCTTCGCGGGTTGCCTGGCAAAGCCTAGAGGATTCAGGAGGCGCGGACGGCGTGGTGGCCGATGGCCGCGAGGAGGTGGGCCGCGGTCTTGCGGTCACCGTGGCTGATTGCATGCCCATCTGGCTGTTCGATCGCCGGTTTTCCGCGTACGGCATTCTCCATTCGGGATGGAAGGGCACGGGAATATTGTCCCTAGCAGTGGATAGGATGAGAAAGGAATTCGGGTGCTCGAAGGACGATATCCTCGCCATCCTCGGACCTTCGATAGGCTCGTGCTGCTACATGGTCGATGCGGAGCGAGCGGCCGTTTTTTCCGCCGAGTTTGGGGAATCCAGCATCGCGGAACGGCCTGGGGAAGGAGAGGTATACCTTGACCTCCGGAAGGCCAATCTTGGGATAGCCGAGAGAATCGGCCTTGGGGCTGTTCTCGACATCGATCTTTGCACCGCCTGCGCCTCCAGCCTTGGTTCTTTCAGGCGCCAAGGATCCCAAGCCTTCACAAGGATGCTCGCGCTAGCTGCTTCCGGACTTCCCAACTTCAAATAATCGTGCTAGTATTACCTATCACGAGTCCTTCCATTCGGAGGCGGCTCGCCATCATCCCATGACGATCCCCTTTCCACGCCTGCATCCAGGCGAGGGGAGTGCTTCAAGGAGTATTGCAATGGCTCATAAAATTACTGAAGCCTGCATCAACTGCGCCGCCTGCGAGAGCGAATGCCCGGTCAACGCCATCAGCGAAAAGAACGATGCCCGTTGGATAGATCCCGACCTCTGCATCGACTGCGGCAACTGCGTCTCCGTCTGCCCCACCAACGCTATCCTGGCTGGCTGAGACCTAAGGCCTTAACCAGCCTCTCGAGCCTCCGTCCTTGCCTTTAAGGCAGCGCGGAGGCCCAGTCTGTCATAGTCCTTTAGAGACGCAGAATTCCTCCAGGACGCTGCGAAGATCGGGCATTCCAATTTCCTGCAGTTCGTATCCCACTTTCACGCAAGGTTTCTCAATCCTGATCACCCGCCTCAAGTCTATGGGCGTTGCTATGAGCACGCTGTCGCATTCTGCCCTGGCTATCGTGGCTTCAAGATCCCGCATCTGCTCCTTTCCGTATCCCATGGCAGGCAGGATGGGACCGATTCCAGGATAGGCCGCGAAGGTCTCAGCCAGTTTCCCCACCACGTAAGGCCGGGGATCGACTATCTGCGCGGCCTGGTGCTTTTTCGCCGCAACAACCCCTGCGCCGAAGCGCATCATCCCATGGGTCAGGGTGGGGCCATCCTCCACGCAGAGCACCCTTTTACCCTTGATGAGCTCTGGCCTATCCACCTCGATGGGGCTCGCCGCTTCGATGACCTGGGCGTGGGGGTTGATGGCTGCTAGGCTGTCCCTCACGGTCTGGATATCCTCGAAACTGGCGGAGTCAATTTTATTGATAACCACCACTCCCGCCATCCTCAGCGAGGCTTCTCCCGGGTAGTACGAGCGCTCATTCCCAGCCCTTAAGGGGTCTGCGACGGTGATAAGGAGGTCGGGAACGTAAAAGGGGAAATCATTATTGCCCCCGTCCCATACGATCACCTGGGCCTCTTTTTCCGCTTCCTTGAGTATCGCTTCGTAGTCCACGCCCGCATAGATGACATTGCCTCGTGAAATATGGGGTTCATATTCCTCCATTTCCTCTATGGTGCAATGGTGGAGGGCCAGATCCTCGATCGCGGCGAAGCGTTGCACTTTTTGGCGGACTAGGTCCCCATAGGGCATGGGATGGCGGATGGCGACAACCTTAAGCCCCCGCTCCATAAGCAAGCGAACCACTTTTCTTGATGTTTGGCTCTTGCCCGCGCCGGTTCTGACCGCGCAGACTGCGACCAGCGGCACCTTGGCGTGGATCTGGGTATCTTTGGGACCTAAAAGGGTAAAGGACGCTCCTGCGGCGTTGACTATCGCCGAAAGGCCCATCACCTTGGAATATGGCACATCGGAGTAGGAAAAAACGCATTCGTCCACTCCTAGTTCACTGATTAGGGAGGGAAGGTCGGCTTCGGCGAAGATAGGTATCCCCTTTGAGTAGGCGGGTCCTGCCAATTCCGCAGGATACCTTCTCCCGTCGATGTCGGGGATCTGGGCGGCGGTGAAGGCCACATTGAAATTGTGGAAGTCCCGCCCCGCGGCGCCGATGATGACAACCCTTCTCGTATCCATGGTTCGCCTGCCTTTTCGTCGCGGAATTCGACGATATTCAAACATTAATCCACTTTTTCCCAATGTCAACGATGCGAAAAAGTCAAAAAATTGCAAAAAGCCGAAGATTTTGCATATCTATAAAAGACTTTTATGGCATTTTACTTGTCCATGCATTATGCCTCGGGGAATGGGGGAATTTTTATGCATTTCAGGCAATTTTTAGAAGGGGAGATTTTTTTCCTCGGATATCGCATACTGCGACAATGGAAGCTTTGGCAATCGAGAGCGAGATCGGCCGCCTGAAACGTGTCGTTCTCCACACTCCTGGAGAGGAGATCGAGGCGATGACGCCTGAAGAGGCGGAACGGGACTTGTACAACGATATCATCCCCCTGGAATCGGTGCTTGGAGAGTATGTTGAGCTGAAAAGATTCCTCTCCGCTGTAGCGGAGGTCAGGGAGCTTGCGGATATCCTAGCTGAATGCCTGGAAGACACGGGCGACAAATTCGAATTCCTGTCGGATCTGCTCAAATGCCTTCCCATCAGGTCGTCCATGGAGAACCTCATGGCCTTGCCGGGCAGGGAATTGGCCTCCTTGGTGGTGCGGGGGATTCCCGCGTCCGAAACCTCCCTGGCGGCAAAGCTTGATCCCCACGCATTCATATCCCGGCCTCTGCCAAATATGTATTTCATGCGGGACTCGGCTGCCCTCCTCGGCGACGGCCTCATTTCCGGAGCCATGGCTTTTGATGTGCGCATGGTCGAAGCGGTGATAACCCGTTTTATTTTTACCCATCATCCAGAATTCACCGCAGGCCGGGTCCTCTTCGACGGTGCGTCGGAACGAACCAGGTATCTCACCATGGAAGGGGGAGACATTCTCGTCCTCAGGCAGGACATCATCGCTGTAGGCATATCGGAACGCACCACTCCCCACGCGATCGAGCGCTTGGCCAGGAACATAGCCAACCAAACAGGCAAGCCGGCTACCATCTTCGCCGTAGATCTGCCCAAGACCCGCGCCACCATCCATTTGGACATGACCTTCACCATGATAGACCGGGATGCTGCCTTGGTGTTCGCACCGGCGATCCTGGGTCCGGTCCACGGGTCGGTCTACAGGATCGAGTCGGGGAGGAATGGCAAGCTAACCTATAAAGAGGAATCTTCGCTTCTCTCGGGGCTAGAGGGGGCGGGGCTGTCCTTGAAGCCTGTCCTATGCGGGGACGGGCGCAGGATTCCCGAACAGAGGGAGCAATGGCTCTCGGGTGCCAATTCCTTCGCCTTCGCGCCGGGAAAGATTCTCATGTACTCCTGCAACAAATACACAGCCCAAGCCCTCTCCCGGGAAGGCTTTGCCATCGTGGACTCGAGGCGCTTCATATCAGGTCAAGAAAGCGTAGAAGATTATCAACGCCTCGCGGTCACCTTTTCGGGGATAGAACTGGCCCGGGGGGGCGGAGGCGCGCGGTGCATGACCCTGCCTGTAGAGAGGGCCGCCGTATTCTGAGGTTTTCTGGAAAGGTATAAAAAAAGCCGCGCCTTCAAGGTCGCGGCTTTTTTTAATATTGGCCTTGCATCAGCTGCATCCCGTGGTGGAGCCGCAGGTGTCGCATTTTAGGCAGGTTCCACTGCGCAAAAGGGTGAGATGGCCGCAGACAGGACAGGGGTCTCCCTCATAGCCCTTTAGGCGCGCACTCCTCATGGATTTGACGGTCGATGAAAGGCCTGTCTCAGGAGCTTTCTGGGCAGCTTGGGCTGTGCGGGTCGCAGGGACGTAGGTTTCCTTCGCGCCGCCGGTCTGGATTGGTTTCACGGGATGTGAAGATCGTCCGCTTTCGAAGGCCGACTTGTGGGAGGGATCTCCTCCCCTGGATTGCATAGATGTGGATACCAGATCCTCAGGTTTCACTTGGCCAAGATCGTGGCGGCCGAGGTAGGAAATGGCCAAGTCCCGGAATATGTAATCCAAGACACTGGTGGCCATTTTGAGGTAGTCATGGCCTTGGACAATGCCGTTGGGTTCGAATCGGGTGAAGGTAAAGGCGTCGATGTATTCTTCCAGGGGAACCCCGTACTGCAGGCCTAGGGATACGGCTATGGCGAAGGAGTTGAGGATGGATCTGAAGGCTGCTCCTTCCTTGTGCATGTCCAGGAATATTTCCCCAAGTTCTCCGGTGTCGTATTCGCCGGTTCGCAGGAATACAGAATGGGCGGCGATTTTCGCCTTTTGTGTATATCCTTTCCGGCGGTTGGGCTTCAGGCTCCCTTCGGTCCGCGGAAGGTTCTACCTCGCTTTCGGGCTCCTGGGCATCGGCCTCAAGGGTCCCTGATTGGAGGGCGACTATGGAATCGGCGATCATATCCACCCCAGGGGAGAGGGCGGAGAGGGGCTGCGAAAGTTTGGAACCATCGCGGTACAGGGCGATGGATTTGAGCATGGATTTCCATGCCACCATGTGAGCCCCCTTCACATCCTCGGTGGTGGCGGTGTTGGGCATATTGATTGTTTTTGAAATAGCTCCGGTTATGAAGGGCTGGGCGGCGGACATCATGGCGATATGGGCGCGCCAATCGATGCTTCTTTTGCCGATCTTCCCCGAGGGCGTGGCGGTGTCGAAAACCGGCAGGTCCTCATCTTTAAGCCCAGGGGCTCCTTCCAGTCCCATGGTTCCGCAGGCGTAAAGCTCCGCGGCCTCGATCTCTTCCCTCTCGTAGCCTAGGCGGTCTAGGAGGCTGAAACCTGGATCGGAGTACTCGCTCTCCAAAAATCCCAACTCTTCCATGACTTCCGGACCTAGGATGTGGGGAGAGAAGCAGCTCTCCAAGGAAAAAGCGATGGGCAAGGATGATTCCACCTTGTCCAATACATCAAGGGGTATCTGCCTTTCCCGCAAGGAAGCCAGGGAGACGCCGGGAGCTCCTTCCAGGGTTCCCCTGCCCAATGCATAGTCCAGTATGGCGCTTATTTCGTTTTCCTCATATCCAAGGGCTCGCAAGGCTGGCGGGACGCTGGAATTGATGATCTTGAAATATCCGCCCCCCGCGAGTTTCTTGAATTTCACCAAGGCAAAGTCCGGTTCAACCCCGGTGGTGTCGCAATCCATGAGAAGACCTATGGTTCCCGTAGGAGCGATGGCGGTGACCTGGGCGTTCCGGAAGCCATGTTTATTGCCAAGATCCAAGGCTATATCCCAGCTCTCCCGGGCTGCGGAGACGAGGTTGGCTGGGCATGCCCACTCCTTGAGCCCCATGGGGAGAACCGTGAGGTTTTCATATTCCTCCGGCTTGGCGTCGTAGGCAGCCCTCCTATGATTGCGGATCACCTTCAGCATGGTCGCGGCATTCGCATCGTATCTGTTGAAGGATCCCCATTCCTTGGCCATTCTCGCGGATTGGGCATAGGCTTCTCCAGTAAGGATGGCCGAGAGGGCTCCGGTCACCGCCCTGCCTTCGTCGGAATCGTAGGCAAGACCCATCACCATGAGAAGGCTGCCCAAGTTGGCATAGCCAAGTCCCAGGGTGCGGTAGTCGTAGCTGCGGCGGGCAATTTCCTTGGAGGGAAACTGGGCCATGACCACCGAAATCTCCAGAACCGTGGTCCATATCCGGATGGCGTGGCGGTACGCCTCCTCGTCGAAGGTCGAGCTGGCCTCGTCGTAGAAAGGCAGGAGGTTGAGGGAGGCGAGATTGCAGGCGGTGTCGTCCAGGAACATGTACTCGGAGCAGGGATTGGAACCCCTGATTTCCCCATCCGTCAAGCATGTGTGCCATTCATTGACCGTCCCGTGGAATTGAAGCCCCGGGTCGGCGCATTGCCAGGCGGTTCGGGCGATGGTATCCCAGAGGGACCGAGCTCTGATGGTCCTCATTATCCTGCCGGTGGTCCGGGCAGTAAGGTTCCAATCCTTGTCGTCTATAACCGCTTTCATGAACTCGTTGTTCACCCGCACAGAGTTGTTCGATGACTGGCCTGACACAGTGGCGTAGGCTTCGGATTCCCATCCGGTGTCGTAGACAGACAGGGGAATCAATTCGCCAGTCTGGCGGTATAGCGAGAGAACCTGGTGGATCCACGAGGAAGGAACCCCATCGTCCAGAGCAGATTTCACGGCCTTTCTCAGCTCGGCGTTCGCAAAAAGGGAAAAGGCCTCGCCATTCCCCAATCCCGAGGATTCCACCGCCGCGACCATAGCCTTGGCATACCGTTTGAGGAGGGCGCTTCCCACGGCCATGGAGGCGACCTTGTGCTCCTCTTCGGATTTCCAGGCTACATAGGGCTCGATGTCCGGATGGTCGGCGTCAAGGATCACCATCTTCGCCGCCCGGCGGGTGGTTCCTCCCGATTTGATTGCCGAAGCGGAACGGTCGGCGATTTTTAGGAAGGAGAGAAGCCCAGAAGAGACGCCGCCCCCGGAGAGGCCTTCGTTGGTGGCTCTGATCTTAGAAAAATTGGATCCCGTGCCGGAGCCATACTTAAAAAGCCGCGCCTCGCGGGTTATGAGATCCATGATGCCACCCTGGTTTACCAGGTCATCCTGGATGTCGAGGATAAAACAGGCATGGGGCTGTGGACGGGCGTAG